>UQCL01000010.1 GCA_900539505.1 uncultured Campylobacter sp. | reverse complement strand
TATAAGAGACAGATATTAAATTTCGCCCCCGTAAGCGCGCGTAAAATTTTAGCCGCATACTCGGGCGTTCCCATAAAAATTATATTCATTCTTTTCCTTTAAATTTGGCCACATCAGGGCGCGAGCGATCATGCAGACGCTAGTTGTGCTCGCAATAAATTTTGCGCAGACCGTGATGTAACCATGGGTTCACTCGCGCGCCTTATTTGACGGCGGATTGATTTTTATCCTCGGATCCGTCCGGCCAAGGCCAAAAAGCGCACGGATCTTCGGACCAATAAATCTTTGCAGACGGTTTCGCTCCCAGCTCATTAAGGCTAATCTTACCGTCACGATTAGCATCCAGCCCCCTTAAATTCCGAGCCCGAGCGCAGATTTAGCTCTACTCTCAGCCCGGACGGCACCTCGCTCGCCGTCCACTCTTGCAAGCTCAGCGTGCCGCCATGATCCTTGTCGTTAAAGTCCATAAAATAGGGCACCGGATCGGCGGGATCGCAACAATACGCACCGAAGCATAAAAATACTAGAATAAAAATTTTATTCATTTCGCCTTCTTAAATTTTATTTTTTTGCGGCGTTTGCGAGCGATAAACATAATTTACCCGCATATTCGGACGCGCTTAAAACCTACATTCGCAAAAGCCATCTGCGGTGCGGCTTTTGGCGCAACCTACAGCTCCTTTTTAAGCAGCTCAAGCAGGTTAAATTTTAGCTCGTTTATATTTTGTCCCGTAGCCGAAGATATCGGCATCACGAAAAACGGCTTAGCGGCGTCAAACTCATAAATATTTTGTTTAAATTTCATCTCACCCGCCGTGCCTACAAGCCCCAAATGCGACAAAAACGCGTCAAATTTTTCCTGCAAATTTTCGGCCGCGTCCGCGCGAGTTAGGGCGATCGCGTAGTCTCTTTTTGCAAGCTCTCCGGAAAATTTTGCCGTCTCGGCCCTCAGCGCGTCAAACTGCTCCTCAAGGCTGCGGTAGTTTGCAAGATCAAGCATAAAAAGCAAAATTTTCGTGCGCTCGACGTGTTTTAAAAACTGCACGCCAAGCCCGCGCCCTTCGCTTGCGCCCTCTATGATGCCCGGGATATCGGCCATGACAAAGCCGCTGTATTCGTCCACCTCGACGAGTCCGAGCTTTGGCGTGAGCGTGGTAAACTCGTAGTTTGCAATCTGGGGTTTAGCGTTTGAGACGGTTGAGATTAGCGTGCTTTTGCCCACGTTTGGAAAGCCCACTAGCCCCACGTCGGCGATGAGTTTTAGCTCTAGTCTCACCTCGCGCGTCTGCCCCTCTAGGCCTTTTTGCGCGTATTCGGGGGCTTGATTAATTGAGCTTTTAAAGTGCACATTGCCAAGCCCGCCTTTGCCGCCTTTTAAAAATAGCTTAGTTTCGCCGTCATTTAGCATATCAAGCACTAGCTCGCCGCTATCCTCGTCGTAAACGCTGGTGCCCGGAGGGACGATGAGATAGAGATCCTCGCCGCTTTTGCCAGTCTTTTTGCGACCCTCGCCGGGCGCGCCGTTTTGCGCCTTAAACTCCCGCTTGCCCTTGTAAGATGAAAGGGTGTGGGAGTTTTTATCGACCCTAAAATACACGTCGCCGCCGTCACCGCCGTCGCCACCGTCGGGACCGCCTAGGATGACAAATTTTTCTCGGCGGAAGCTGACGCAACCTGTACCCCCGTCGCCTGATTTGACGCTAAATTTTACGCTGTCTATGAACATAGCTATCCTTAAATTTAAAACGGCAATTATAGCCAAATGAGTTGAAGATAATTTTTAAACGGGTGAAATTTTAAATAGGGGCTTGCGCCCCCGAAGATTTTAGCGGTAATTACGCAGCCGGATAAACCGACACTTTTTTGCGATTTTTATCTTTTCGCTCAAATTTTACGACGCCGTCGATCAGCGCGAAAATCGTGTGATCGATACCCATGCCTACGTTGCAGCCCGGGTGCGTCGCAGTGCCGCGCTGGCGAATGATGATGTTGCCCGCGCGAACGAACTCGCCGCCGAATTTTTTGACGCCTAAGCGTCGTCCGATGGAATCTCTATTATTTTGGGTTGAGCCTTGACCTTTTTTGTGTGCCATTTTCTATCCTTTATGCGTTAATCGAAACGACTTTGACGCGGGTGTATTGGCGTCTGAAGCCGCGTTTTACTTTTGAATCTTTGCGTCTGCGTTTTTTGAAGATAACGACTTTTTTATCCTTGCCTTCGCAAACGACCTCCAAAACCACCTTGGCACCCTTTACGAACGGTGCTCCTACCTTTAACTCGCCGTCGTTTAGCGCTAAAACTTCGCTAAGCTCGAGCTTTGCTTTCGGCTCAGCATTAAAATGGTCTAAATTTAGGTAGTTGCCCTCTTCGACCTTATACTGCTTGCCGCCGTGTTTGATGATAGCATACATCAAAAATCCTTTAAAATTTGGTAGCCAAAAAGGCATTTGCCGTGCAAAATTTAAAAGCCCGTTTGGTATGAAAGGTTGCAATATTATCTCAAATTTTATAAATTCCTACTGAAACGCCTCGCAAAATTCCTGCGAAATTTCAAATTTCAAGGGCTCGGATTTATTTTAAACTAAAGATAAATGTGCTACTATCGCAACGAAATTTTTGAAGGAGAATTTTATGAGAAATTTAATAGCTGCGCTCGTAGCAGTGGTATTTTTTATCGGTTGTTCCAACTGGAATATATCCAACGAACCAAGCGGAGTACGCAATCAAACAAAATCCCAAAGCAGCAAAACAAATATCGGCGGCGTAAATGATAAAGTCCAAGAGGTCTCCACCGCAGGCACCACTGATATGGTCGAAACGACCTTGCCCGATAGCACAGGTATGACTAATGCGCCGAAAGATCGCAGCGATGCATTTCATATCAATCAAGTAATTTCTGCGTGGAATAAACAGCCAGACTCTATCAAAACAACCGAAGACAATGGCAATATCTACACCTGGAAAAACTATAAGCCAGGCTGCGACGTATCACTTACCAGCGACTCGGAAGGCTACGTATCAAAATCCGCTATCAAATCAGCACTGTCTCAGTGCCTATAACCAACTTATCCGCGACGCCGAAATTTTAAAATTTCTTAAAATTTCGGCTTACAAGCGGGTCTGCTTCGTCAAATTTAATCTTAGAGTTACATGGTTCGCTCTTAAAAATTTACTATTCGTATTGTATAATCGAGGACTTTTAATCACTGGAGTAAAATATGAAGAAAATTTTATTTGTAGGTGCGCTTTTAGCGGCATTAGGTAGCTATGCGGTGGCGGGCGAACACGTCAAGGTATATCACGGCGAGAGCTGCGGCTGTTGTCACAACTGGGCAAAATACATGGAGCAAAATGGCTTTGAAGTCGAGATGATTTCGCTGGCTGACGAGCCGCTTATCCAGAAGAAGAATGAGTTTGGGCTTCCGCTGGAGTTCGCTAGCTGCCACACCGCGATCATAGACGGGTATGTAGTCGAAGGACATATGCCAGCAGGTGAGATCCGCACGCTACTAAAAAATAAGCCTAAAGACGTTATCGGCATAGCAGCACCTGGAATGCCGCTAGAAGCGCCAGGTATGGAGCAAGGCTCACAGCCCGAGGTCTATGATGTGGTAGCGTTTAAAAAGGATGGCTCGTATCAAAGCATCGCCACTTACAAAGGCAAAGAAAAAATCAAATAATCCGCCGCTTCAAAGCGGCAACTTACTTATTAGCTCGATAAAATTTTGCCTATTTATGGCTTGGCGCAATTTGCTTTAGCAGGCAAATGCTGCCATGATCTGCAAAAATGACGCGCAAATTAATTTCAAACGCTAGCTATGATAAAGGGGATTAAAAATTTAAGTGGATGGGCTAATAGGGGTCGAACCTATATTCACAAATCCAGAGTTTGTTGTCCTGCCATTAGACGATAGCCCATTGCGGAAGCGGTATTTTATAGAATTTTGCTTTAAAAAAGCATAAGAGCGGGCGGAATTTTAAAATTTTGCAAAATTTTAATTAAATTTGAAGCCCTGCTGCGCCTAAACGATAAAATTAAAACGCAAAAGCTAACGCTGCTTTCATAGGCTTCGATAAAAGAATATGGCTGCTCGCCGCGGAGCTAAATTTTAAAATTTGGCTAGTTTATCCTATATTTACGCCTTCGCGAGCTATTTGTCGCAGGATGAAATTTTAGCATATAAGCCTGTCTTCAAAACATATATGTTTAGTGCTCGCTGGGCGCGGGCGCGGCCTTAAATGATATAAATCGCACCGAAAATCCGCAGCGAACATAATTGCGACAAAACCCGGAATGCAGCGCCAAAATAAGCGTCAAATAGACTTGCGATAGGATTGCACAAAAGTCCTACCAAATACTCACCTCAGACGAAGCATAGAATTTATCGCGATTAAGTGGGTCTAAACTAAAATCAAAGCCATATAATTTGAGTGCGAAGCTTGCATAAAATTTCTTGCAAAGGCCGTTCGCAAACTCAAAAGACATTGCAAAATTGCGTAAAATTTGACTGCGGCAAGATTTTCCAGTACATTGTGTTAATACAAACCGAAAGTAAATAAAACACAATTACTCGAAGTAGCAAAATTTTCCCATACGTTGCTAATGCCGAACATTAAACGAATCAGATCAAGTACTATGGACAAAGTGAAATATTCCCGTACATTGTTAGTTCAGCACAGGCTATTGCTAGACCAGAGCAGAAATATGCGAAATTTAACTCCGCGCATCGTTTGAACACTTAGAAAGCGCCTTGCTTTCCAGCTAAATAGCACGAGCAAATTCATATCGCGCACTGTTTAAAACGCAAAATTAATTGGAATTTCAAATTTTAAATTTCGGGCACGGGTTCGCTTATAGTATTTGCAAAAATAGCGCATCAAAACTAGGTAAAATTTCGCTCCGTCGCGCCTAAAATTTCGATGAAATTTCGCGTATCAGCTCAACCGCCTCTTTTGCGTCCGCGCATACGAACTCGAAATGCGCCCGTAGCTCCGAGGCACTGCCGTAACCGCAGCTTACGCCCATGCTTCGCACCGCTGCCGACTTTGCCGAAATGGCGTCAAGCGACGTATCGCCGATCATAAAGATATTTTGGCTAACAGAAGACAGGATTTCGTCACTGCAAATTTTGTCATAGCAAGGAGTGGAATTTAGCTCATGCGCATCATAAATTTTACCGCCGCGCGCTCCGCCTTTATCGCTCTCGCCCTCAATGTCGACACCGCTCTTTTGGCTATTATCGCCAACCTCGTGTCTATCACTCTTTGCTTTGCTTAAATTTCTAAACGAAATTGTATCGGAATTTTGACTCGCGATGCTACTTAAATTTTGCTCGAAAACTTTGCTAGAATCAGGATCAAGCGCAGGAAGGCTCTTTAAATCAGACGCTGAAATTTCACTCAAAATCGCGCTTCTGCTAGCAGCGCTTGTGTTTTTATTGGCAGTCGCGTCGTGAGTTTTACCGCAAGCAGCATGCGGGCTTTGGCTAGCGGTCGCGCCGCAAATTCCTAAATTTTCGAGCGCCTTTAAGATCGGTTCGGCACTTGGTTTGGGATTTTTCACATCCTCTCGTCCGACGATGGTGCCGAAAAATTCCGCGATGCCAAGATGTCGCAATAAAATTTTAGAAAATTTCGACGTCTTGGTAGTCACGACGCCTAAATTTGCAAACTCGCTCGCCGCACGAACCGCTTCGAACGCACCGCTTAGCAGAATGGTCTGATCCAAAAAAGTCTGCGCGTATCGCTGTTTGTAGGCGAGCACGAAATTCTGCACATCGCGCGTCACACCTAGACGTTCAAACATCACTTCTAACGGATACCCGATAAGCCTTTTAATCGCTTCGTCGCTAGGCTCTGCAGCGCCCAAATGCGCAAACGCGTAGTGAAAGCCGTCCAGTATCGCGGGCGTGGAGTCTATGAGCGTGCCGTCCAGATCGAAAAGCAGTGTAATTTGGAATTTTGGCATTTTAAAATTTAATTTGGATATAAAAAAAGCGGAGCCGAAGCTCCGCTTATGTGGATCTAGAAAAGATTATTTTCTAAATTTAGCATCAACGCGTCTATTTTGAGCGCGGCCTGCTTTAGTAGCGTTTGTAGCGATAGGCTTAGTCTCACCGTATCCTACAGTGGTGATTCTGCTAGCATCTACGCCGAAGCTCTTAAGCGCACCTCCAACTGCAGCAGCTCTGCGCTCGGAAAGCTTTTGATTATATGCATTCGAACCGGTGCTATCGGTATGACCCTCTAGGATTACTTTGTAATCAGGGTGAGCTACTAGCACATCGCTTACGTTTTTAATCTGGTTCATAAACTCAGGAGAAATTTTTGAGCTATCTGTAGCGAAATTTACGCCCAAATTTAATCTAATAACCTTCTCGCAGCCATATTCATCAACAACTACGCCAGCAGGTGTGCCTGGGCATCTATCGATATTATCGCATACGCCGTCGTTATCTGCGTCTTTGCAGCCTGTAGGAGCCGGAGCGGCAGCTGGGGCTGCGTCAGCATATCTCTTGCCAAAATCAACTGCAAAACCTAGAGTATAGAATAATACGTGGTTGCCGTCGTCAAATCTGATAGCATCGCGTGCTTCAAGTTTTGTAGCAAAGTTGTCGGTAATGTAGTATTTTAGACCCAAGCCGTATTGACCGAAGCCGCTATCTTGATCACCATCGTTGTAAACGTCTTTAGTGTAATCCATATATCCAAGACCTAGCAAGCCGTATAATTTGAAATTATCGGTAAAATTTACCAAGTCTTTTACAGCATTGATATGATAGTATTTAGCGTCAGGCTTATCGTTGCCTACTCTATGAGCTAAATCCTCTACGCCGATATTGCGAGAGTAATCAAAACCAACCTCTACTTGATCGATAAACGAATCTTGTAGATTTTTGGCAAGGCGTAGACCGAACATAAAATTCGAATCCAAATCCATATTGCCCTCATGAGTCATTCCACCGATAGTAGGGGTGATCTCCCAGTGATAATCAGCATCGCTAGCGAACAATGCGCCGGATGCACACAAGCTTAATGCAAGTAGAACTTTCTTCATTAAACATCCTTTCAAATAAAGTTATAATTCGATATTACCATAAAATTTTTAAAGAATTTACAAATTTGCGACAATTTTGCCACAAATTTGTAAAAAACATTATCTCTTAGAGAACTGCGGACTTCTACGCGCTTTGCGGCGACCGAATTTCTTTCGCTCGACCACGCGACTATCGCGAGTTAGCAGACCTTTTGGCTTAAGAGCCGCTCTAAAATCTTTATCCATAGCCGCAAGTGCTTTTGAAATTCCGTGCTTTAGCGCATCCGCTTGAGCCGAATATCCGCCGCCCAAAGTCTGTGCGGTGATATCCATCGAGGTCTCTTGTTTAGTCGCTAAAAGCGGCTGAACGACCCTTAGTTTGATCGCTTCGTGACCGCCTAGCCAAGTGTTTAGATCCATACCGTTTACTACGATCTTGCCGCTTCCAGGTTTTACCCAAACCTTAGCTACGGCAGTTTTTCTCTTTCCGGTTGCATAAATTGTCGCCATGATTATTTTCCTTTTTTAGTTGTTTGCGCAGTATGAGGGTGTTCGCCGCCTTCATATACGAATAGCTTTTTGATCATCGCCTTGCCGAGCTTCGTCTTAGGAAGCATGCCGCGAACCGCAAGTCTGTAGAGCTTTGCGGGATTGTTTTTAAGCAGGTCTTGAAATTTCACGCTCTTTACGCTTCCGAAATAGCCCGAGTAGCTGTGATAAAGTTTATCGTCGCCCTTGTTATTGCCGGTAAATACGGCTTTTGAAGCGTTAATGATAACGACGTAGTCTCCGCAATCCACGTTTGGAGTGTAGCTTGGTTTGTGTTTGCCGCGTAGCAATACCGCAACTTCGGTAAGCATCCTACCGAATCTTTTGTCGGTCGCGTCGATAACGACCCAGTCGCGCTTAACTTCGCTAGGCTTTGTAATTTCTGTCATGGTTTCCGCCTTATTAAAATTTGAGCTGTGATTATATAGAAATATCCTTACGTATAGCTTAATTTAAGCTATCTTTAATATATCTGCGCTCAAATTTCATCTAAATTTTAAAATTTTACCCCTCCTCATTCACTTCGATCAGCTTAGCGCCCGCAGCTTCGAGAGCCAGCACGAAGGCGCGCACCCGCGCATGCGGATAAAACTCGCGGATCACGCTTTTATACCGCGCCACTTGAGCTTTGTTTTGCGCGAGGTATTTTTCGGAGCTTTTGTAATCAAAAAGCAAAATTTCATCCTGCCCAAAGCACGCCAGATCCACGCGCAAGAGCTCACCCTCCGCGCTTTTAATCGGCATCTCTTTATAAGCTTGAGCGCCTCTTATCAGAGCCAAAAATTCCTCGTTTTTGCTTAGTCCTAGCGCCCGCGCCGCGATATTTTCAAAATCCGCGTCATTTAAAAATTTAGCGTAGCGACCTCTTGCCAGGCTTACTCCTCGTAAAATTTCATCCGCCGCAAATCCTTCGCCCATCTCTAGAGCATAGTGCAGCGCCTCGCCGAAATATATCGCGCTTAGCGCCTCCGCTTCGCCGCCGCCTGCTTTTTCTTGCGCACTTTGAGGCTCGCCCGCTACAAGCGCGATCTTTTTGCGCGGCGGCTGCTCTTCTGATTTTACGGAGCTTGGGATTACGTAGCCGTATTGAAAATCCGGGATATCCAGCCACTCCACGACACCCGCGCCCTTGGTCTTTTTGGCGTAAGGCGAAAAAAAGCTATAATTGTATTGATCTATTTTTGCCTCGGAGCGTTTTACGATTATGAGCGAGCGTTCGGCGCGGGTAAATGCCACATAGAGCTTGTTTATGTCCTCTTCATGCGCAGAGCGATCGTTTTCATCCATTAATGCTGTAAATTCCGCATCCAGGCTCTTTCTGCTCGCAAATTTATAAAAAATTCTCCACTTATGCGTGGTAAAATCATAGTCCGTCACGAGCTTTGAGCTCTCGCCCCGGTCTTTTCCCCCGATGCGGTCGCAAACGATTACGTGTGGGAACTGAAGCCCCTTGGACTTATGCACAGTCATAATTTTAATGCCGCTTTGTTCCTTGGCAAATACCTCCGTTTCGTCGTTTGCAAACAGATACTCGCTAAAACTATTAAATTTTGCCAGCGTCTCGAAAAACAGCAGCAGATCTGGATCGACAAAATTTAATTTCAGCGTGCTAGCTATAAATTCTGCCGTTTTTTGCGCATTTTTATGCAAATCGACCGCTATCTTTTTAAGCTGCCTACCCAAAATCGCTTCGGCGTTTCGCAGATAAATTTCATCGCCACCTACGCAAAATTTCGCGTACTGAATTACGGCATTTACCTGCTCGCTGCAACGCAGAGCCTTATTTGAGCCGCTACACACCTCGCAAAATTCCGATAGCATCTCTTTTAGCGCGCTTACATGCTCGTTTTTCCAGCATAAAATCGCGATATCATCAGCTCTCACGCCGTACTCCTCAACAAGCCTGCGCGCTTGCTCCGCAGCCCCCTTTAGCACGTCGTCGTATGAAAACGCCGCTACGTAGCCGTAATCGTCGCTTTGTACCTCAAATAGCGGCATTCGCGGATGAGAAAGCGGATAGTCCTTGATTTTTTGCAGCACCGAAGTAGGCAGATCGTTATCTAGCTTATTTGCCGCGATTTGATCTTCATAAGACGCAAATTTATCGCGCAAGATCTCATTTACAAATTTTACGATAAGTTTTAAACTGCGATAATTGCGCGGCAGGCTCTGAGTTTTGATTTGGCTAAACTGCTCGCGCAAAATATCAAAAATTTTTCTCTCTGCACCGCGAAATTTATAGATGCTCTGTTTTTTATCGCCTACGTAAAAAAAGCTGCCACAGCGCTCTTCCGCCCCTTTGCCAGCAAGCGCCTCAGAGATTAGCGGCAGCATGATTTCATACTGGCAAATGTCGGTATCTTGGAATTCGTCGATTAAAATATGCGTGATTTTAGAATCAAGCCTGAAATACAAAAGCTCGCGATTGCCCTGCAACGCCTCTGCGCTTGGATTTAGCAGCGAGTGCACAGCTGCGGTGACATCGCCGAATGTAAGCTTGCCGCTTTTACGCTGCACCGATTTAAGCGCCTCGGCATAAATTTTAATTAGTCCTGCCAGCTTAGCCGCATATGTTGCATCCATCCACGCTATTTCGCGAGCTATGGCGTCTTTTAGCTTTGCTAACTCTCCGTCAAGATGCGAAATTTTTTTAAGCTGCGAGCGCGGATAATCGAAACTGCCGTTGGCAAGAGCCGAAAGAATGAAACCAGAAGATAATTTTGACAGATCACTAACAGGGCTTAGCCCATTTACGGCTCCAGCGCTTACGCCCGCATCTCTCGCCGCTTTTTGCAAACAGGATAAAATTTCATTTATCTCTGCTAGCGCCGAGCTTGCAGGAAGCGTGGGCGGATTTATGCTTATATCGCCTCTCCAAATGCTTTGTAAGCTATTTAAAAACTCGCTCTTTGTCATTCCTGAGTCGCTTACATAATCCACGACCTCTCTTAATAGCGCTTCGTTTTTACAAATCGCGCCTAAAAACGCCGCCTGCTGCACACCTAGTATGCTTTCGTCGTTTTCAAAGCCTGGATCGATGCCGCTATTTAGCGCAAAGGAGCGCAGAGCTTTTGCAAAAAACGCATCAAAGGTAAAAATATTTAAACTTTCGCTTAAAAATTTTGGACTCAGCCGCTCTTGAGCTGCCAAAACCTCATCCACGCTTAGCCCTAAATCAGCACAAATCTGCTCCAGCTCGGCGCTAGGCTTTAGCGAGCCATCCTGCAAAAGCAGCAAATTTTGAAATTTCTCCACGATGCGCGTTTTCATCTCAGCAGCAGCTTTTTTGGTAAAGGTAAGAGCTAAAATTTCATTGATCGGCTCGCCTTTTAGAACCAGCTCGATGAACCTGACCGCAAGATTGAAGGTCTTGCCGCTGCCCGCGCTTGCTTCAAGCGCCAGATAATTTTCAAATTTTGCCATCGATCTGCCCCTTGCAAATGATTTTATAATCGCAGTATTCGCAGCTTTGCACCGCTTCCGTGCGCGTAAAAGCAACCTCGCTTGCAAATTCCTTACCGATAGAGCTTAGCATCTCGCGTAGGTTTTCTAAGCTAGGCGTTTTGTCGCCAGGAGCCGCAAACGCGCAATCTTTTAGCGACAGATAGGCGCATTCGCATTCCTGGGCTAAAAGCGCGCGATAAAACGTAAGCTGAAATTTTTCCATATGCTTTTTAGCTGAACCACGTTTGTAATCGATGATGAACTTCCGCCCTGCCTTATCTTCGTCGATACGGTCGATCCGCCCGCTCAGCCGCACTCCGTCAAGCTCGCCTTTTAGCGATACTTCACTACCGCTAAAGCTCCAAATTTGCTCATGCCCTTCCAAAAGCCTAGCTAGCTTTTCTACCGATTTTAGCTCAAGCTCTGCATCAAAGCGCGCGATGCTCGCTTCTCGCGCAAGCTGCGAATAAATAGAGCGAAATTTTTGCATGCTAAATTTCATCCCCGCTCGCTCATATAAACGCTGAAAACTCATATGCAAAATTTTGCCTAAAAGCGCATTATCCTCGCCAAATTTTAGCCCCTCCCTCAGCCCGAAAACGTAGCGGTAATAATACTTCCTCTTGCATTCTAAAAACGTATCCAGCCGCGAAAACGACAGCTCCTCGGCAAAAAAATCATGGCGAGCCACGGGATCTTCTTGTCCGCATAAGGTGGGCTTAAATTCTTCTCGCCCAAAAAGCCGCAAATAATCCTCCTGCGAAAATTCCGCGTCTTGTCGCACTTCAAAGCTTTTCAAAAACCGCGAAGGCAATTTCTCGACGCTTTGCAGATAGCAAATCGCGCTTTTTTTAGCGCCTCTTAGCAAGCCATCGTAGTAAAATCTTTGTAAATTTTCGCGGTCTGCGTGGCTGATGAGCCCTGCTCTAGCGCGCAAAGCAGAGTTTAAAAACATCTCTCCGCTACTGCGCCTTGGCACCAGATCATCGTTAAAATCGGGGATTATCACGCCGTCAAATTGCAGTCCGCGGCTCTCTAAAAGCCCCATTACCGTGACCTTTCCGCCACGAACATCATCAAGTTTAATGCGCGAAATTTCTAACAAAAAAAGATCAATCAGATTGCCCAAGCTTAGGTTTTCGTCCTTAAATTTTCGAAGCAAAATTTTAATTAGATATAGTGGCTCTTTTAGTTTTTCTTGCAGCAGCGCGTCGCTAATTTTAGGTAAACAGGCGAGCTTGATAATTAGTGCCTCGAAATGCTTGAAGCTTATTTGCTTTGCAAAATCGCATGCGAACTCACCAAAAAATGCCTCATCCACGCCCACACTCGCAAAAAACAGATCAAGCTCCTGTAGGTTTGGGCGCTGCGGATACTCATCTGCGTCCTCGCGTATTTTAGAGTGCCTAAAACGATCGCGCTGCTCAGGGCTTTTTGAATACCCATCTTCTTCCTCAAGCTCTATATGCTCCCGCTGCATAGAGTATCGTAGGCTCTCTTGCTGCTTTAAAAGCTCCTGCCGTTTTGCACGAGCCAAATAATCGCGCTGCTGCGCACACTCCAAGGGCTCTTGAAACTCTGCAAACTCTGCCGAAAAGCTTTGCTCTTCCGCGCTATGCGTGCGTTTCGCCGAAATTTCGTGCAGAATTTCAAAATTTTCCGTATTTTCAAACTCGCGCGCAGACATAAAATTTAAATCCGCTTTAGAATTTGAAAAAATTTCGAAATCAAACGCGGAATTTTGCTGTGCGAAATTTTGCGATGCAGAATTCTCAGAAGCGAAATTACCTAGCGCTAAATTTTGCTGTACCGCGGAATCCCCCGTATCCAAAAATCCTCCGTCCGGACTTTTGAATACGCGGTAATCTACGCTAAATTTCGGCATGCGCGCTTCTTTTAAGCACTGCGAAATTTTCTCTAGCGTTACGTAAAATAGGCTATCTTTAAGCTTCTCTCCCATCGCAAAATTTAGCAGCCTGTGCGAACCGCGAGCCCTTGCGATGCGCTCGTCGTAAAGCCGCAGTGTGCCGGCAAAGCTCTCGTCGGGCAAAATTACTGCGATGCGCTCCGGCGCGATGCCCGCGCGCACAAAGGATGAAATTTTCTCAAAAACGTAGCTAGCCTGCAAGCTTCGCAGCTCAAAGCCTCTGCACACAACCGCTCCGCCCATGCTTAGCGGCTCTCGGCTTAAAATTTCACCCGTACTAAGATTTACGCGGTAGGTAAAACCTGCGTCTAGACTTATGCCACAAAGCTCCTCCACCGCGCGCACGGGCTTGGAATTTAAAGTCGTGGCTCTAAAGCTCAACACAACCTCGCTCAGCTCCGCAGCGCGCTTAAAAACCTCAAACTCAAATGCGCTAGGATTGCCGTCGATGTTGATTTCTATCCGCTCAAATCCGCGCAGATAGGATTCGTTTAGCTTATAAAACGCGGGCAGCGTGATCTCGTCGTAAAATCCATGCTCGCGCAAAATCCGCGCATACGCCCCCGCTAGCTCTCGCAGAATTTCAAAATGCTCGGCGTACCACGCGTAGGTGTCGCTAAGATCGAGCGCATCGATACTCACGCGCTCCGTCGCAAGCTCCTTGAAAAAGCCGAAAAGATACTCGCGGTTGCGCATAAACGCGTAAAGCTCGCTAGGGAATTTCAGCCTCTCGCCTGCGCGCTTGCTCTCGCTCACCGCCTGCTTCATAAAAAGCGCGCGATCTATCTCGCCGCAAGCGACAAGATCCAGCACAAAAAGCGCCTTTTCGTAGAATTCCGCCAACGTAATCCTAGGCGCCAGCACGCCGCCGCTCTCGCTTTGCAGCGCCGCGCGTAGCGCACGCGAGCTAGTGTAGACAAAGAGATTTTTAGAGGGCAAATTTTTCAAAACAAATCCTTTAGAGCGATTCGCAGAACGCGGAATTTTGCGATATTTTAGCAAGAAATTTTTAGTTTGGGCTTTTAAGCAAAGAAGTTTTTGAAAAGCTTGAGAGGCTAAATTTTATCAAGTCAAATTTAGCAAGCTGGATGAGCGTCAAATTTTAATCTGTGGTGCTTTGAGCGCAAAATTCTACCTCGCTCCGCATTAATCGCGGCATATTTCGACGCAAAATTTTACGAATAAAATTCCTTAAATTACAAAGCGGCAAAAACGCGATCAAATTTAAGCAGGCTCAAGCTCGATCTTGTATCCCAGGCTCGGGACGTTTTTTATGATTTCGCCTCCCACTTTATCGCGGATACGCTTGACGAAGGTGCGAAGCGCCGTATCGCTCACGGCTCCTTCGGTCCAAACATAACGCTTGATCTCCTCGTAAAGCACCAGCTCGCCCACGCGACTGGCTAGCAGCGAGACAAAAGAAAGCTCCTTTTTAGTAAGCACGATCTGCTCGCCATCCTTCAGCAAAATACGACGAAGCCCGTCAAATACGTAGCCTGCGCCCATATTTACGACTCGCACAGAGTCCAGCTTAGACTTCATCAGCGCGCTTATCTCTAGCACAAATGCGGCGATATCTACCGGTTTAAAGTAATACCGCTCGACGCCAATCTCCATAACGCCTTTTAGCTGCTCCTCCCTACTGAAGCCACTAAGCACCACGATAGGAGCATGCGGAAAGATCTGCTTAATCTGACGTATCATCTCAAGCCCATCCTCGATCGGCATTAGAATGTCGGTAATGACGAGATTAGGACTAAATTTTTTGAATTTTTTCACACCTTCAAGCCCGTTTTGGGCATTGTAAACGTTGTTAAAAATACCCTCAAACGCCTTATGCAGCGAGGCTAGTAATTTAGTATCATCCTCGACTAGTAAGACGTCCAGCTCTTTTAAAGCGCAGCTCATAGCAGACCCCTCAAGGCGAAATTTCAAACGAAATTCTTTCAAATTTTCTCTTTTATTGAGCTTAAAATAATGTTAAGTTAAAAATTTAATTTCATAAAGTAACACAACTCTTATTTTAGGTCAAATATGGGCGGGATTAAAAAGGAGTGTGAGTAAAAACTGCAGCATAGAGATTGGCAAAATTTAAAGTGACGCGAGCTAAATCTTATTGGTGCGAAAGAGATTTAAGAGCGGCTGAAAGTAAAATTCCAAAGCTGGCGCAGGTAAAATTTCACTACGCGGCGGAGCGGAATTTTATTTTAGGCAAATGGCTTTTATAGGGAAATGAAACGGCGCCGATAAGATTTTAGTGGGTAAACGGCGCTATATAAAATTTAGGGCGGGGACAGCTTGCTGACGAAACTTTTGACGGCAACAAGACGACTCGTCAAATTTAAGAGCTTGAAGCCATGCTAAATGTACCGCAGGATCTGTTTTGAAAGAGCTAAGTGCGTCAAGCCAACTTTTAAATTTAAAACGCATGAAATTTAGCCGCGCGCACGCTTATAAGCTAAGCGGACGCAAAAATCACACGAATGAAAAGCATGCGGCGCGCAGCCGGTTTAAATTTAAAATCACGACTAGCACAGATCGCTTCATCCAAAAACCGCTTAATTCAAAATCACCGCGGCAATCCTAAGTCCGCAAAAGTACGCTTTGCGTACCGCTCCAGCCTGCAATTATCCAGGCTGCGACGAGCTTTAAATTTACGACGCAAAGACTGCATTAAAATTTAAAGCTTGCCGCAAATTTAAAATTTTACCGCGCAGTCGCGGTAAAATTTAGTGCAGGCAAAATTTCAAAAATTATAAAATTTCAAGAAATTCTTTAAAGATATATTTGCTCTCCGTAGGCCCCGCGCTGGCTTCCGGATGGTGCTGCACCGAAAATACGGGGTACTCCTTGTAGCGCACTCCCTCGATCGTGCCGTCGAAAAGATTGCGGTGCGTGATCTCGCAGATCTGCGCGATCGTTTCGGGGACGTTGTAGTTGTGGTTTTGCGCAGTGATCTCGATCGATTTAGTGCGCAGGTTTTGCACGGGGTGGTTTGCGCCGTGCTGGCCGAATTTCAGCTTGTAGGTCTCATATCCCATCGCGTTGCTTAGCAGCTGATGACCTAGGCAAATTCCAAAAATCGGCACGCGCGCTTCGACCATCTTTTTGATCTGCGCGATCTCCTCTTTAAGCATGCGAGGCTCGCCCGGGCCGTTTGATAAAAACACGCCGTCGATCTGCCCCTCTTTAAATTTAGCGATCAGGCTCTCCGCTTTAACGTCGTGCGGGAAAACCTCGACGCCGAGCCCCAGATCACAAAGCTCGTTTAGGATATTTCGCTTGACGCCGTAATCGATCACGGCTATCTTTTTGCCGCAGCTTGCGGGCTGAACGTAGCTTCCGCGCTCTGCATTCCAGCGACCCGATGTGTGCTTATACGGCGCCTTCGTGCTTACGATGCTTACGTAGTTGATCTCCTCGATGCGCGCAGATTCGCTGAGCGCCTTTTTAAGAGCCGCCTTATCGCTGATCTCGGTAGAGACGAAGGCGCGTAAACTGCCCTGATCGCGCAGCATCTTGGTTAAAAATCTAGTGTCGATATCGTAAACGCCGAATTTTCCGTTTTGCAGAAAATAATCCTCCAAGCTCATCTGCGAGCGAAAATTTGAAGGCTCGTTGTTAAAATTTCTTACGAAAATTCCGCTGGCGTGGATTTTAGAGCTTTCCTTGTCGTTTTCGTTGATCCCTACGATGCCGATTTCAGGCATAGTGAAAATAATAAACTGCCCCGCGTAGCTGGGATCGGAGATGATCTCCTCGTAGCCTGTGGCGGAGGTGTTAAACACGAGCTCGCCGAATGCGCTGCCGCCCTTGCCGAACGCCTTGGCTTGCAGGTAGATGCCGTTTTCTATATAGATATACGCGTTCATTACAGCATGCCTCGTTTTCTTAGCTCCTCTTCGTAGAGCTTTTCAAACACCAGCTCGTATTCTTCGGTGCCTGGGATCAATTTTTGCTTGTAGCCCTCGATCTTTTCATAGACCTCGTCCTCGATCTTTTGGTAGCTTTTCAAATACTCCTCTATCGCGTTATAAATTATCGTCTTTAGCCTGTTTTCGGAGACTTTGTAGTCGATCAAATTTTTCTTCCAAACGGTTTCTAAAATTTTATGCGATATGGTGCCATAGCGATCCTCGAAATTTAGCTCGAAATTCTCGTCGTTTGCGATATGGCGTTTGATGAGCCAAAACATATCTTTTTTATTCACGCTCATCTCATCAAGCTCGCTTATGCGCTCATCTATCAGCTCGTTTGCGCGCTCGTCTATCGCTCTTTCTTTCTGCAGATCGGTCCTTATGATCTCGTCGGCTTCCTTCGCGACGGGCTCTATACCCGCACTCAGCGTAACGCAGCCCGAGTTTAGCAGATCCAGCGCTATTTTATGCGCGATATATGGCACGTGTGGTAGTCGTATTCGCATGATCGTTCCTTTAAATTCAGTTCTATGAGCGGTCGCGCCGCCCGCGTTTGCAAACGGCGGAATTTTAAAATTCTTAAAATTCCGCCCCATTTTATAAAATTATCGTGTCGCTTCTTTCGGGACTGGTGGAGATAAAGCCCACCTTCGCGCCGCTTAGCTCCTCTATTTTGCGGATATAATTTTGCGCGTTTTGCGGCAGATCCTCAAATTTTGAAATTCCTTTGACGCTGTCCCAGCCAGGCATCTGCTCATAAACCGGCTCGGCAGCTTCCAAATCGATCGGGAAATAATCGATCTCCTCCCCCTTGTAGCGATATGCGCGGCAAATTTTAATGCTCTCAAAGCCGTCCAGAACGTCAAGCTTCATAAGCGCGAGCTTGTCGATGCCGCTAAGGCGCACGGCGTATTTCGTAGCCACTCCGTCGAACCAACCGCAGCGGCGCGCCCTACCCGTCGTGGTGCCGTACTCTTTGCCGATCTCGCGCATCGCCTCGCCTTGCGAGCCTTTATCCTCGGTAGGAAACGCGCCGTTGCCCACGCGGGTGGTGTAGGCTTTTAAAATTCCCATCACCGTGCCGATATCTTTCGGCGCGAGCCCGAGCCCGCTGCAAGCCCCGCCCGCGATAGTCGTCGAGCTCGTGACGTAAGGATAGGTGCCGTGATCGATATCAAGCAAGCTTCCTTGTGCCCCCTCTACGAGCACGCGCTTGTCGTAATCAAGCGCCTTCCACAGCATATGCGTCGTATCGGCGATATATGGCTCAAGCGCGCTTTTATAGCGCTTTAGCTCGTCATAAATTTCAAGCTTGCTAGGAATTTTAACCCCCGCTTTTTCAAAAACGCTCTCATGCGAAGCAAAATCGCGCGATAACGCCTCGGCGAGCCTTTCGGGCTCCAAAAGCTCCGCTACGCGGTGTCCCGTGCGCGCGATCTTATCGGCATACGCAGGCCCTATGCCCTTACCGGTGGTGCCGATCGCAAGCTCGCCCTTGCTCTTTTCGCGCGTCTGATCGATCAGCGAGTGGTACTGTAAATTTAAAAACGCCTTCTCGCTTATGAAAAATCTGCCCTTTAAATTTTCAAACTGCGCCATCTCGGTAATCAGCACGTCGGGGTTGATGACGACGCCGTTTCCGATGATGTTGATGATATTTTTATGAAGCACGCCGCTAGGCACCAGATGCAGCGCAAATTTCTCGCCATTTATGACGATGGTGTGGCCTGCGTTGTGCCCGCCGCTGCTGCGACATACGAAATCGTAATTCGCGCTTATCATATCTACGATCTTTCCCTTGCCCTCATCGCCCCACTGGGCGCCGATGACTACGTTGGCTTTACTCATTTCTCATCCTTTTGCATAATTTTTTCTATCAAAGCATCCACTAGCAGCGCAAAGCCGCTGGATTTTAGCCCGTCAATCTCGTAATTTCCGCCGTTGCAATACACTGCGCCCGCGTCTAAAAATCTAAAAAATAGCGCGTCGTAATAACGCATTTTAGAGTAATACAGCAGCGAAACACGTATATTGTCGTAATCTACGCCTAAATTTAAAATTTCATCCAAACACGGCTTTAGCTCTTCAGGCACCTGCGCGCGCAGATCCTGCACATCCTTTAACGACGTGGCGCGAGCCGTAGCGTCCAGCCAAGGCAAATTTTGATCAAGCAGCGTCTCAATCTTACCCTTTTCAAAAATTTCAAGCGGCAGGTTTAAAATTTCGCAAATTTTTTTCGGAATTTCGATATTGCTTAGCTGAAGCGCGGGCATAAGATCAAATTCTTTAAAAAATTCCTGCGCGATTTTAATCGCAAGAGGCAAATTCTTCTCTCCGATCAGCTCCGCGCCGATCTGATAAAATTCGTCGCTTGGGTATTTGAAAGTAGGCTGCACATAAAATAGCCTCCTTAGCTTATCGTCTTTCAGCCGTTTGCGCACGATACGCACGACGTCCACGGTACTGTCTGCGCGAAGCGCGAGCTCGTGGTTCGTGGGATCGGAGAGCTTAAGAAGCTTTTGCGGCGCGACGCTTAGGTGCTGATGATATGAAAAATATGGCGTTAAAATTTCGCTAAAGCCGTTTTTAACGAGGATTTCGCTCGCTTTATTTTCCAGCTCGCGCTTGAGCTGCGCGCTCTTTCCGAAATAAAGCCTCGAGCCGTTGGGTATCTCGTGATCAAAATCGGCGCTAACGCTATCTATCATGCTGCCTCCAAATCGCTTATGAACTGATTCAGCCGCGTTTTAAAGCTCTGAATGAAGCTTGCCAAAACGCGGTAATCAAGCGAAAGAATATCTAAAATTTGCTTACGTATTTCTGTAGTTAGCGCAAATTTCTCGCTGCCTGCGCTTTGAGTTTTATTTAAAATTTCGCCGAATTTCGCCCTGAAGCTTTCAAACTCTCCGGGGCTAAGCTCGCCCGTTTGACCGCGCGCGATGAAGTTTAGCGCCAAATCCTTATAATCAAGCGCGTTTAAAAAGCTGATAAACTCATCTTTGTCGATGGCTGCGAGCTTGGGCGTATCTTTAAAGCGCGCAATGAAAGCGTCTATCTCTCTGCGATCAAGCGCTTTTGCGATAAAATTTCCCTGCAGATAGTTAAATTTCAAATTATTTAAAAGCCGCAGAGATAGCGCATTTTCGACGCCTTGAGCACCTACTGCGAATCCAAACTCCCGCTTTAGCTTGCCCGTGATCTCCACCATCGTTCGGATAGCATTTTTTTTCTTGCCTATGTCAAGGCAGAGCTCGCGGTCGATTTTAACGATATCGAAAGGCTGGGCATTCAAGAATGAAATATTGCTTTTATTTGCACTATTAAGAGCAAATTTAACCCCAAGATCTGCATAACGCCCGCGCGCAGGGGCGAATTCCTTAAAATTTTGCTCGCTAAAATCGGTGATCTCAAACATCAACTCGCCTTTTGCATTAGCTCTGTCTCGTAAGCTGTGAGCTACAAAATCGTAAAATTCGTCGTTTGTAAGCACGGCTAGACTCACGTTTATAGAGCAGTTTGCGCCTGTTTGAGCGTTAAATTCCATCATCTTTGAAAACGCAAATTTTGAGATCGGCAACTCAAATCGCGGCTCGCTTAATATCTGCGCAAAATCCTGCGGGGCAAGAATTCCGCGCTTTCCGCGATCCCAGCGCAAAAGCAGCTCATATCCGTAAATCTGCGCGCCGCTAATGATCGGCTGATAGAGCACAAAAAACTCCCCCTCTTCGATCGCCGCAGCAATCCCTTCCTCGCTAGATTCATCTGCTTCGGCGCGCTCAAAGATGCAGTAGCGGTTTTTACCGCTCGTTTTGGCGCGATACATCGCCCTATCCGCGCGCGATAAAAGTCCTGAAAAATCGATCTTTTCGCTGCCGTCGTAAAACGCTGCGCCAACGCTGATGCTTGCACTAATTTCGTTGCCTTTAAGATTAAATTTCATCTTTGAAATTCCAAGCAGACGATCTAATAGCACATGCGCGGCATCCTTGCTTTGCAGATCGCCGATGATGGCGCCGAACTCATCGCCGCCTAAGCGCGCCAAGATATCGCCTTTACGCAGTAGCCCACTCATCGCCTTTGAGATAGCCTGCAAAAACATATCGCCGACCTCGTGCCCGTAGGTGTCGTTGATCGCCTTAAAGCCGTCAAAATCGATGAAAAGCACTGCCATAAGCTTAGAATTTTCGCCCGAGTTTGCGGTAAATCTCTGCGCAGCCTTCATAAAATACACTCTGTTCGGAAGCCCAGTAAGCGCATCGTGATGGGCGATCTTGGCTAGTTCGCTCTCTTTTTGCTTGATCTGCGAAATTTCGGTAAACATCAGAATGAAATTTGAAGTAAGCGAAAAATCATCCTTTATCGCAATTGCCGTAAATAACGCAGGAAAGGTGCCACCACCTCTTTTTAGTCCGTAAATTTCATCTTTATAGGAGGTCTGTTTGCCGACGAGATTTTTTCTAATCCTCTCCATCACGTCTGCCCCGCCCTCCGTAGGAGCAAAGAAATTTGGAATTTTGCCGATAGTTTGGCTTTCGCTATAGCCGGTAATTTCGTAAAAAGCGTTATTAGCGCGCAGCACGCGACCGTTCTCATCTGTGATTAAGATCGCCTCTAGCGAGCGCGAAAAGACGTTGGCGTTTAAATTTAACTCCAGCTCCGTCTGCTTGCGCGAGCTAATATCTTCGAGCGTAGTTTTTACAAGGCGAGAGCGAGAGCCGTGCTTTTCGGTGACGTAGCCTTGCATACTGATCCAAGTATAGGCATTAGCGGCGTTTCGCAGACGGAATTCGCAGCTAAAATCGCTCCTAAGCCCGGCGGTGCATTCGCGGATCATTTTATTGAAATTTTCTAAATCCGCGAAGTAAATTTCATAACTAAACTCCCCAAAGCTCATCGCAGTGTTTAGCCTTTTGCCGCGATATTTTAAAATTTTAAAGTAATTTTTATCAAACGATAGCGTCTGCGCATCAAGATCGATTAAGCAGGTGCAAAAATTTCTAGTCTCGATTACCGTGCGGTAAAAGTCCAAATCCTCCTGCAAGCCGCGGATCGCCTTAACATCGTCATCAATATTTTGAAAATAAAACGCAGCCCTGGCGGCGGACTTTTTGACATAGATGCTCACTTCGTAGCTATAGCGGATATTGTCATTGTGGCGAATTTTATAGCTTTGAGAAAAGCTTAGCTCTTCTGCGGGCATATCGGCTAAGCGGTTTAAAATTTCATTTTTAGCCTCATTCGCATCCTTTTCATCCAGCAAATCCCATAGCCTTATCTCGCCGCTTAAAAACTGCGCCGCTTCGTAACCCCAAAGCTCTTTTATATTTTTACTAGCATCTACGATCTTGCCCGAAGTGTAGTCAAACACGAGCGTAACGATAGGCGCGTGATTTAAATACTCATATTTTTGCTTAGTTTCATCGTAAAATCTGCGATATTTTGACGCATCCAGTACCACAAAAAGGGTTGAAATTTTACTTCCGTCGCGGATATAAGATTTTTTAACATAAAGGTCTTTGACGCCATTTTTGGTCTCTTGGCGGGTTACGACATAGTTTTCTTTGACATAGTTTGCGCGCTGGGTTTGATAGGCGTGATCGTAAAACGAGCCTGCTTGCAGCGCGAATATATTCCGTCCTACGACGTCATCGCCATAAAGCTCGCGCGCACCGTTGCTAGCGCTTTCGATCGTGCCTGCTACGTTATCGATGCTAAGAACTGAAAGGGAGCTGTATTTTAGCGCATCTTTAAAGCTGAGGCTAAAATCGCCGTGGCGCAGATTAGACTTCAAAACCTCGTCTATGGATTTAGAAATTTCTAAGACGGAGCTTAGCGGATTTAGCGCTTCTATATCGCGAATTTTGGAGTGATAATCCCCTTGGCGCAGAGCGTTTTTAACTGCTGCAAGCGGGATGAAAACGCGCTTTTTTAAAAACGTAAAATTTGAAATTAGAAGGATTAAATAAGCTAAAATCGCTGCTGCTAGCGCTACGACGATAAAATCGTCCGCGCCCAAAAAATAGCCGGCTCGTTCGCGAGCCATTACGAAATTATCCCCAAATTTCGCAAGATATGCAAAGCTTAGTCCAGATTCGTCTTCAAAGCTTACCACTTCGCCTAGGCGCGAAAAATCAAAATCCTGCCCTAATATATCGGTTACGCTGCCAGGAGCGTTAAAAAATTTACCTTCGGCGTTAAAGACCAAAATATCTCCCAGCGAAGAGAGCCTGGCAATCGGCCTAGCGGTGTTGGCAAAACCTAGCAGATATGAATCAGCGTTTACGCGCTTGATTAAAAAATACCGCCACGCCCCATCCATCATCATATAGCGCGATACCCATTCATCCTTTTTTAGCTCGCTTGCGATATCCGCAAGCCGTATCTCGCCAAGATCCGAAATACGCGCATCCGATGAAAAATGTGCTAAGCTCTCCTGCTCCGCGCCGCGGGCGCGTAGATAAAAAATAGCGTCAAATTTATGAGAAGATTTTACGACGTTGCGGATCAAATCCGCGTAAAGCTCGCTTTGTGCAGCTTCGTGCCTTGCGTCCAGAGAAAGGATAGTTTCTTTTAGTATTTCAAGCTCGCTAAAAAGCGACTCGTCGGTATTTTTAAGTAAAGTAATCGCCGTGCGCGCCCGCAAATCAAGCTGCGTAGCGATCCTGGTGCGCAAAAAGCTAATCTCGCAAACTACTACAAGCGTAAGTAGCGCAGCGCCTAGAATCAAGGCGGCATTAAATCTTTCGGTAACGAAGTCTTTTTTGTTTTTCATGCCAAATTCCAAATTTTGCAGGATTTTAGCAAATTTCGTTTTAAAGCCGATTTAAGCTTGTGTTTTTGCGCCCTTTGCGCCCAAAAAATGCATGATCAAAAGCACCGCGAAGCTAAAGAGTAACATCAGCGCCGAATACGCGTGAGCCTGCGCGAAATCGAGCGTCTCGGTCGCTTCGTAGATCGCGATGGAAGCGACCTTGGTCTGCTCGCTCACGCTGCCGCCGATCATCAGCACGACGCCGAACTCGCCCATCGTATGCGCAAAGCAGATCACCAAGGCGCTAAGCAGGGAGTGGCGTATCGCGGGCAACGCGACGCGAAAAAGCTTGGAAAAATAGCCCTTGCCGAGCGAATCGCACGCCCAAAAAAGCGAGCGCGGAAGCGAGCGAAAGCCCGAAACCAGCGGCGAAAACATAAACGGCAGCGAGTAGATGCAGCTCGCAATCACGAGCCCGCTGAAATTAAATACGAGCCGAAGCCCGAAGTGTTTGTCAAAAAACTCCCCCAGCACCGAATACGGCGATAGAAAAACGAGCAGGTAAAACCCTAGCACCGATGGCGGCAGCACCAGCGGAAGCGAGATGATCGATTCGATCACGCTTTTGCCGCAGAAATTTTTTCTCGCCATAAAAAACGCAAGCGGCACGCAGATGATAAACAACGCGAGCGTCGTCAAGCTGGCAAGCTTTAATGAAACGAGAAACGGCGTGTAATCGAGCCCCTTTAAAATTTCAAACATTTATCCTCCGAGCCGAGCCGCTGGGCCCAAACTATAAAATCTTAAAAGCCTAGCCCTACTTTAAAATTTAGAGGCAAAGCTAGATAGAATTTACGCAAACCTCATAGCCATAAGGTCTTGCAAAATAAAATTTTGAAAAATTCTGCGCAGACCTAGCTGCGCAAGAGCTTTAGCAAAATGAAATTTTAAAAATTCCATGCAAGCTAAACTGGGCGGAATTTTATAAAATTGCTTGGCTAATAAATTCCTTCAAGCGTGCAAATCCTACTGAACCTTTAAGCTCTCTACCAAGCCGGCAAATTTTTAAGACCACGAATTTTGCCGAGCTAAATTCCAAAAAGCTTCACTAGGCTTTAAAACTTAAGCGGGCAGGATTTATCTGAGCGCAAATTTCACGCAAGATATGGCTAAACAACGCTCTCTAAACGACCTAGCGAAATTTCATTGGGACCGACAAAACGAAATTTTAAAATTTCGCATAAACCCAAAAGACACGGTTAATGAAATTTTGCCACAGCTCTTATTAAGCGAGTTTAGCACGCAAGCTTCAAGCCGTTAGAGCTTTTAAAATTTCAAAGCCACAAAATCCAGGTAAAATTCCAAATCTAAAAATTTTAAGTTTGCGCGAAGCTTCACATTAAATTTTTTACCAAAATCGCATGATAGAATTCGCGCAACTCCTGCCAAAAAAGTAAGCTAAAAACCGCCAAATTTAAAAATAAACCCACCACGCCAATTAATAAGAATTTAACAGCGCCTGTCTGCGCAAAATCTAAAATTTAAGCTTACTTTCCCCACGCTATCTAGCCTCGCATTGCAATTTTGCTCTATCCTGCGTTTAAATTTTGTGTTTCATGAAAATCTAAGCGCGATGCGAATAAAATTTTAAAATCTTACCGTATTTTACGGGCAAATCCAGCTAAAATTTTGCAAAATTCCTCGTCTAAATTCCACGTAAAATTCCATAAAAGCCTGTATTAAATCTCTAATCTAGTTGAAGTTTCCCACTTATGCGCGCCCAAGCTTGCCTACAAGTTTAAATTTTACGCAGAGTGATATTAAAAGCTTTGGCGCCTGTTTTGACCTCGTCGCCTACTTGCAAGCCCTCGGCTTCTGCATTGCTTAGCACCACTTCGCACAGCTGCCTGCCGATCGCTACGACGGCTACTTTGATCCCGTCGCGTGCTTGCAAATCGACAATCTTGCCCGCGAAAGAAAACTTCTGAGAGCCGCTAGTTTTAAGGAAAATTTCCTCCGGCGTACCGGTGCGGACGATCCTGCCGTCCTTCATCTCATAAACTCGCTTGCAAAGCCTATAAATCTCGCTTACGTCGTGGCTTACCAAGATCACGGTCTGATGAAACTGCTCGTGGATCTTTATCAAATACTCTTGGATTTTTTCGCGCATCGTAAAATCAAGCGCCGAAAGCGGCTCGTCAAGTAGCAAAATTTCAGGCTCTTGCATCAGTGCGCGAGCAAGTGCTACGCGCTGCTTCTGTCCGCCGCTAAGACCCTCGACGCCGGATTTTGCAAACTCGCTAAGCTCTAAAATTTCAAGCAGCATCGCGGCTTTTTGCGGATCGTTTCTGGCAAAAAGCAGATTGCCTGTCACGCTCATATTCTCAAAAAGTGCGTAGTCTTGAAACAAAAAGCCGATCCTGCGCTTGCCCGCACTTAAGAATTCATTGCCTTCTTGTAGCACGAGATCGCCGTCTTTTATGCTACCACTATCTGCGCGCAAAAATCCAGCCAAAATGCGCAGCAGTGTAGTCTTACCGCTGCCGCTGCGCCCATATAGGCACACAAACGAGCCTTTGTTAATCTCTAAGCGAGCATCAATCGAGAAATCATCACTGATTTTTTTCTTACAATCAATCGTTATCATATTTTTCTATATATATCGCAGTGGCGCTAACGTATGCGAAAACCTCGTCGCCCTCGCGTAAAGCAAGCTCCTGCGCAGAATGCGCGCTAATGAGCACATCAAAGCTTATCTTGCCTTCAAACCTGAGCGTGCATAGAATTTCACCTAAGCTTAGGCTCATAATCTTGCCGTGAATTTCATTTTCGCTAGATACACCACTTAGGGCTTCGCGAGATAAAAGCACATCGGTGCTTTTAAAGCCCACGTAAACTTCGCTACCCACCTTAAGCTCGCTACTTAGCTGCAGAAATACGCCACGTAGCTTGATGCCGCCCGCGATAAATCCTACAGAATGGATGCCGTCTTTTTGTAAAATTTCGTTGATTCTCGCTCTAATCATTAAAACTCGTATCCGTATTTAGCAAAGATCGCCCTGCCCTTATCGCTTAGGATAAAATCATAAAACGCCTTGGCTTCGGCATTGTCTTTGGCGCGGTTTAGCACGACCATGCCTTGAGCTATCGGCTCGTAGAGGTCGGTACCGACCAAGACAAAATTTTCGCCCTGCTTGCAAGGCTTATCATTGCAGCCGTCCTTCGCCATCTTAGGCGCATACATCGCGCTAGCCGCGATAAATCCGACGTCGGAAGCTTTAAGCGCTTGCGAAAGAGCCTCGCCGATCGATTTTGCTTCTACGATTTTGCCTTTGATCTCGTCGTAAACTCCCGCTTTTTGGAAGGCCTGTACGCTTGCTGTGCCGTAAGGAGCGGTCTTTGGATTTGCTATCGAAATCGTTTTGACGCTAGGGTCTTTTAAAATTTCAAGCCCCTTGCTAAGATCTACGCCGCGCACGCTAAACATCGCGACCTTGCCCTTTGCGTAGGTTTTGGCGGGCGCCGTCGCAAAGCCCTCTTTATGCAGATCGTCTGCAAATTTCATATCCGCCGCCATAAAAATATCAAACGGAGCGCCGTTTTTGATCTGCGTGCTAAGCGCACCGCTAGCGCCCAAGCTCACATTTAGCGTAGTTTGCGGATGCAGCTTGGCAAATTCCGCCTTGATCTCGTCAAACGCATACGTCGTGTTCGCAGCGGCTGCGACGCTGACCTCGCCTGCACTAAGCGCGCCTGCGGTTAAAATTCCTAAAAGCACTGCTTTTAACTTCATTTTATGCCTTTCGTTTCGGCTCTCGCCGAGAATTGAATTGTATCTAAAATTTTAAATTTACGCCTTAAATTTCAAAATTTTGCGCACCCGATCTCATCCTATTACGCACCAATAATGATCTCGCTAGGCTCGATGATCGCCGTTACTTCATCTCCTACTCCTAGAGCCATCGCGGTGGCAGATTCTCGCGTGATGATCGCGGTGATGTTTTGATGCGAACTTGTGCCTAGACAGATCTCTGCGTTTACCGCGCCGATTTTGACCTCGCTAATTGTGCCTTTGATTTGATTCGCCGTACTAAGTTTTAGCTTCTCCGAGCTTCCTTTAGCGATGATGACGCTTGGGGCTTTGAATAAAAACAGCACATCCTTGCCTGCCTTTAGCCCTAAATTCTTTTCGCTCTCTACGGTTACCGTCGCGCATAAAATTTCACCACCTGCGAGTTTAGCCGTGATCTGCGAGTTTACAGCGCCTGTTTGAACATCCGTAATCTCAACACTTAGCTGATTTCGTGCAGAAAGCTTCATACCGATCTTCTCTAAGCTTAAAAGGCTCTCTTCGGTGATCTCATCAAGCTTTAAAATTTCACTCAAAAACGTCTCGCCCGCGTGGCTGATAGCATCATAAGCGCGGATCAGCTTTTGAGCGTAAGGGGTAAGCTCGGAGCCGCTATTTTTCTTAGTGCCTTGAGTACGGACGATGAGCGGCTTTTTGCTCGCGTTATTGATTAAATTTAGCGCATCCCAGCCGTTTTTATACGACACTCCTACGATCTCTGCGGCCTTTGTAATACTTTTAGTCTCATCTACGGCCTTAAGCAGCTTAATGTGCTTGGCTAAAAGCGATGTTTCCTTGCCAAGCAGGAATTCCAAAGCAAATTTTGCATCCATTTTCATCCTTTCTTATTTACTTTCACGTGATTTTATAATATATCCTCTGATATATTTCTTAAAGAGCTGCAGGCTTTATTCTGCGATATAAAGATGGAAATTCTATACGAAATTTTACCCTTATTGACAAAATTTCTTTAAATTTGTAAAATCGCCACTTTGATTTATAAAGAAGGGTCGCATTTGAAATTTATAAAAATTCTATTCTTAGCCGCGGCATTGGCACTCTGCGGTTGCTCGCAAAAGCAAGACGTAGCGCCTAGCGATACGGATGGTTTTGATGAGGAGTTCGCCAAGCGCGAGGTTTTCGATCCACTTAGCGGCTACAACCGCGTAATGACGGGCTTTAACGACGTATTTTACTCATACATATTAACCCCCGTAGCCAGCGGCTACGATTACGTAATGCCCGATCCGATCCAAGGGGCATTTTCAAATTTTTTCTATAATATTTTATATCCGATGAGGCTCGTAAACAACCTGCTGCAGGGCAAATTTGAAAATTCTTGGGACGAGACGAAGCGGTTTTTGATCAATTCGACCGTCGGCTTCGGCGGATTTAACGATATGGCAGGCAAATACTACGGGATTCCGCGCCACGACGAGGATTTCGGGCAAACGCTCGGATATTGGGGCGTGCCGGCGGGTCCGCATATCGTCTGGCCGATCTTAGGACAAAGCAATCTACGCGATACAGCGGGACTTGTCGGAGATTATTTTTCAAACCCGATAAATTATATTAAAGATGGCACCGTTCGAAACTCCGTCAATGGATTTAGAATATTTAACGACTACTCGCGCGATCCGAAATTTTATGAAAAAATGACCAAAGATGCGGTGGATCTATATCCATTTTTACGCGATGCTTACGAGCAAAATCGCGAGAAATTAATAAAGGAATGAAAATGAAAATTTTAAAAGTTCTAGCGCTTTGCGGAGCGCTTTTGATTTCGGCGCACGCTATTAGCGATGCGGATATCGAGCCTGTGATGAGTCAAAAGGTCGCCGAGGCCGTAGGCATTATGCGAAGCAGCGCGCCCAAAGACGCAAAGCCCGCGAAAATCTTTGCACTTTTTGACGGCTACTTCGATTACAAGATGATGGCAAAGCTCTCCCTTGCTAAACATTACGCGAGCCTTAGCCCTGCGCAAATCGCGGAATTTAATAAAGCCTTCGAGGCGCATCTAAAGCGCTCCTTTATCGAAAAGCTTTCGCTTTATACCGATCAGGATATGAAGGTACTAAGTAAACAAAGCCCGAGCGATAAACGCCGCGTGCTAAAAACGCAGGTCATCGGCGAGCAGAAAAATTACGACATCGATTTTAAATTTTATCCTAGCGGCTCTGATTGGCGCATCTACGACGTCGATATCGTGGGCGTCAGCCTAATCCAAACCTATCGCTCGCAGCTAGGCGACGTAACGCAAAGCTTGGGCTTTGACGAACTCATAAAGCGGCTAAATTCCACCGTCATCAATAGCGGCGAATAGCAGCGCGCCTAAAAGAGCGGTATTTGAAAAAAATTTTTCGCTTAATCGTCGCGTTTCCGAAAATCACGCTTGCACTGTTTACGGCGCTGGCGCTCTTTTTCGGATATTACTCCACAAAGCTCGAGATCGACGCTTCGAGCCAGACGCTTCTACTAGATAATGACAAAGACCTTCAAATTTGGCGCGAAGTATCCAAACGCTACGAAACGCCGAATTTCTTGGTGCTTGCATACACTCCCGCGGGCGATCTTTTAGCGCCCGAGACGATCCGCAAAATAGCGCAGATGGACGCAGCTTTTTCCAAGCTGGATTTCGTCGCTAGCGTCACGGACATCACGAATGTGCCGCTTTTGCTAAACAAAGGTGGTGGTATGAGCGAGCTGCTTAAGCACATACCCACTCTTACCGACGCGGACGTAAATTTAACCACGGCTAGGCGCGAGTTTGCCACAAGCCCCTTTTATGCGTCAAATTTAGTAAGCGCCGATTTTCGCACTACCGCAATTTTAATAAATTTAAAGCCGCAGAGCCGCTACGAGGAGCTTTTGCGCCTAAGAGACGGAGCTAAAAGCGCTCTAGAGCAAGCAGAGCATGAGGGCAACCGCTCGGGGGCTCAAATTTCACAGCTTAAAGACGCGCTTAAAGTTGCGGAGCAAAATTTTAAATCCTACCGCGACGAGCTGCGCGAAAAGGATCATCGCGATATTATGGCTCTACGCGCGCTGATCGCGGGCTTTGAGAAGGAATTTACGGGCGACCGATTGTTTCTGGGCGGATTAAATATGATCGCCGACGATATGGTAGGCTACGTCCGCTCGGATCTGGCGACCTACGGACTCAGCGCCTTGGTGCTTCTGCTAGCTTGCTTTTGGCTCTTTTTTAGACAGGCGAAATTTATCCTACTGCCGCTTATCATCTGCGCGTATTCGGTCGTGCTCGCAGCGGGACTTTTCGGCTTTTTGAGCTTTGAGGTCACGGTGATTAGCTCAAATTTCATAGCGCTTCAGCTCATCATCACGGTTTCGGTCTGTATCCACCTAATCGTCGCCTACCGCGAGTTTAGCGCGCGCTTTCACGCCTTTTCGCAGCGCCAGCTCGTTTACGCGGTGCTGCGCGAGCGCGCAAGACCCTGCTTTTTCGCGATCTTTACGACCGTTATCGGCTTTATGTCGCTAATTTTTTGCGATATAAAGCCCGTAATTTCTCTGGGAATTATGATGAGCGTAGGCATCAGTATCTCGCTAGTTACGGCATTTGGAGTATTCGGCGCGGTTATGTCGCTTCTAAGGCGTACGCACAATAATCGCAGCTTCGAGCAGCACTTTAAATTTACGCTTTGGTGCGCCGAAACGGCGCTACGTAGCAGAAGCGCGGTCTACGGCGTGTGCGCTGCGGCGGTGATCTTCGGGCTATACGGTATCTCACAGCTGCGCGTCGAAAACAGCTTCATCGGCTATTTCAAAAAAAGCACCGACATCCGCGCGGGTATGGAGGTCATCGATACAAATCTGGGCGGAACGATCCCGCTTGATATCGTAGTTAAATTTAAAAGCGCGGGCAGCGCAGATCCCGCTAGCGAGAGTGAAAATTACGCAAGCGGCAGCGCAAATTCTAAGAACGGCGAAAATTCCAATCCTGCGGGGCAAAATTCTATCGTGCATAATTCCGCTACTCAGAATTCTACCGCCACAGCGCAAAATTTCAATGATCAAAATTTTATCGCGCAAAGCTCCGTCGCGGCAGCACAGCCAAGCGGCGCCGTAAATTTAGATCAAACCCATGCCGCAAATTTAGAGCATAATTCCACCGCGAGCGACGATTTTGGCGATTTCGAAGCCGAATACGCCGCCAACGAAAACAAGCCGCAGTATTGGTTCACCTCCGAAAAGATGCGTATCATCGGCAAAATAGATGATTTTTTGAAGGACAAAAACGTCACGGGGCACGAGTTTATCGGCAACGTAAGCTCGCTTGCGTCGCTTTTAAAGCTCGGCAAGCAGATTAATCAGGGGCGCGATCTGGACGATCTAAGCCTTGCTCTAATCTACTCTGAAATGCCGGAAAACTACCGCGAGATGGTGCTTTCACCTTTTGTAAATATCAAGGCGAACGAAGCGCACTTTAGCGTCCGCACGATAGACAGCGATCCGCGCTTACGCAGAGCGAAATTCCTAAAAGATCTGCAAAGCGGGCTAAATTCTTTGCTCACGGGCGAGCAGGCGAGCGCACAAATCAGCGGCATAATGGTGCTTTATAACAATATGCTTCAAAGCCTGATGAGCTCGCAGATAGACACCCTGGGTATCACCGTGCTCGTGCTTTTCGTGCTTTTCGTGATCATCTTTCGCTCGTTTTCATACGCGCTTATCGCGATCGTCGTAAATTTGATCCCGCTTTGCGCCTGCTTCGGCATCATGGGGGTTGCAGGCATTCCACTGGATATCATGAGTATCACGATAGCGGCGATTAGCATCGGTATCGGCGTGGACGACGTCATCCACTATATCTATCGCTATAAGCGGGAGTTTGCGCGCAGCGGCGACGAGGCTGCGGCGATCCGCGCGAGCCACGCAAGCATCGGATACGCGATGTATTATACGTCGTTTGCGATCATTTTAGGCTTTAGCGTGATGATGATGAGTAATTTCTGGCCTACGATCTACTTCGGGATGTTAATATGTCTGGTGATGAGCCTGCTGCTTTTGGGCGCGCTCATAATCCTGCCGTCGCTAATAATGAGCCGAAAAGGCTTAAAATTTAGCCTCTTTAAAGCTAAATAAATTTTATCTCGCTATAATTCCCGCATTTGGAGAGGATGGCGACCTGGTGGCGTCTGCGGACTTCAAATCCGATAGGAGGGCGGTTGACCGTTTTCCGGGGGGTTCGATTCCCTCCCTCTCTCGCCGAATTCTTTTAAAATTCCATCTTTAAATTTTATCTTTCACGCTTTTAGCCACGTACTTCGCGAATTTATCTCAATTTTCAGCTCTAAATTTATCCGTTATTAAACAGAGATGGGTAGCATTGCTCGTTATAACTTTTCTTCAAGGAGCGAGTATGAAATACGCATTAGGCGCTGCGCTTGCGGCATTTATTTTTGCAGGATGCGGCGATGACGATGTGGGGCTTGTGAAAAACTACACCCTGCCGGATTTCAAATCGATGAATATTGGTACGGCGATCGAGGGTTCAAAAATCTGCAAAAATATCACCTGGAGCAAAGAGGAAAAGGGCGGATTAAAGACGGTTAAGATGGTCTGCGACGTGGATGTAGAACAGAGGCTTAAATCATATAAACAAGAGATGCTAGACTCGTCTTTAAAAAGAGTTATGACTTTTTATGAGGGCAAGGCTTACGACGCGCAAGGTTTGCTTAAGCTGGCAAAAGAATACTGCAATTTAAACGAAGCCAAATTTCAAGAAGCGCTTAAAACCAAAGGCAAAATAGAATTTGAAGAAGAATGGAAGTCGGTCGATTGCGACGACAAACTAAAAGGGGAGATACTGAAAGAAAGCAATACCGAAATCTACATCGACTCTATTATGGAGCGCTTAAAAGCGGCTGCTTATTACTCGCAAATAACCGCAGAACAATTGGACGCGAGCTTCGGACATAAAGAAGGCGGATCATCAAAGCTTGCTATCGAGCTAAATTTTATTGTAAATGAGGGTAAAAGCGTAAATCTGTCTGATAAATTTAAACTTATCACGAATGGCAAAGAAGATCCCGTGAATAAAATGAAGTCAAAAGATGTCATAGCAGGCTTCTACGAAAGATAGTAAGCGCCTCATCTTGCGGCTAAATTTGATGAAATTTTAAAATTTAGCCGCCTTTTTTGTATCAAAATTTCATTCGAAATTTCAGGTATGATTTTGAATTTAAAGCGCGGCGGAAGCAGTTTCGCCCGCCGCGCCGTGAAATTTTACGCCGAAGATAGGCTTATTTATCATGTCCTTGTAGATATGCGATCGCACTAAGTGCGGCAACCGCGCCGTCGCCTGCCGCGCAAACGACCTGTTTAGGCGCATCCTGCCTCATATCGCCCGCCGCAAATAGCCCGTGCACGCTTGTTTGCATCTTTAAATTTACCGCGACCTGTCCGCCCGGCGTAATGTCGCAGATGAACTTGCCGCTTTCATTCTTTAACACCTCGTTTCGCACGTCAAGCCCCACGAATACGAAGATCCCAGGCAGCTGTAGTTCGCGCACGTCGCCGCTTGTTTTGTCCTTGACGACGACGCCCGTTACGCCGCTTGCATCGCCCTTGATCTGCTCTACGAGCGCGCTTGTGATGAGCTCGATATTCTCACTTTCGCGCACCTTTTGCACGGTCGAAGGCGCGGCGCGAAACTCATCGCGGCGGTGGATCAGATAGACTTTAGAGCAAATTTTAGCTAGATACAGTGCCTCCTCTAGCGCAGTATCGCCGCCGCCGAGGACGGCAACCTCTTTGCCCTTGTAAAAAAACCCGTCGCAGGTCGCGCAGGTACTGACGCCGCGACCGAAGAACTCATCCTCGCCCTCAATCCCCGCGCGGCGCGGAGTAGAGCCCGTAGCTACGATAACGGCACGCGCGCGTCGTGTTTGATCGCCCTCGAGATAGATCGTAAAATTTCCGTCGCCGTCTTTTGAGACGCGCAGCACGCGCACCATCTCATGCTTTAAGCCAAAGCGGAAGCACTGCTCCTGCCAAGGCGCCATAAAGCTCATTCCGTCGGTCACCGCAGCGACGCCGGGATAGTTTTCCATCTCGGAGCTTGAGGTGATCTGCCCGCCGGGCATCCCCATCTCAAACATCACGACGTCCTTTAAACCGCCTCTTGTAGCATAAAGCCCCGCCGCTAGCCCCGCAGGACCGCCGCCAATAATTGCTAAATCTAACATTTTTTCTCCTTAATTATTTTATTAAGTAAAGCCGCAGGCGTTAAATTTACGAATTTAATTAATAAAACGATGAGTGAGAGAAGAAAGGGCGAAAGCCGCCCTTTTAAAATTTACAGAAGCGAGTTTAGCTTGTCGGCTATGATCTGCTTGGATTGCGCGCCGATGAGCTGAGCTTTTAGCTCGCCGTCTTTGAAAAATAGAATCGTAGGGATCGAGCGAACGCCAAACTGCACCGCAAGATCCTGCGCTTCGTCGGTATTTACTTTGCAAATTTTAGCCTTGCCGTCGTAATCGTTCGCAAGCTCCTCGATGATCGGGGCGATCATACGGCACGGTCCGCACCAAGGCGCCCAAAAATCGACTAGCGCGACACCCTCTTTAGTAACATCGAAATTCTCCGAAGTAAGCTCTATATACTTTCCCATAATATTCTCCTTGTGTTAAAATTCTGCGGATTATAATTCATTATCTTAAATAAATAATAAAAATTCTAATTTAAAAAGATATGTTGGCGATAAATTTTATCTGCTTTGTATAAACTTCCACGACGTCGATCTGCCACGGCTCGTCCGTATCGCAACTCATCAGATAAAATTCCGCCGCCTTTAAAATTTTAGCCATCTTAGCGCCCGTCACACGCTCTGCGGCGTCGTAATCGCCGCTCGTGGCCTTTACTTCTACGAAATGCAAAATTCCGCCTTTACGCGCGATTATGTCGATCTCGCCGAAGCGGCAGCGGAAATTTCGCTTTAAAATTTCAAACCCTTCGCCGCGTAAAAATTCTGCCGCACGGTCCTCGCAGGCAAAGCCGAAAATGTATTCTTTTAAGCCCAAGCTAGCTTTCGATCCTGATCATAAAAGGCTTTTGCGTGATGAAATTTTCGCCGCTAATCACGCTTATGGCGCGCTTTATGTCCTTCTCGCAGCACGTATGCGTCGTGAAAAACAGCGTCACTTCCTCATCCGTTTTGAGCTTAGGCTTTTGCAAAAAGCTGTCGATCGAAAGATCGTTTAAACTCATAATGTTCGTAAGCTTCGCAAGCACGCCCTTCTCATCGCGCACGCGCAGCCTGAAATAATACTTCGTGCGGATCTGTTCGCTAGGCAAAATTTGCATAAAATTTTCGCTCGGCAAAATTTTATAGCCGAGCATCGGATTTTTGTTATCGCGCGCAATGTCGATGAGATCGCTTATAACCGCACTTGCCGTAGCGCTGCCGCCCGCGCCCGGTCCGTAATACATACTCTCGCCGACGCAGTCTCCGTAGATGCTCACGCCGTTCATCACGCCATCGACTTTTGAGAGCATTTGATCCTTTGAAATGAGCGCAGGATGGACGCGTAGCTCGACTTTGTTATCGCACGCGCGCTTAGCTACCGCAAGCAGCTTGATTATGAAGTCGAATTCGCGCGCAAAATAGATATCCTCCTGCGTGATCTCCTCGATCCCCTCGATTAGGATATCCTCCGGGTCTCCGTGTACGCCGTATGCGATGCTAGCTAAGATCAAGAGCTTATGCGCCGCGTCAAATCCGCCGATGTCGAAGCTAGGATCGGCTTCGGCGTATCCGAGCTCTTGAGCTCGCTTTAGCGCGTCTTCAAATTTCTCATTTTTTTGCATCATATTCGTAAGGATGAAGTTGCTCGTGCCGTTTACGATGCCGATTATCTTTTCGATACGATTGGCGCTTAGCCCTTCGCGCAGGGTTTTAATGATCGGAATTCCGCCCGCTACGCTCGCTTCAAAGCCAAAAGGCGTATCGCCCGCCAAAGCCTGGAGCTTGTAGCGATGATAAGCCAAAAGCGCCTTATTTGCGGTAACGACCGCCTTTTTGCGCTTTAAAATTTCACTTACAATCTCATAGGGCTTTTCTACCCCACCCATAAGCTCTACAAAAACGTCGATATCATCGCGCTCGATGATACTTTGCGCGTCGCTGCTAAGCGGAATTTGCACATCGCGCTTTTTACTCGTGTCGCGCACGAGTCCGATTACGGGTTCTATACTAACGCCTGCGCGCGCAAGGATTATATCTTTATTTTTGATCAAAATATTTGCAACTTCGCTACCTACGGTGCCGACGCCTAAAATAGCTACTTTCATCAGATCTCTTTCAAATATTTTTTTATATTTCTAGCGGCCTGGCGGGTTCTATTTTCGTTTTCGATAAAAGCGATCCGCACATAATCGTCTCCCGCCGCGCCAAAGCCCACGCCGGGGCTTACGGCGACGCGCGCCTTGGTAAGAAGCTGTTTGGAAAACTCCATACTCCTTAGATGAGCCGCAGCCGACGGCAATTTCGCCCACGCAAACATCGACGCGCTAGGTTTAGCGATCTGCCAGCCCGCGTCCGCAAAAGCGTCAATCAAAAAATTCCTACGCTTCTCATAGGTCGCACGGATCTCCTCTACGCACTCTTGCGGCCCGTCCAGCGCGATCGTCGCGGCTACTTGTATCGGCGTAAACATACCGTAATCAAACCACGATTTGATCTTTTTAAGTGCGGCGACAAGCTTTTTGTTACCGCTAACAAAACCCACGCGCCAGCCCGCCATATTGTAGCTTTTAGAGAGCGTGTACGCCTCGACTGCGACGTCCTTTGCGCCCTGAACCTCAAAAATCGACGGCGTTTTGTAACCCTCAAAAGCGATCTCTGCGTAAGCGATGTCACTGATGATATAAAACCGCTCCTGCCGCGCCATCGCCACGAGCCGCTCGTAGAAGCTCTTTTGCACGACGACGGTGGTAGGGTTATGCGGGAAATTTACGACGACGTATTTTGGGCGCGGAATGCTCTCGTCGAAGGTTTTTTGCAGATCGATGAAAAATTTATTCTCATTAAAATTTAAATTTTCATCATAGGCAAGCGGGATTTTAACGACATTGCCGCCCGCGATGATGAAGGCTTGGGTATGGATCGGATACGCGGGATCGGGCACTACCGCGACATCGCCCGGATTTACGATCGCGCTTGTTAGATGCACGAAGCCCTCTTTGGAGCCCATCACCGCGACGATCTCGCTTTCCGGATCCAAGATCACGCCGTATTTGCGCTTGTACCAATTCGCGCAGGCAAGTCGCAGCTTGTAGATACCCTGGCTTACGGAGTAGCCGTGCGTCTTATCTTTTTGCGCGCTTTCGCAAAGCTTATCGATTATATGCTGCGGCGTTCTGCCGTCGGGATTGCCCATCGAAAAATCGATTATGTCCTCGCCGGCTCTACGCGCCGCCATTTTTATGGCATTGACCTCGGCAAAAACGTAATTTGGCAAACGCTCGATTTTTGAAAAACGGATTTCGTCAAACATCTCAAACCTCTTATCTTAAAGTAATTTTCAAGCCATATTTAAAATTTCGCGCCTTAAACGCGCGATCTACACGTACCGCTAGGAAGCTAAAATTTCAAGCCTTAGCGTCGATGCGGCGGCGCTTTTGCAACACTTGGGCGGTTTAAACCTTTACCTCGCTAAAATTTTAAAACCGCGGAGGCGCGGAGGCGTTAATTGTTTAAATTTATCGCGCCGCGACTATTTGCGGCGCTGTTTAAATTTACGTCCGATCCAAACGATCGAGACCTTCGTTTTGCGGGGCACCATGGACGACGCCTCTTAAATTTAGCACTCTACTACACGCACCCGTGCCGTTTGAAATTTTATCCACACCGTTAAATTTTACCTACGCCGCTTAAAAATTTTATCCAAAGCGGCGCGATTCAAACCTTTAAATTTACAGCCGCGAGGTTAAATTTAAACCGAGCGCCGTAGCAAGCCGAAATTTTACTCTCAGCGGCGGCAAAAGCCCTACGAGCGAAAAGTCGCGCACGAGCGAGGATTTTACCACTTTTTGCCCTTGTTTAGGCGCAGAAACTCATCGGCTGAAATTTTAGTGATATTACCATCTTTAACGTGGAATTTTTGAGTGTTTCTTTCGCTGAAAGTTACGTTGCCATCGGCTTTGCCGAGCTCAAACATCCCATGGCCGGTAGAGATTAGCAGCTCCTCGTCTCCTTGCGAAGCAACGACGTAAGGGGTATTTATGACCATCTCACGCTTCTTGCCGCTTTTTAGATCGATGATGCCGATCCACATCTTACCGCGCGGGCTAAGCACGATATCTTTGCTGGGCGCCGGCTTGCTTTGCGTGGCGTTTTCATCGGTGGAATTCTCCTCCGTTTTAATGCTCGCGCGCTCGATTCTGATAGAGCGGTCCAGCGCATTTAGAGAGCTTAAATTTTCATCCGCAGCAGCTTCTGCATTGATATCCGATTTTAGTGCGAATTTTTCATCTGTAGCGTTGTGCGAAACGACGTCGATACCGATGTTTTCAAGCTTTTTTTGAGTATTATTTACAATCGGAGCGTCAGAATAGGTGGTTTTGTTTTGCTCCCATAAAAGCGAGCCCAAAAACTCGCCAAAACTTTTATAAAGTCCAAAATAAAAGATCGCGCCTATGATTAACACCATCGCAAGCAGCCATAAAAGCCAGCCGCCGCCGCTTCGCTCAGGGCTCATCTTTCTGGTATAAACCTGCTCGACTTTGGCCTTTTTAACGGGCGCAAAGCCCTCTTTCGCGACCTCAAACTCGCTAAGCCAGTCCGATAGATCCAGCCCGAACTCGCGCTCTAAAATTTTAATATAGCCCTTCACGTTAAAATTTGCTAGCTTCTCGAAGTCTTTATTGATGATGTATTCTAAATTTTGCGCGTCGATGCGCGTCGTGCGCGCTATCTCGATGAGATCCATAGATTTTAATTTATCCAGATCGCTATTTTTTGGCTGCTGTGTTTGCTCCGGCTTCTCGGTTTGTTCCGCCTGCTCGTCCGTATTATTTAACTTCTCTTCTATTTCTTCCATTTAAAATTCCATCGCATAGTATCGCAAATGCCGCGCTTACGTTAAGCGAATCCCAGCCTTCGCGCATCTTTATCGATACCGCGCAGTCGCATTTTTTAAGCGCTCTAGCAGGTATCCCCTCTTCTTCGTTCCCCATTACGAGTGCGTTTTTCGCGCCGAGCTCTAACTCCTTAAAGCTCGCCCCGCCAGCACTCGCGGCGTAAATTTCAAAGCCGCTTTGTTTAAGCTCGTTTAGCACACTAAGCCCGTCTGAGGCCTTAACGATGTTTAGCTCATACGCTGCGCCCGAGCTCGCGCGCACTACGCCCGCCATATTTAGATTATTTGCGACGACGATCACGCTGTCCGCGCCCAAAGCATAGGCGCTGCGCATTATCGCGCCGATGTTTCCGACGTCGGTAAGCCCATAAAGGATCGGCACGAATTTATCGTCTTTGACGCTGGCCAGATCGCCGAAGCTAAACTCCTCCACCTCGGCCAAGAAGCCTTGATGGTTGCCGCCGCGAGCGAGGGCTTGAGCTTTTTTCGCATCGGCGCGCTCGATCTTTACGCCGGTCGCGGCAATCTTTTTAAAAATTTCTTTCTCGCACTCCTTAGCAAGGATGATGCGGATAAATTTCTGCGGATGCCGGTTTAAAAGGTGCAAAAACAGCTGCTTGCCGTAAATAATCATTTTGGGATTTTAGCGAAAAACGGTTAAAATATGACTTAGCGTATCAAATTTTTATATATTTCTTTGGCGGGTTCGCCGCTGATTTTTGAGAGCAGTTTCGCTTTTATTTTCGGCGCGATCTCAAGCGACAGAATATCTTCCTGCGTGATTTTTTCAAAGCTTTTCTCGCCTGCGCCGTCAATCACGACGCACCATTCGCCGTTTAAATTTACGCCGTTTAGGTTGAGTAAGACCTCTGCGGCGCTACCGAAAAATTTTGTTTCAAATTTTTTCGTGGCTTCCTTAATCGCAAAAATTTTGCGCTGCGCGTCGATCCCTGCGATCTGCTCTATTAGCTTTACCACGCGCTTCGGGGATTCATATAGCACGCATGGATAGGGGCTCTGCATCAAATTTAGGATCTGAGATTTTCGCTGTGCGCCGTCATTATTCAAAAAGCCCAAAAAGCTAAATTCTTTCTCCACCAGCCCGCTTGCGGCGGCTGCGAGCAGCAGAGCGTTTGCGCCGCTAAGCACCTCGTAAGGCACGCTGCTTATTTGCGCAAATTTTACGAGCGCAATCCCAGGATCGCTGATGCAGGGCATGCCCGCATCGCTTACGTATGCGCAAGCTTTTTCGCGCAAAAGCGCCGCATCAAAACCCGCGAAAAACTCCGCTTCATTGTGCGTGTGCAGAGAGTAAAACTGTGAAATTTTAAATGAAATTTGAAATTTATCGGATAATAAGTTTAGAAGTTTTTTTGAAACCCTCGTATCCTCGCAGATTAGGATTTCGCAGCTTTGCAATACCTCAAGCGCGCGGCTCGAGATATCGCTTAGATTTCCTATCGGCGTAGGAATGAGATATAGCAACTATTTCATTCCGTATTTTTGCTTAAATTTCTCGACTCGGCCCGCGCTATCTACGATCTTCTCGCTGCCAGTGAAAAACGGATGGCAATTGGAGCAGATATCGACGCGGATCTCAGGCTTGTTCGAGCGCGTTTTAAAAGTGTTGCCACAAGCGCAGGTAACGGTCGTTTCGACAAAGTTTGGATGGATATCTTTTTTCATTTTTGATCCTTTTTGATGATTTTAAAAGGCAGCGATTATACAACTTTTTTATCTAAAAAGCAAATTCAAAGGGTTTTAAAAAACTCTAGGCAAAGCGGCGGATTTTCTTTCGAGCAAGCTTTTTGGACGCGAAAATTTTAAAATTTAGCCCGCTTTTCGAGTAAAATTTTATTTCACCGCGGCGTGCTGCGACGTGCAAAATACAGCGCGCGAAGATGCACCGCGGCAAATACTCGCCGCGCGTTAAGCCACGATAAAACACAAAGGTCGCGCAGGATAAATTTTAAATTCCAAAATTTAAAGCGCGCGGCTTTTTAAATTTTAAAATTTTCCGAGCGTTTAAAACATCAACTTCGCGCAAGTTGCGATCAGCGCGGTGTTTGAGCGCAAAATATAAGGGCTATTAAGCGCATAGGCGTTTTTAAATTTCTCTCTTTCGCGCGGCGAAAATCCGCCCTCCGGGCCTACGAACGCGATCTCATCGCCGCCAAAAATGTCGATGTTCTTGCCGCCAAAATCGATCAGGCTTACGTTTTCATATCTTTGCGCTAGCTCGTCCGAGCTGCTCAAAACCTCGATCTGCATGATGGAATTTCGCCCGCATTGCTGCGACGAGTTGATCAAAATCCGCTCCATCCTCTGCATATCGAGCCGCACGTTTTTCTGCGACAGATCGGCATAGACCAAAACAAGCCGCCCGACGCCCATCTCGTTTAGCGCAGGCAGGCTCTTTTCGATCACGGCGCTCTCGACGACCGCCCAAGCGACACAAAAATCGTGGCTCGGCGTAAAAACCGAGCTTTTAAAAACTAAATTCAAAGCCGCGCCCTTGCGCGAAATTTCGGCGATCTCATATAGATAACTCGCCCCGTCCTTTAGATTTCGCACGTCTATGCGCTCGCCCGCCCTTGCTCGCCTAGCCTTTAGGTGCAAAAACTGATCATTCTGCAAAACTAGGCTCTGTTCGCCTGCAAGCTTATCGTAAAAATATACCATCAAATAACACTCGCTATCAAAATTATCGCTAAGCTTAGCCCCAAAATCACCCGCATTTTGCGCTGATACGGCGCAAAGTTTTGGCTCAGATACGCTATTTTCAGCCGTTTGTATGATACCGCGCTAAGCGCGATCATCGCTAGCGATCCGACCGCCATAAAGTAAATTTTAAAGCTCAGATCAAAGCGCAGCACCGGCAGCATCACGCTTCCGCTAATTATCAGCGCCGCGAGAGTCGCATAATAAATCGGCAAAAACAGCCTGATGCGCCTAAGAAATCTAAGCCCAGATCTGCTCTTTTGCTTTAAATTTTCAGCTTGCGGCGCGGAGACGGCGGAATTTAAAACCTCTTTGCGCGGGCAAAATTCTGCCGCCGCGTCGATCTTAAGCTGGGTAAAAATCAGATAAATTATCGTTAAAATCGCCGCAGCTAACGCGAAAAACTTATGAAAACCCAGGGCGCTTTGATACAGATAATCCATCACTTCCGCCGGAGGGTTAAATTTGCAGGATAAAATTTTGCGCGGCTAGAGCCGAAACGACCGAATTTCAACGCAAATTTTTTCGGCGCGAGATCAAACAGACCTGCTCCGCGCCTTTGAAATTTTAAAAACCTTTCAAAGCGGCTGCGGCTATTTATTGTGTTAAATTTTACCGCGTTGCCTCCTAATCGCGATTTGGCGCAGTATATCTCGCGCCAAGAATGAAATTTTGCGGATATAGCTTTATAAAATTTAAAATTTCTCTGCGCAGATCGTACGGGCAAAAATGGCGCTAAAATCGCGCTTGCGCGCCGCATACGAACCACGTAAATTTTAAAAATTTTCAAATTTAGCCGCGGATTTTTCAACGCTCCGCCTTATTCTGTCACAGGAAGCGGCGGCATATCGGCGTTTATATCGACTTTGGGCTCGCTAGATGCGATGGGTACGTCCTTCGGCACCTCGCTATCTACCGGCGGCTTTTGCAAGGCGTTCTTTTTCTCATCGTCGCAGCCGCCCAAAGCAAGCGCGCAGACAAAGACCGCGCACGCGGCAAAAACGCGCACGAACCCCGCGCCAAATTTAAATAAATTTCTCATCAGCAGTCCTTTGGATAGATGATTTTTTCGCCGCGCAGTAGCTTTTGCCAAAGCTCGGGCTGCCTCCACTCCTCGCGCACGGCGGGCGAGAATTCTATCTCATCTAGCGCGATCTCGCCCATCTGCGCATTGTAGGCATCCTCGCGGAAGCACTGCGCGTAGCCGGTGGCCGTTTCGTGCACGATGACGCTATGAAGCTTTACTTCGCGCTCGCCGTTTTGCATCTGAGTCAGGCTCAAAAGTCGGTCTACAAGGACGAAAAAAATTCTACAAAACTGCTCCGCACTCGGATTTAGCGGTATCTGTACCCAGCGCGCGCTGTGTTTTTTAAGATCCGCGATATAGCCCGAATCGTCACGCGCATAGATCGTCACGGCGTGGTCGAAACTATCGATAAGCTCGCGGATACCGAGCTTCATGTAGCCGAAATCATAAACCATCCCCGCTTCATCCAAAAAATTTGAGCTAAGCAAAATTTCGCATCTGTAGGAGTGGCCGTGGATGCTCGTGCGACACCGCTTCGAACCGCACAGGCGCACGATATGAGCGTTTTCGAATTCGTATAATTTCCTAATTATCATACCCCGTCCTTCTCGCCCCAAATTCTAATGTGCAGGCGATCGGAGTAATTATAGCCGTTTTTTAGGCAAAAATCCACGCAAAATTGCGCGCCGCTTTCCAGCTCGCGACGATCTGCGCCGCGCGGCATGCAATAAACCTCGCTCTCGCACGTCGCTAAAATTTCTCTGATCTCGGGCTGCGCGTCAAACTCGGGCGAGATGACGAACTTGTAAAAACTATCCTTCGCGTTTTGTTTTAAGCTTCGCAGCGCGGCGAAGTTTAACCTGCGTTCGCGCGGCTCAGCGGAGTTTGAAAGCTTAGGCGAGACCCCGAAAACGCAGCCTTTGTAGGCGGGAAATTTTTCAAAATCCACGAAAATCGTGCCGTTGGTTTCGAAGTGCGCTTCGTATCCGCGCGCAAGCAGCTCGCAGACGAACTCGTAAAATAGCGCCTCTTTATAGTGCAGTAGCGGCTCGCCGCCTGTAATAACGACGATCGGCTTTTGATAAAGCTTAGCGCTCTGCGGCGAGACGGAGCTTTGCGGATTTAAATTTGAAGAATTTTGCGCCGCGAAATTTAAAGAATTTTCGCTCGTTAAATTTAAAGATTTCTCTACGCTACCGTTTGGACGGAGAAGCTTTTGCGCGGCGGCGGAATTTAACGTATCGCTTTCAAAAAAAGGCTCGGCGTCGCAAAAACCCGGCGCAGGGCACGCAGGTGCGAAACAGGACGAACCTGATAAATTTGGAATTTTATTCAAAAGCTGCGCTAGATTTAAAATTTCTTCGTGCTCGAAGTGGTTTGTAAAAACCGCGCGGATCGTATCGCAACCGCGCAAGATCTCGCCGGTCTTTGGCGAAATGCGCTCGCCGCCGAAGCCCTCGCAGCGCAGGTTGCAGCCCGCAAAGCGAAAGAAAAACGCGAGCCTGCCTGCGTATTTGCCCTCGCCCTGAATACTTAAAAAGCTCTCAACAAGCCTCATCCGCCCGTCTCGTAAAATGCACGGCTTGAAATTTCATTCGAAGCGTCCGTTTGCCAGCGATTTTTTTCGGGCTTATTCGCTAAAATTTTAGCCAAAATTTCGGCGGCTGCGGCAATGTCGCCCTCTTTAACCGCCTTTTTGATACTTAGCGCGTCCTCGAAGTAAAGACACGGGATCAAAAGCCCCTCGGCGCTTAGCCTGATGCGGTTGCAGCTCTCGCAAAAATCGTGCTTGTGCGGATCGATTATGCCGAAGGTGTAGCCGTCCCCGAGCGCGTAAAGCGACGCGGGCGAGCTTTGCGATTTCGGCAGAGCGGTAAAGATAAATTTACGCCTTAAAATATCTAAAATTTCGTTTGATTTTAAGCCTGTAAGATCGCCGGCATGGGTGTTTTCCATAAATTCTATAAAGCGGATCTGACAATCCTTTTCGCGGGCAAATTCCAGCAAATAAATAAGCTCATCGTCGTTGATCCCTTTTAGCGCGACGGTATTTAGCTTGACTTTCAGTCCCGCTTCAAGCGCGGCGTCAAGGCCTTCTAAGACGTTATAAAGCACGCCGCGCTGAGCTATAAATTTAGCCCGCTCCGGACGCAGCGAGTCAAGCGACATATTGATGCGTTTTAGCCCCGCGTTTTTCAAGGCGCGCGCGTAGTTTTTGAGATAATATCCGTTGGTAGTAAGCGCAAGATCGATACCTGGGGCGTAATCCGCGATCATCTTTATAAAATCTTCGATCCCCTTTCGCACCAGCGGTTCGCCGCCGGTTATGCGGATCTTTTTTACGCCGCCGTCGATCGCAACCTTGACGAATAAAAACATCTCCTCAAAGCTTAAAATATTCTCACGCGGCACCCAGTTAAACGGCGTAGCAGGCATGCAATATCTGCATCTGAAATTACACCGCTGCGTAACCGAAATGCGCAAATAATCGATCGTTCGTCCAAATTTATCAATTAGCATATTTTGCCTTAATATCAATTTGCGGCGATTATATAAAAAACAAAGCGATTTTGCAAAATTTTATTTTTATATTGCTCCGGCTATTTTCTTACCGAGCCGATGAGCTCTTTAAGCTGATCCAGAAGCGGCCTGATCTGCTTTTCTACCCGCTCGTCGATCATCGTAGGCACTACATCTAGTCTCTGCTCTATCGTCTCGTCGATTACGTCTGCAATCGCGTTTATATCGATATTAGGAGCGACTTTACCGCCCGAATCGATCATCTCTTTTAGTTCCTCGACCTTCTTTTTAAGCAGATAATTTTCCTGCATAGCGTCGGTCAGAACCTGATCGAAGCGCTCGAATTTTTTATCCGCCTGCTTATCCTTAAAATATATGACGAAAAACATCAAAAATATAACGACGCAAAGTCCTAAAATGATGATGGTGTTAAGATCCATAGGGGTTCCTTAAAATAAATTTACAAAAATAAAAGCAAAAAACGCAATGCCCAAGTAGCCATTCAGCGTAAAAAACGCGCGATCGATCTTGCTAAAATCTCTCCGCACTATCTTATGCTCAAAGTATAAGATAGTCGCGCACGCAGCCACGCCGAGATAGGCAAAAAAACCTAAATTTGCCGCCGCGCAAAACAGTAGCCAAAAAAGCACCGCCACGGCGTGAAAAATTTTAGAGATAAACATCGACGCTTCCTTGCCGTAAAGCGCAGGTATGCTGTAAAGCCCCGCCGTGCGGTCAAATTCCATATCTTGAAGCGAATACAGCACGTCAAAGCCGCCCACCCAAAACACTACCCCGAGGCATAGCAGCACCGACCATAGCGGAATTCCGCCACTAACGGCGATCGCCCCCGCAATCGGCGCAAGCCCCAAGCAAAAGCCGAGCATCAAATGCGCAGTCTCGCTAAAGCGCTTAAAATACGAATACCCACCCAATGCCGCTAAAATCGGCACCGAAAGCTTAAACGCCAAAGGATTTATAAGCGCCGAAACCGCTATGAAAACTACCGCGTTTGCGATGATGAAAAGCAGTAAATTCCCGCGCCCGATCCGTCCGTCCACGCTGGGGCGCGAAGCGCAGCGCGGATTGGTGCGGTCGATGTCCTCGTCCAAGTAACGATTTAGCGCCATCGCAAAGCTTCTCGCGCTCACCGCGCATAAAGTCCCTAAAAAAAGCAACTTCCAGCCGAACCATATCGAGCCGCTTTGCAGCTTGCTCGCGGTAATCATCGCCGTAAAGATAAACGGTAGCGCGAAAACCGAGTGTTTAAAAACTATTAATTCGTTGATGTCGGATAAAATTTCTTTAAATTTAGCCATTTCGCCCCTTATTTTGGGCACTATTGTATCAAAAAAAAGTAAGAATAGCTCTAAATTTGATATAATTTGAACGAAAAATTTACGAAAGGAAACGCCTTGAACCAAAATCAAAACTCGCACGCAAGCCCGCAGATCGCGATCATCGGCACCACCGCAAGCGGCAAAAGCGATCTTGCGCTAAGCATAGCGCGCGAAATGGACGCCGTGATTTTGAGCCTCGATTCGCTCTGCATTTACCGGCAAATCGACATCGCAAGCGCTAAGCCGAGCGAGGAGCAGCTGCGCGAGATCAGGCACTTCGGCGTAAATTTAATCTACCCAAACGAGTACTTTAGCGTCGGCGAGTTTATCAAAGAATACGCCGCCGCGCGGGCTTTTGCAGAGCGTAGCGGTGCGCCTTTGATAATCACGGGCGGCAGCGGGTTTTATCTAAAGGCGATGTTAAGCGGGCTGGCGCCGAAGGTTCCCGATTTTAAAAGCGAAATTTCAAACGATGAAATTTACGCTCTAGCGCAGCGGATCGATCCGGAATTTGCCGCAAAGCTTAGCGCGGCAGACAGTTTTCGTTTAAAAAAATGGCTAAGTATCTATAAATTTTGCGGCGAGGCGCCGAGTAAATTTCTGCGCGAAAAGACCGCCCCGCCCGTCATTTCGGATATTAAAATTTTTGAGATCGACGCGCCCAAGCAGTGGCTTGCGCAGCGTATCGAAGCGCGCACGAAGGCGATGTTTGAGCGCGGGCTTTTGGAGGAAGCGGAGTTTTTATTCGCCCGCTACGGCACGGAGTGTAGGGCGCTAGGCTGCATCGGGCTAAAGGAGTGCGGGCAGCTTTTACGCGGACAGATCTCGCGGACGCAGTGCGAGCAGCTCGTAAGCCTGCACACGGTACAGCTTGCAAAGCGCCAACGCACCTTCAACCGCTCGCAGTTCGCGGATAAAATTTCAGCGCCGCCGCAAGAGCTGGAGCGTGAAATTTTAAAATTTCTTCGCCGCGAGATTTAAAAGATCTATGCTGTTTAACTAGGTACGATGGAGTTGCGACGCGCCGTTTTTGTAAGAGAGTAAATAATCAAAAGCATAATAAAAGTATAAACCAAATAACCCGCTTTTGATATTTTTCTAGATATTTCCGAAATTTCGTCATCCAAAAGAATGTTATAAATTTGCACATATTTTTTATCATTTTTAGATTCTTCTAAATATGCAGAAAGGCAAAAATAACTTAATACATTTGATCTTTCTTTGGGCTTTGACTGACCATTTATACCTGT
>UQCL01000009.1 GCA_900539505.1 uncultured Campylobacter sp. | reverse complement strand
ATTTCAAATGTAGTATATAAATTCTCCACTTTAATGTGATAAAGTATGTAGGTTAATAATTTAAGTTCAATTCCCAAAAAAACAGCAAAATCTTTTCTTGTTTTTACATCTTTTAAACTAAGCATAACTATCCAAAGGAAAAATCAGAATGTGTGGCAACTCATTATACAAAATGTCATTCTTAATTGCATTATTGCAAGCATGTAGCAAAGTTTGCCAACATTTTAGTCAACGTTTGCGAAACACAAACACAAAATCTAGCCACACATCTTTGAAATTGTAAATACTTTTAGCTTAATTAACTATTAAACTCCTTGAGTAAAAATTTATCAGTTTAATAAACTTTTTATGACTTTAGAAAATATCTTTATGCCAGCCGTATTTTACGATGGATTTTTCGTGCTATCTTTTCCCCTTCTGCTCCCCCATATCGGCAATATAATCGTAGCTTTTGATGATTATCCGCGCTCCGTCATATCAAAGACCAAGTCGCTGAGATTTACCAAATAATGCAGTACATGCAGAATTCATCGATATCGGTAAATGTGGTTTCGTAGTCGTTTTAAAGGATATAAAGTGTATTTCCCGTACCCGAGCGACTATAAGTTATTTCGCCGACTTCATGCACTATGCCCTCATTACGTATGCCAAAGTACGCGGAAAGCGGGCTACCGCCTGATATACCGCTTTTGCGAAGGCTGCTTTTGCGTAGAAATTTGGCAGCGCGCCGCGTAAAGATACAGCTCTGCGCGAAAATTTGAAATTTTGCGTTTTGTAAATTTTAAATTTAATACGCCGTTTGGCAGCTATCGCGAGACGGCGAAATTTTATAATGTAATGGGCGCTGCTTTTGAATACGGATAGCCCGCCGCCGCGAAGTAAAATTTAAACCATACGGCGCGAGCGAGGTCGTTTTTGAGCCGGAGGCGCAAAAGGCGCTGCAGCACATCAAGGCTTTGGGGCTTGAGCGGCTAAACGTCTGCATTGCCAAGACGCAGTATAGCTTCAGCGACGATACCAAGGCGCTTGGGCGTGCACGCGGCTTTAAGCTCAGCGTCAAAGATCTTCAGATCCGCACGGGAGCGGGCTTCATCGTAGCCGTTTGCGGCAAGATAATGCTTATGCCGGGGCTGCCGAAGGTTCCTAACGCGCTAAATATGAGGATTACGGACGAAGGCGTTATAAGCGGGCTGGCGTGAAATTTTATTTTCGGCGCGTCCATTTTTTTTGCGCGCCCGCCTTGGGGTTTAAGCTTAGCTCACCGGTCTAGTCGCGATTTAAGCTTAGCATTCGTAGGCACTCAGATGAGAGCGGAGTAGAGTTACCTATTTGCAAAATTTGGCTGAATTTGCTCGCTTGCGGATAAATTTTAAGCGCGGGATTTTGCGGATCGGCTTTGATTTTTAAAAACAGAGGCGAATTTGACGAGAATTTGACGTTAGGTTCGCCTTTTAAAATTTGACGAATTGCCCATAATTTCTCGCCAAAGCGGATAAAATTGCTTGCCTTTTTGGCAAACCGCCGCTAATCGTAAATTTGAGATTTTTACGTCAAATTTAGGGGAAAATCGACGTAACGTATTTTGGCGTTTTTATTGATCAAATTTGCCTAGGCAAGCCAAAAATCCTGCGCGAAACAGAGCTAAATTTTAACCTTCTCCCACGGCTCAATTCCGCCTGCAACCTCCTCAAAAACGCCTGCGATTTCTATATTTTTTACGCTCAAATTTCGCTCGTAAGCCTTGACGTCGCGCGATTTTAGCTTCTCTTGCAAAAAGGCGAATTCATACTCTATCTGCCCGCGAGTGACGGCTATTTTGGCTAAATTTCGCTCGTCAAATTCGCCCACCTTCGCGGCGTCAAATTTATACTCGCGAGCGCGGCCCTCCGCATAAACTTCCGCCAGATACGCATTTATCGCCTCTAGCGCGTCTTCATACGCGTAAAAGCGGTCAAGCTGCGGGTGATTTTTGTAGCCCTTAGTAAGTCCAGCCAGCACGTTTTTAGCTAGCAGCGCCTCGCGCCAAAGTGCGACTAGCCCCTTTGCATCGAGATATTTAAAGCTTATCATCCAAAGTCTCATTTTCGCCTTTCGTTAAATTTCGTCGTCAAATTCGGCACGCTTTGCGCCGCAGCCTGAGCGGCGATAAATTCGCGTCTTAAATTTAGCCAGGCTCTACCGAAGTTAAAATTTCTCCTCGCCTCGCATTTAAAATTTACCGCTCATTGCAGTCTATCCTGCTTCGCAAATTTGCGGTAACCGCACCTTTAAATTTGCCGTTCATTGCAGCTTGCCTCTGCATAGCACGGGAATCTTTTCTATGACCTCGCCGCCGCTAACTAGATAGGCGAACTCGTGTAAATTTACGACGGGGCAGATGTGGTTTGGATAAATTTCGAGCCGATCTCCCACGCGCACGGCATCTCGCAGCGCTCTGTCGTAGATGATCGCATGCTCGTCGTAAACGCCATTTATCCACACCTCCGTGCCCTTTATGCGCCCGAGTCCGGGCGTGGCGGTGAAACCCTCGGTGCGCCTTTGCTGCGTGAGCCCCTTGGCGCCGACGTCGGTGATGATGCGATCCGCCGTAGGTCTGCTGATGACGGTCGTAAGGATACTCGCCGCATTCATCGAATAATCGCCGTACGCCTGCGCCTGCGAGGCATCCATAAAGATATATGTGCCAGGGCGGATCTCGGTGACGCCCTTTAAAATTTCAAAATCATTTATGAGCGAGGGCGTCGAGCCGATACTAACGACGCGTGCGGGCAGAGCCAGCTCGCGCGCGATATCCGCAAACTCCAGCGTGCGGCGCTGCGCGGCTAGGTGGATGCGCTCGCACTCGCTTTTGCAGACGGCTTTGTAGGAGTGACCATCGTGGGAGAATACGCCGCGGAATTCGATATTTTTGCAGCCTTTTAGAAATTTTATAAACGCTGCGAAATCCTGCTTTTCCACAAAGCCCGAGCGATTTTCGCCTACTTCGATCTCGGCAAGCACGCAGGCCTTTGTGCCGCTACGCTCAAAGGCGCGTTCTATCAGGCGCGCCTGCTCTATGCTATCTGCGCCGAAGCTTAAGTTTATCCCTGCGCGCAAAAGCGCGATGATGCGCTGAAATTTCAGCTCGCCAACGATCTCGTTTGCGATAAATATATCTTTCAGCCCGTTTGCTGCCATGATCTCGGCCTCGCCCGTTTTGGCGACCGTGATGCCAGCAGCGCCGAGGCTTTTTTGCAGCTTCGCGAAATAGGGCATTTTGTGCGTTTTGGTGTGTGGGCGCAGGCTCACGCCCGCGGCGTCCGCGTAGCTTTGCATCTTTTGCAGGTTGCGAAGCACGATTTCGCGATCAATCAGCAGCGCCGGCGTGTCGATGTCGGATACTTTCATAAGCTTCCTCCTCTTTAAATTTACGAAATTTTAATTCAGCCGCGCTTAGTGGCTACGCCCGTTTTGCGGCGGCAAAATTTTAAAATTTAGCGCGGTTTGCGAAGGGCGAAATTTACGTGCCGCCTGCGTAAGCGGAATTTGCGCGCCGTAAATTTATCGCTGCTCGCGAAATAGCGACTTACACGCTGCAAATTCGGCGCCCTTCGCGAAGCGTCTGAATTCGGCGAGCAAATTTATGATTCTGCACCGCCCGTTTCGCGCCGCCGCCTGTGTTTTTTACTAAAGCTTGTTTTTGCGCCGCATGTTTTCAAATCGCCGCCTATTTTTGTGCCGTCCGCTTTTTAGCGGCGCTTCATTTTAGCGCACATTGCTTTGCGATTTGCTATTTTTTGTCCTGAAGCACCTTGTCGCGCCATTTTGAGTTTGCTTTGTTGTCGGTCGCTACGTCCTTGGATATCTCGGCTGCCGCTTCGAAATTTTTACTCACGCCCTCTTTGGAATTCTCGTATTTTAGGGCGTTTTCGCTTTTGATACCGATGTTTTGCGCTTCGCTCGCGGCGTCGATATTAGCGCCTAAAAAGATAAATTCCCAGTCGTATTTTTCCTGCTTGTCGCTAATCATCTTCTTAATCTGTGCTCTGGAGTATTCGCGGCTCGAGTTTTCCTGCCCGTCGGTGATGATGACGAAAAGCACGCGATTGTTTTTGGCATAGATGTCGGGCACTCGCTCGATACGCGCTATCGTATTGCCGATCGCGTCTAGTAGCGCGGTGTTGCCGCCGGCGTAGTACTCTTTGGATGTTAGGTTTTCGACCTTTTTAAGCGGCGTGCGATCGTGGATGACATTAAATTTCGTATCGAAAAGCACGGTCGTGACGCTGGCGTCGATGCCCTCTTTGCGCTCCTTTTCTATCATCGAGTTAAATCCGCCGATCGTGTCGCTCTCAAGCCCGCTCATCGAGCCTGATTTATCTAAGATCAGCACCAATTCCAGGTGATTTACGCCGTCTTTATGATTAGGCGGCGTCTCTAGCTCTGCGCTTTTGGCAAACAATATGCCCGCAAGCGCGGCAACAAGAAGGATGATTTTTTTCATAGGGGCTCCTTTGTTAAAATTTTGTTATTTTACTATTGTATCGCTTAAGCAATGAAATTTTATCGCTAAAGCTTCGCTGCACGCCTTTGCTGGGTAAATTTTAATACGAATTTTGTTGCGGAATTTTAACGTATCCTTGCGAGAGGCACCGCAAAGTTCGGCGTGACATAGAATTCTGCATGGCGCAGAATTTCGCTGTGGAATTTTAAAGGCGTAGAATTTTATGCAGCATGGAATTTTGCGTGCAAATTTTATGCTGCACGGAATTTTATGGCGCAAAATTCCACGTGGCATGGAATTTATGGAATTTGCGCCGCCGCAAAATCAAACGTCTGCGGATCTGCTCCGTTTTGCGCTGAGGTAGCTTCCGATCTCGCTTATCAAAACGCCAGATAGGATGAGCGCCGCGCCTAAAATTTGCATCGCGCTTAACCTTTCGCCGCCCACGAATACACCCATAATGCCCGCCGTTACGGGCTCGAGCGTGAAAAACAGAGCGGTTTTTACGGGCGTCGTGTATTTCTGCATCAAAGCCTGCGCAAAAAAGCCAAAAACCGTTCCCAGCAAGCAGATCACCGCCATCGCGACGAAAAAGCTTCGGTCCATCACCGGCACGATGCTGACTCTTTCAAAAAAGATCGCCGCAAAGCAGCAAAGCGCGCTTAAGCAGAGGATCTGTACGTAGGCGATGCCCGCTACGTCGCAGCTTTGAACGAAGCGGTTGGTTAGCACGATGTGAAACGAATACGCGCACGCGCAGACTAGCGCCAGCGCTTCGCCCTTGCCCAGGCCTAGCTGCGTGTCGCCGATGAGATAGAGCCCAGCGATCGCAAGCGCGATGCCCGCGTAGGCGTAGGAGTAAATTTTATGTCTAAACAGCGCCGCGGCGATGAAGGGCACGAGCGCGACGTTTAGGCCGATGATGAAGGCTACGGAGGAGCTTTGCGCGAATTTAAAGGCGAAGGTCTGCGACGTAAAGCCCGCGAATAAAAACAGGCTAAGCGCCGCGCCGTGCTTGATCTCGCGCGAAGTTATGGCTTTGAGCTTCGGGAAAAATATCGCGCCTGCGATGATGCTCGCGGCGAAAAAGCGCCAAAATAGCAGCACGAAGACGTTGTTGCTCGCAAGCGCCTGCGATGTGGGCAGATACCCGAGCCCAAAAGCGATCGCCACGAAGACCATTCCGACGTCAGCTCTAAATTCCAAACTTTTATTCATCTGTGTCCTTTTTGAAAATTTAAAGTCGTAATTTTACGAAATTTTAGGTAAAAAATAGGCTAAATTTTGACGATTTTGACGGAGCGGTTTGGAATTTAGAATTTTAAAATTGCGAGCTAAATTTAAACGCCGCGCTCGTTTTAAGCTTTCGGCTCGTCTTTTTAGGCTAGCGCCCGGTTCGTCTTCTTGGGCTTGCGCACACTCGTTGCCGCTACTTCGCTACGCGTAAATTTTTATAGCTGTTACTCGCGCGATCATTATGCCGCTTTGCTACGGCTTGTCATAAATTTTCACAGCTATTGCTCGCGCGTGGATAAATTTAAAATTTAATCGCCCGCGCCCTCTTTGTCATTTTTTAGAATTTCTATGTTTGCGCGCTTGCTCGCCCCTTCTAAGTTTATAGTTTTTTTGAGCGCGGATTTAAGGGGAGCTCTTGCCTCTTTTGATTTTATCATCTTATAGCGCCTCTTTCTTATCTCTGCTTCGATAAATTTTATATCTTGCTGTGCGTATGGGAATGAGAGCGTAAAATTTTTGTCGCTTTGCCCGTCTTTTATTTTTAAAATCGGCATCTCGCCCTTCATCTCTTTCTCCGTAAGGGCATTTTCTATATCGATTTTTGTGCTAAATTTAAACGATAAAAATCTCCACTCTTTCCTTACGGTGCGGCTGTCTATGATGACGCCCTTTTCAGATAACGGCAGTATGGCAACTAGCATCATTGCAAGACCCATCACGATCACAAGTGCGGTCTCGCCACCACCTCTTTGTATATACCCGCCTATGCATAGAGGGTCGTTTGTATCAAAGCATGCAACTTTACCTCTGCCTTTTGTTGTTTTTATCCAAGGCTCATCAAATGCTACCAGCGAACCCCAGGATAAAAATAGCACGATAAGCATAGTTTTTGCTATGGGGCTAGGAGGTATGAGCCAGGCGCCCTTTTGCACGGTTTTATAAGAGGCGTTGCTTTTAAAAACCATGCTTTTTAAAATGGCAAGCCCAAACAGTAAAAGATTTATGCCGAATATCAAATATAAAAATATCATGCCGCCGCCTTAAATTTAGATATTTTTAGCGTTAAATTAAGCTCAAGAATTTTGCCCGCTTGCTTTAGCTTTTGAAATTTCAGCGAGCTTTTCGGATATAAAATTTTGCAAAAAATCTATATCCTTTCGTGCATATAAAAATCCCGCCCCGAATTTAACGCCGCTAATTTTGCCTCGTATGCTGATTATTTTTACGCCTCTTATAAACCCTACGGCGCAGCTCATCTCGTCAAAGTTTATCCTTTCCGTATGTTTAAACGGCAGAACTTCCCATTCTTTGCAGATACCGCTTTTATCTATTCTAATTCCTTTTTGAATTAGCACGATAAATGAAAAAATTATGGCGCAGACGGATATGATTTTGCCGAGTATTAGCCTGGGTCCGCTTATTTGCAGATATCCGTCTATGCATCTGGGATCGCCTTCTTCAAAGCATCTTAAATTTATGCCTGCCGCTTTGTACTCTTGCGAGCAAATTTTATCGTGGGTATAAAAGCAGGGTACCGGATTACCGTTGTGTTTTGCTACATTCGAGCTGGATAGAGTGATTACGCCGAAGCTTAAGCACATTATAAACATAGGTATTTTTAAAAGCGGATCGGTTGGGATAAATAATGTCCCGCGATACACGGTTTTATACGATCTATTTGTCTGAAGCAATGAAACAAGAAGGCAAAAGCCTATCGTAACATAAAGGATTATCGTAGCAAACTCGGTTATACTTTGCGACATAATAATGACCTTGTTTTTTGAATTGCGCAAGCTCGCGTCTTTGGCAATTTTAGCGCAAAATTTCTAAATTTACGAGACTCTAAGCGCGCTTTTTATAAATTTGAGATTAGAATTTTACTTTACTAGAGTGATCTTGCCGCGCGAAAGGCGGATTAAATTTTGGCTTTGAGATCCTACGGCGCGCGGTTTATGACGTTGCGCGAGGTACCTAGGCGCTCTTGTGATATCATAACACGCCTTAAAATTTCGCGGTCTAAATCTTAATGATAATTATCTAAATATTTAAAATCGCACAATATAATTGCGAACCTCAATCAAATAAAGATTAAATTTATCTCGCAAGGATCTGCAATGAGCTCGCTTTTGAAGCGCAATAAAATTTTGTTTAACGTCCATCTTATTTTATCGATCGTTTTTTCTATCCCGCTGCTTATCATTGGCGTTACGGGCGCGATTTTGTCGTATCAGCACGAGTTTGAGGCGCTAATAAACGCGGGCTCTAAAAAGGTCGAAAAAACGGGCGAAATGCAAAGCGTGGAAAAAATTCTGCAAACCTTTAGCGAGCAAACGGGCGTTAAGCAGCCCGTAAGGCTCGTCGTGCCCAAAAGCGACGACGAAGCCTTCGTCGTTTACGCAAATAGAAATGATGCGTATCTGATCAATCCGTATACTGCGCAGATCATCGGCAAGGACCGCGGTACGGGCTTTGTGCTAACGGTGATGTCTCTGCACCGAAATTTGGGTTTAGCGCTAAGTGGCAATAAAACTGCAGGCGAGGTCGGTAAACAGATCGTAGGCGCGAGTGTCGTGGCGATGATACTGCTCGTAATAAGCGGCGTCTGGCTGCATTTCCCAAGGCTTAGGCGTAAATTCATCGAGGCTATAAAGCCAAATTTTAAACTCAAAAAATACGCTCTTTTTTATAACCTACACACGAGCCTAGGCTCGCTAAGTGCAGTGATTTACCTGCTTATCTGTTTAACCGGGCTTAACTGGTCGTATAGCTGGTATAACGACGCGGTGATGAAGCTTTTCGTAAGTTCGCAAAATTTGCCGCAAGCCGGAGCGCAGGGCGGGCATGCGCATAATGATCACGCCGCCGCGCCTGCGAAAGAGGGCGGAAAAAAGAGCGCAGAGTATAAATTTAGCGACGCGCAGAGGGCTTATGAGATATTCATATCAAGCGGCATAGAGTATAAAGAATTTACCCTAATGCTCGCGGCGGCAGATAAGATCGGCGTCAGATATTATGAGCCCGACGCGCCCGCTACCGCCCGTCCAAAAGGCGCGAGCGTGAAGCTAAAGGAGGGAAAGGTCGCACAGCAGAAGCAGGCTGGCGGTATCACCGTGGGCGAGTTTAAAGACGCGAACTATCAGCTTCACACGGGCTATTTTTTCGGGCTCGCGGGTAAAATTTTATGGTCGCTCGTTTCGCTTTGTATGGCGCTTTTTATCTTTAGCGGCTTTTATATGACGGCAAAAAGGGCGTTTAAGTCAGAAAAGCTCAGCTAAATTTTACCCTCACGGCAAAGAGGTGCGACGAGCGCGCAAGAGAGCCCAATACCTACAAAGCATTGAGATAAAATTTGCCGAAGCGGTCAAGAAAAGCCCTGATTTAACGATATCTGAGGCATACTAAAATTATCGCGGATTAAGTCTTGAGGTATATCGCTTCGTGCATTTTACTCTAGCTCACTTTTAAATTTTGCGATTTCAGTTGGATCAATTCGATTGGGCATGATTTTATTTAGCTTCGTTTCATTCGCCTGAGCAAAACAAGCTTTGTCGATTCTGCCTTTTTGGAAATCTTGGTCTAATTTCGTTTTTAAACGTTTAAAAATTTCTTCTTTTGAGCCGATACTGATTAGTTTGTAGACCTCTTTTTCGTCGGTTAAAATTTTATTCCTATCGCTATTTCTATCAATGGCGATAATATTAATTTTATCCCCGAAATGCTCTTTTAGCTTTTTTAAACCGCTCGGCAAGTTGCCTTGGATGCTAGACATAACTTCAATGCTCCCGCCGCGCCCATATTCGTTAAAGCGCTTAAAAGTATTGTCTAAAGCTTTTTCTGGCTCTATATGCACCGCAGCAATTGTAACGTCTAATCTCTTTTGCAAGCATTGCTCTATTTTTGGGATAGTCGGCGCCGGGTTTGCCAACTGCCCTTCAAAAATAAGTTTAACTTTATCATCGCTCATAAAATTTTTAACCGAGGTTGTTTTTCCGGCTCCAGGAATTCCGGTGATGAAAATTGCTTTGGTTTTATTAGGTTCATCGCGCTTCAGAACCTCTTCAAACTGCGTCGCCGCCAAAACAGCGGAGGAATTATGTATTGCGTCATTTACTAGAGCCCTATTTTCTTTTGCTTCAAAGCAAGGAAAAAGTTCTTTGAATGTATCGGAACAAATATAACGACCACCTGCGGTATTAGGGTGCTCATTATATTCTTTTAAAAAATTTACTAGAGAATTTTCAGCAAGGACAATCGCTTCGTCTTGAATTTTTATCAATTCGGCATTAGAGCTAAAATCAATCTTTTTTATTGCGCCTACTAACTTTGATTGGCCATTTTTTATACCTACTTGTCGTATTCTTTCAATACTCTCTTTTGGGGCACCGCGATAAAGTTGCTTTTCTATTTTCTTGCGATATTCGGCGTTGTTTTCCATTCGCGTCAAATGATCGCTCACGCCCTGCCACATTTTCATATCTTCTTCTGTTAAAGCCATTTCAAGTCCTTTCTAAGAAATTTGTAGTATTTTAATACATTCTAATTATAGCATTTATCTTTCTTATAATTATGTAACAAATGCATCTTGGGCTACAGAAATATGCTTTTGAGCTATATGGGATATTACTACGATGAAAAAGAGAAAACAATAAAACAAATATCGAATAATGAGCGATAAATGGAGAATATAACTAAATTTTACTTTCGCGGCAAGGGCGCTAAATTTATAAAATTTTACCTCGCTAGCGAAGATGATAAATTTAAATTTACCCGCCGCGCCCGCTTAAAATTCTTGCTTAGCGCTATTTGCCTCTTGCGCCGCGAGTGATCATCAAGGACTGCTCGTAGAAAATTAGCAGCGTTATTGAAACGCCCGTGCCTAGCGCCAGCGAGATCGAAATTGTGGCAAGGGCGTTGTCGAAAAACGAGATGAGGTGGGCAAGTTTATGCTCTGCACCCGTGGCTCTGATATAAGAAAACAGCGCCAAAACCGCCTTGTAGGCGTAGATGCCCGGGATCATCGGAAGCAGCGCCGGAAAGGCGATGATCTCTGCGGGCACCTTAAGGCGCTTGGCGCAGAGCATTCCCAAAACGCCGATCAGAAACGACGCAAAAAGCGTCGCGGCGGCGATCGAAAAAATTTGGCTCTGTATCAGCAAAAACCTGCACGAATGCGCAACCGCCGCAAGCAGCGCCGAGAAGGCAAGCGTCTTTTTGGGCGGCATGCACGCATACGCAAACCCCAGCCCCGCCGCAGCGGCAAAGCAAGCATCCTTAAATACCAAAAGCGCTATATCAAACATTTACAAGCCCTAAATTTGAGATGCTAAGCGTCAGAAAGAGCCCGATCGCGATGCAGATGATCAAAAGCCCGGTGTTCAGCCCTCTGCTGATGCCTACGAGCATATTTTCGTTTAGGATGTCAAATACCGAGTTGATAAGCCAGACGCCCGGGATCAAAAACAATATGCTCGATCCCACGGCGATGTCGGGCGTGGCGCTAAGCCCGTAGCGAGCGCCTAATGAGACGATGAAGGAGACTGCGAACGAAACCGCGATGTATTGGATTTTTAGGTTGATTTTGAGCTTGCTAAGCAGATAGCGGGCGCAAATTCCAAAAGCCGTAGCCGCAAAAACTAACGCCATCGCGCCGCCGTCGCCGCCGAAAAGCTCGCAGAACGCGGCGTTTGCAACGCTGAGCAGAACGAGAGTTTTGGCAAAGCTTTTCTTCTGCGAGGCTAAAATTTCTGCAAATGCGGCTCTGGCGCGCGCAAGAGGGATTTTTTCGTCGTAAATTTCCCAGCTAAGCGCACTTAGCTCCGAGATTAGATCGAAGCTGATCCGCGCCGCAGCGCCCGTTTTGACGTAGGTGCGGCGGATGGAGTTATCCGCAGGATCCATCACGCTGATGATGAAGTGGCGCACAAAGATCATCAGGCTAGCCTCATAGTCGTAAGCGTCCGCTATCCTGCGCACGCAGCGCTCTATACGCGCGGTGTAAGTGCCGATACTAAGCATCTTGGCGGTGTATTCGCTAAGAAAATTGGTAAGCTCTTGGATCTGCGGCCTCACCGCTTCTGCTTCTTTTGCTGCCGCTATTTCTGTTGTCATTATTTCCTCCGCTACCCTTGTAATCTCAATATCGTTTGCACTGTTTTTGTCATTTTTGCTTCTACGGCGCTCATAGCAGCTTCTGTTTTCACGGCGCCCGCCATCGTTTTTGATGTCGCTATGACGTTCGTTATCGCGGAATTTTTATTTTTAAAATTTAATGCAGCGGCAGCGCCCGTGGAGGAATTTTCACTATCTAAATTTGATGCGGCGACAATACCTGCGGCGGTAAAGCTTTGGTCGCTTAAATTTTGATCGTTCAAATTTAACGTCACTTTGGAATTTACGTCATTCAAATTTAACGCCGAGATTAAATTCTTGCCGCTAGAATTTCTTGTCGCAGCAGCGGAGCTTTCATCGTTCAAATTTGAAGCGGCGAAATTCTGCCCTTTTAAAGAATTTTGCTCGCTCAAATTTAACTCGCAGTCCGAGCTTTGCTCGCTTAAATTTAAATTTTCGGCATCCTCGCAAGATTCGCTAAATTTAGAATTTCCCTCGCCCACGGCTCACCTCAGGCTGATGAGATCAAGCGGGTTGATGTGGTAGTTCTGCTGCGTTACCTCAAAGGTCAGATCCGAGCCGATGCGCCCGATGATGTAGCCCTTTTTGACGTTGGAGCCGACGCGCACGGTAGGTGGGATCTGATTTAGATGCGCGTAGATCGTGTGGATGCCGCCGCTGTGCTCTAGGATCACGACCTTATCGAGCACGGCGGTTTCTTTGGCAAAGACCACCTTGCCCGACAGCACCGCCTTAACCTGCGTGTCGCCGCTGTTTGAGCCCAGCACGATATTTTCGTTGAAAAGCTTGATGTTATACACCGGATCGTTGTAGTTGCCGAATTTCCGCTTCAAATACGCGCCGTTTAAAGGCGCCGCGGTTTTAGCTCCGCTGTATTTTTTAACGCGCGATGACTGATAGCTCGAGCCGTACTGCTTGACCTTTTGGTTGATCTTGCTTACGCGCTCATCCGCGGGCTCGCTCACTTCTGGCTCGGGCTCGGGCTCGGGCTCGCTAGGAGGCGCAGGCTCGGGCTTGCCCGCCTTTTTGGCAGCCGCCTTTGCTTTGGCGTACTCTTTTTCGCGCGCCTGGCGCTCCTTTTGCTTCTGCGCTTCAAGCTTTGCTTGGCGCGCCGCTTCCTCCTTCTGCGCTTTGGCTTTTTCCTCGGCATCGTCGATGATCTTAAGCTCCTGCAGGGTCTTAGATATGGCGTCTTGCTCGTCGTTTATCTTCTCTAAGCGCGCGATGTAGTCCTCTTTATCCTTTTTCATCTGCGCGAGCTTCTCTTTTTGGGTGGTTTGCTTGGCGTTAAGCTCGGTTTTTTTCTTGTCGTAGCCCGCCATGCTCGCCTGGATCGATTTTATCTTTTTGTTCTGCTCGTTGATAAAATTTTGATTATTTTCGTAGTCTTTGATCAGCCCTTTCAGCTCGTCGTTCATAACGACGCCGAGCCCCTCTAAAATTTCACTAGCTACGATAGAATCGGGCGTGGTTGTGGAATTTACGTCGGTGATGAGATCAAACGATAGCTCTTGCGAGATCACACTTATGATCTTGCTCTCCAGATCGTTTTGCACGCTAAGAAGCGTGACGTTTTGGCTATTGAGCTTCTCAAGCTCCTGCGCTTCGGCGGCGTATTGATCCTTTAGCCCTTCGATCGTTTCGCTTAGCTGCTTGATCTCGCCCTCGCGCTTTTTAAAGCCCTCCTGCTCCTTTACGATTTGGCCCGCAATCTCGTCGATCTTTTGCGAGAGCTGCATACCCTCCTTTTGCGAGCTTTTGAGCTCTTGACCCGCTTTTGCGATCTTATCTTTCGTGCTTTGCTGCTTTGCGGGCGCGGCATAAGTAGGAGCCGCGGCGAGCCCCAGCGCAAGAAGCGGCGCTAAAAAAGCCCTTTTCATGCTCGTTTATTTCCGATTTGCAGCATCACAAAACTCACCGCGATGATAGATAGCGCCAATGCAGCACCCAAAAGGATCAGCGCGTCGTAAGGCAGCACTATGGCGGTGCGTAGATCGCCGATACCCTTAAGCGTGGTCGAAAACACCTCCCAAGAAGGAAGCGCTATGTAGAAGCAGGTCACGATCAGCGTGGCGATGAAAGAGTCTATTATCGCCATTCGGTAGAGCTTGCCGCTTTTTATCAAAAACGACGCGCCGAAAAGCTCCATTATCTCGATGCGCTCTTTGTGTTCGTAAACCCAGATACGCATCTGGCGGTGAATTAACATCACGCCTAAAAGCACGATTAGAAACGCAAAGCCGTAAACGAGGCTTTTGATAAGCAGTAAAATTTTAAAAATTTCATCGTGGGTCTTTTTAAAAATTTCAACCCGCGTAAGCGAGCCGATAGATTTTAGATCCTGCTCGATCTTGGCAAGCTGCGCGGCGTCGGGGAAGCTTTCGAGCTTGACGCTATAAAATTTAGGCAAATTTTTACTAAGCTCGGCAAAGGCGTTTTGTGAAATTTTACCCTTCAGTCGCTCGGTGATGCCCGCTGTGGAAATTTCGCTAATCGAGCTGATCTTCGGCACCGCTTTTTGCGCGTCTTGCAAGCTGAGCGAGGTTTTGGAGACTAGCACGATGTTGTATTCGTTTTGAATCGAGCGCTCGTAGCTTTTGGTTAGATTGCTCATAAAAATTCCAAACTGCACCGAAAAAAGTAGCGCGACGAGCGAAAAGATCACGCCGAAATGGGTTTTAATCGATTTCATTTACTTTAGCGTCCTTAATCTCAAAATGTCGGTGCCTAAAACGAAGCGTGGAGGGCATTTTATGCGTCACGATGACGACGCAGGCGTTCCACGACTCGCACGCCGAGCGCAGCAAATTCCAAATAATGGCGCTGGAGTAGTCGTCCAAATTTCCCGTAGGCTCGTCGCACAGCAGCAGGCGCGGATTATGCGCCATCGCACGCGCCAAAGCCACGCGCTGCTGCTCGCCGCCGCTAAGTTCGAGCGGATATTTGCCCATTTTGTGCCCGAGCTCGACGTGGCGCAGTAGCTTTTTGGCTTGGTCTTGGCAGACCTGCTGATTGTAGCCCATTATCATTAACGGAAGCATTATGTTGCGCTCGATCGTCCATTCGTTGATTAGGCGGTAGTTTTGAAAGATAATGCCGATGCGCTGGCGCAGGGTGCGCAGATCGGAGTTTGTGATGCCCTTTAGATCGCACAGGCAGACGTTCAGCTCGCCGCCGATGATGTCGATGCCGCCGTAGAAGGACTTAAGCAGCGTGGATTTGCCGCTACCGCTCTTGCCCGTGATGATGACGAAGTCTTTCGCGCCGATGCCGAAACTCGCGTCTTGAATGACCGCGCCCGCCTTTTCGTAGCCCAGCGTGAGGCCCGCTGCGGTGATGATGTTGTAATCGTCCGTTATCTCTGCCATTGTGAAAATATCTCCGAAATTTTTTGATGTGCCGCGTGGTTTTCGCGCGTAGGAAGCGGGCGGCGGATGAAGTAGCGCGTGCCGCTTGCATTTGCGCGGATGAAACACTGCTGTGGAAAGTCAAATGCCCCGAGCGAAAGTAGGATTAGCACGTCTTGCGGCTCGGCGCCGTTCGGCTTGCTTTGCCGTTCGTTTTGCGGCTCGGCGCAACTTAGTTCGCTTTGCTGTTTATCTTGCCGCTCGGCACGATTTAATTTGCCTTGGTGTTCGGCTTGTAGCTCGTCATGGCTTAGATCGCTTCGGTGACCGATTTGCGACTTGATAGAGTTTGACTTATTTTGTAATTCAGCTTGCGGTTCAGCAGCGTGGTTTAGCTCGTTTTTTAGTTCGGCTTGCGGCTCATTTTTGCAAGATGCGGTGCTTGCGTTTGTTGTATTTTTAGCATTCGCTGCGCCGCCGTCTGTTAAATTTACGCCGTTTGCGCTCAAGCGATCCTCGTTTAAATTTGCGCCCGTTTCATCTGCATGGTTTGTATTTAGTACGTCGCTCGCTTTTTTTAGAATTTGCGTAACGTTTGCTTCGTCTGTGCGGGTCGCATTTGATGCGGCGCTTGCTTCCGCTGCACGGGTTGCCGTGAATGAGCCGTCCAAATTCGGTACATTGTTTGTATCTATTGCACCGATAGTTGCAGATGCAGTGCTTGCGCCTGTCGCATCGATAGCTGCAAGCGCACCCTCCGTGCCGCTAGCATTTAGCGCGTTGCTTGCGTCGATTGTTGCGAGCGGGTTATTTGCGTTTAGTGTATCGCTTGCGGCGGCTGCGCTGTTTATCTGCGTGCCTTGCTTTGTTACGATCTGCTCGCAGGTTAAAGCGCGCTTTTTGCCTGGAACGGAGCGGCTAAATTTAGCGCTTACTGCGACGAGAACGTCGCTCGTTAAATTTACGCCGTTTGAGCCCGAGCAATTTTGATTTAAATTTGCACTCTCTTTTGCGCTGGTTTCATTTGTGCAATTTGTATTTGGCGCGACGCTTGCTTTTTTTAGAATTTGCGCAGCGTTCGCGCAAGTTGAAATTTTATCGCCCGCTGTCGTAGCTAAAATTTTGCCGCCGCTTGCCGAAATTTCATCCATACTCGCCCGCTCGGTTAAATTTCCGCCGCGCGTCGCGTCTAAATTTATAGCCTCGTCGTTCATCGCTTTGCTCGCGCCGCTTAAATTTACGCCGTCCGCCGCGCAAATCCCATCCGCGCCCAAGTCTTTCTGCGCGTCAAAGTAAAAAATTTCCTCAAAATGCACGAAAAAATCCTCGCCTTTGAAGGTGAAATTTTTAAAATTTCGCGCGATTGCCGCCGCGTCAAATTTTAAAAATTCCATCTCAAATCGCTGCGGCTCGGCCTGCCCCGCGGTTTTATTCTCGTAGATCAGATCGTAGATGTCTTTGTCCATTTTGCGCCATCTATCCTCGTATTTGCTCGCTACGGCGGCGTCGCGGTTTTTGAAGTACGAAATTTCGCCCGCTTTGCGCTGCACGTAGGGCGAGAGCTTTTGCATCGTGTAGAGGAAGTACTCCTCGCTGTCGGTGCGAAGCTCGAAGCGACCGCCGAGCTCGAGCGTGCGTGCGATCTGCGAGGCGAACTCGTCGCTTATGACGCGGCGGTGCGGTGCGTCATCCCACGGCACGGGGAAGTGCAAAAATACGCGCTGCAGGCAGCCCGCGGGAAGCAGGCTCAGTAAAACTCGCGCATCGGTGGCAATCAGCGCAATGTTTTGCAGCCCTTCGCGGATCGCTAGTTTTGCGACCTGTTCGATCGCGGGCTTGTAAATTTCCATACCGATTAGCAGCGCGTCCTTATTTGAGCGCGCTTGATGAAGCAGGTGTCTGCCCGAGCCGAAGCCGATCTCGATAAAAATTTTATTAAATTTAGAGCTTTTTACGAGGGATAAAATTTCATTCTCGTCCAAAATCAGCGGCGTTTTTTCAGTAAGCGAGCTGTCTTTGTAAGCAAACGCCTGCGAGATGATCGGCCCGCAGAAGCGCTCTTTAAAAATTTCGAGCGCTCGTTGCAGATGGCCGATCTTAGCGGGCTTGGTGATCTTTTCGCCCTTTACTATCACTTTGCCGCCGCTGGGCTTAACGATGATAAAAAACTCGCTATCAAAGCTCTTGGTTCGCAGAAGCGTCAGGTTTCTACCGCGCGCCGTTTCTAAAAATTCGGTCTCGCCGAATCTAGCTGGTAGCGTCGGCAGGCTCACGCTTTGGGTTATGAAATTTGGCAAACTTTATTCTGCCTGCGCTGCGGCAATGACTGCACTAGGCTTGGACAGCTCTCCGTTTTCGGTTTTGACGGTGATGCGGTATTCGTATCCTTCGCCGTAATCGATATTGTCGATATACTCAGCACTAAGTCTGCCGCGAACCTCTTTAATCGTGCTCCACGACTCGCCTCCCTTAGGACGGCGCTCGATTAGATAAGAGCTTACTCGAAGATCCGGATGCGGGCGCCAGATGATCTTAACGCGGCCCGGAAGCCCGTAGATAGCCTGCGCAAACGGCACGGACTCTAGCATCTTTGCTGTGCTTGCGATAGCGACCGGAGAAGGAGCCGAAACGCCCTTAGCGCCGTATGTGCGCACCGTGTATTTATACGAAGTGCCCGGCTGCAGCCTCGTATCTACATAGTGAGTGGAGTATGGATCTGCGATGGTGGCGATCTTTTTGGCTTCGCCGCCATTTGCGGGCGCGCGATAAACGACAAAGCCCAATACGGCGGTATTGCTGTCGTATCTAGGCCACTCAAGTCCGATCTCATTGTCGCTCGTGATCGTCCTAATGCCCTCTACGCGCGGCAGGCTCTCGTCGCTTGCGCTAGGCGCGCTAGACGTAGCGCAGCCAGCCACTAATATCGCTAAAGTAGCGCTCAACGTTAGTCGGTAAAATTTTTTCATAAATTTCATCCTTTACCTTTTGATTTGTCGTAAAATTTAGAAATTCGCTCGGCAAGCCCGCGCATATTTTCACCTCTTTGCCGCTTCGCGGATGGATGAAATAGAGCAAATAGGCATGGAGCAAAATCCTGCTAATTTTAGCGTTTTCGCTCTTAAATCCGTATAAATGATCGCCCAAAATGTGCCGATTTATCGAGCTTAAATGCACGCGGATCTGATGCGTGCGACCTGTGAAGAGCTTTGCCGCGACAAGATTAAAGCTCTTTAGGTTTATCGGCGGCAGTTTATAGTTTTGAGCGGGATTTTTAAAATTTAAAAATTTATTCTCGGCGAGACGGGCGGTCTGAGTTCGATCCGCACTCATATCGGCGTTTAAAATTTTATCTGCGCCATCCGCGCAGCTGCTTGGAATTTTATCTACGCTTTGGATTGAAATTTTATCCGCACTCTGCATGCAATTATTTGAAATTTCGTCCGCGTTATCCGCGCTTGCGTAGTCGTTTAAAATTTCATCCATGCCCGCGCTCTTGCCCGCGCTTACGTTGGTAATCGAAATTTTATCTACGCCCGCAGTTAGGCCTACATTTAAAATTTTATTCCCGCGCGCGCTTACGTCGGTCGCTAAAATTTTACTCGTATCTGCATCCCTGCTAGCGTTTAAAATTTTATCTCCGCCCGCATACATAGCTGAAATTTTGCCCGCGGCACCTGTTGAAATTTTGTTTGCAGCTAAAGTCGCGCTTGCACCTGCGTTCGCGCCCGAAATTTTATCCGCATTACCAGTTGAAATTTTATCCATAGCGTCGCCCAAAATTTTCTCTTCAGTGGAAATTCTACTTGCGCCTGCGTTCGCAGCCAAAATTTTATCGGCGGCTGAAATTTTATCCGCGCTTGCGCTCTTGCCTGCAACCGTACTATTGCCTGCGCCTAAAATTTCATCGCACCTCTCGGCGGAGTTTTGAAGCTCCGTTAGTTCCGCTCCGCTTAGAATTTCATAAAACGCGCTCTTTGCGTTACGCCCACCGGGCACGATCCCCATTTTTAAGCGGTTTGCGGGATTGCGAGCGATCGGGCGCTCGATCACGCAGGGCTCTTTCAGAGGCAGGTCGATGAGCGCGAGGTATATCCGCCCCATGCTCTTATCGCTTAGCTGCGCCGAGAGCGCGGCGTGCGCAGCGTTGTTTTTGGCGACGAGCAGGGCGCCGCTGGTGAGCTTATCCAGGCGGTGCACGATGCCTGCGCGAAGCTCGCCGCCGAGCGTGGAAAGCAGATAGCCGCGAGACTTGAGCCAGTCCACTAGCGTGGGCTCTTTAACGCTTGCGGCGGGGTGGACGGTAAGGCCCGCGGGCTTATTCACCACGAGCAGATCATCATCCTCGTATAAAATTTCAACGTCGAAGTTTAGCCTCTCCTCGCTTGTTTGCTGCGGCGCGGGCGCGGGGTAGTCGATACGCACGAGCTCGCCCGCAGATAGCTTGTAGCCGGGCTTAGTTTGCACGGCTCCGTCCACTCTGACCGCTTCGGATTTGATTAAGCTTGATATTTGGTTGCGCGAAATTTCAAGCCGCGAACTTAAAAAAACGTCGAGCCTTTCGCTGCATTGTGCTATTAGATTATCCAAATTTATACCTTTTTTGGCTATTCTTACGTCAAAATTTTAATTAGGATTAAGCGTTGTTTAAAATTGACAAAAAGATTTTAGCATATTTTGATTTCATTCAACCTTTTTTAATCGTGCCGATAGTGGTTTTTTCATACGTTTTAATAAGCGAGGCAAACGACGTGCTCTCATCGAAACAGGTCGTTTATTTCGGCGTAGGATTTGCCGTTTTTACTCTATTTTTTCTCTTTCCGATACGCAAATTTTTATATCTCATACCGATATTTTATTGGACAAATATCATATTGCTGCTCAGCGTCGATTTTTTCGGCGTTAGCAAGCTAGGAGCGAGACGCTGGCTGGAGATCCCTTTCGTGCATTTTACGTTGCAGCCCAGCGAGGTGATGAAGCCCGCGTTTATCCTGATGCTGATGTATCTGATACACAAAAATCCGCCGCCGAAAAACGGCTACGGGCTGAAGGATTTTTTGCGCCTTAGCTTCTACATACTTCTGCCTTTCGTTCTGATCGCGAAAGAGCCCGATCTAGGCACCGCCGCGATACTTTTTTTGACGGGATTTGCGATCCTTTTCATCATCGGCGTCGATAAAAAAATCTGGCTTACGCTGATCATCGTTTTTGTGGCCAGCTCGCCGATTTTGTACGAAAACATGCACGATTATCAAAAAAAGCGCATCGCCGATTTCATCAGCGAGGAGCCCAATTACCAGGTCAAGCAGGCGATCATCGCTATCGGAAACGGCGGCATCTACGGCAAGGATAGAGACGAAGCCACGCAGACGCACTTTAAATTTCTACCGATTGCGACGAGCGATTTTATCTTCGCTTATACAATCGAGCGCTTCGGCTTCGTGGGAGCTGCCGCGCTGATCGCGCTGTATGCGTTGCTGATACTGCATCTGCTGAGCCTAAACTACGATTTTAAAAGTGATTATTTGATACGGGTCTTTACGAGCGCGCTTGCCTCGCTCATTTTCATTTATACGGGCGTCAATATCTCGATGGTGGTGGGCTTCGCGCCCGTCGTGGGCGTGCCGCTGCCGTTTTTCAGCTACGGCGGCAGCAGCTTCATCACCTTTATGATCCTCTTTGGAATTTTACAAAATTTGCTGACGTTTAGGATGAAGGATAACTATAAGACCTATAAGATCAGGATGTAAATTTAGCCCGTGCGGATAAATTTTAAAATTCTACAAAATCGCGCGAGTTTATTTTGAGCTTCGGCGGCGAAATTTAAAGCGGGGCACTAAATTTTAAAACTCGCTACAAAATCGCGCCGATGCCGAGCGTAAAAACCACCGCGAAAAAGGCGTATGTAAAGGCAAATTCCAAAGTTTGCGAATTAAAAAATCCGTGGTACAAAACGCTAGTGAAAAATCCGCCCACAAAGGCTACGGCAAAGATCCCGATCCGCGCCGCGACTGGCTTTGCACCGCAAAATTTGTATAGGTAAAAAACCCCGCAGAAGCTGATCGCAAACCATATCATCGCAGGCACCGGCCCGCTTATGCCTATCATGCCGAAGAGATTGGCTAAATTTAAAAGCAGCAAAAATATCACTGCAAGCGCAATCAGCGCGGATCTGGTCATCTATTGTGCCTTACGCCATCCGCGGAATTTTCAGCGCCTTGATTGAAATTTTGCGCGGAATTTTCGCCCGCGCCGCTTTCGCCCGCGCCTTTATTTGAAATTTTAAAATTTTCGTCGGAATTTTCATCGGCGCCGCTCGCGAAATTTTCACCGATGTCGCCACTGGAGTTTAAAATTTCATTCTCGCTTTGAGAATTTGAAATTTCGCCGCTTTCTTTGGAATTTTCGCTCTCGCTGCCGTCTAAATCTTTAGAGCCTTCGTCCGCAGAATTTTTATAAGCTTTATTTGAAAATCTTTTGTGCCTGATCTGCAGATAAAAGACGAAAGCGACGAACGCCACCGCCGTAATTGCGATGTAGTAGCGGTTTTCAAAGAGCAGCACGCCCTCTACCAGTCCCGAAAACAGCGCCAGCAGCGAGGCGGTAAGAAACGGAAAGCGCACTACATCCTTTTCGCCGATTGCTAAGGCGATGAGCGCGACGCCGAATATCGTGGCGTTTAGCAGCGCGCCTAGGACTTTGATCTCGGCAAAAAGGCTCGGATTGACGCGCGAAGTGACATAAAGCGCGAGCGCGACGGCTGCGAAAAGTAGGATCAAAAATACGATTTTTTTCATTTTGGACCTTTTAAAATTTATCTTTAATTTACGATTTAGCTGCGCTTTTAATGCATATACAGCGCAGACATCGGCACGCTGTAACTGCCACGTTCGCAGCATTACGCAAATATCGTGCGCTCTGCGGACATAGAGCGAAATTTCAGGACGCCACTGCGCCGTTAAGCGTGGCTTGAGCGATACACATACTCATAACTTAAACGCAATCCTAATTGCGCGGACGCGGTTTGAAACACGACTTGTGTTAGCGCGACCAAATCGCTATTTTCGCGCGACTTAAATGCGATTTTGTCGGTAAATTTTACTGTCAGCCGCACTCTGCTGCGTAGAGCAGCGCCAAGTCCGTGCTTTAAAATTTTATGCCGAGCCGCGTTAAAATCCGCGCCTAAGCTGTATATATCCCTAGCTCGTGGCGCCGCAAGACGCTCCGTAAAATTTATCGCCCGTAGTAAATATTTGGCATGCGAGCGGAATTTTGCATGCAAACGCCGCACGTTTTGCTTTAAATTTAGCGCGGCGGGCTTTAAAATTTTAAATTTACCGCCTCCGCACTCTGTTTATCGCAAGATATGTGCCGCTCGCCAAACTTATATCCGCGAAGCAAATCTCGCGCCGAAATAAAATTTCATCTAGCTCGCAAAATACGCGGCGCATAAAATTTTATCACTTGTTTTTCTGAAAGTACGCATCCACGCCGTTTGCGATGCCTTGGGCGATGCGGTCTTGATAGGCGCTTTTGCCTAAATTTTTACCCTCCTGCGGGTGCGTGATGTAGCCCATCTCCACGAGCACCGCGGGCATCGTAGCGCCCACCAGCACCCAAAACGGCGCCTCGCGCACGCCGCCGTCTCTGCTTGAAAAGCTCTTTTTAACCGAGCTTAGCATATAGCTTTGAATGTCGATGGCAAGCTTGTTTGAGGAGATTATCTTCTCGCGATTTAAGAAATTTAGGAAGGTCTGCTTCGAGAAGGTATTCATATCCTCCAAATCGCCCCTGTTTTCGAGCGCGGCGGCGTTTTTGCTGCGTTCGCTTCTAGCCGGGCTTAAGAAAAAGGTCTCCACGCCGCTCATTCTGGATGCCGCGCTTGCGTTAGGAGCGGCGTTTGCGTGGATCGAGATAAACATATCGGCGTTCTTTTTGCCGGCAAATATCGTGCGCGACCGCAGATTTATAAAAACGTCGGTGCTGCGCGTGTAAAGCACCTTGTAGCCGCGCTTGGTAAGCAGTGCGCCAAGCTTTTTGGATGTGGCTAGCACGACGTTTTTTTCCTTCAGCCCGTTTCCGACGGCGCCCGAATCGCTGCCGCCGTGACCCGGATCGATTACGATGAGTTTGCCCTTGGTGGATTTATAAATTTTACCGGCGGCCACGGAGACCGATTTGGTGCCCCCTGATTCCTCTATCGTGCTGATTTGCGGCTCGCTATCTTGCTCGCGTTTGCGATTGCGCCCTGATTTTTGATCCTTATTTTTTTCTGCGCGCGCGGATTTTGCAGCTTTTAAGCCTTCAGCCGTACTTAAAATCATCATATTGCCGCTAATTTCAACGTTTGCGTTGAATTCTTTCGGATCACTAAGTACGATGCGCACGGTCTTATCGTTGTATTGTGAGACGCGTACATCGCTAACAAAGCTATCTTTAAGCCGCGTTTTTTGTGACTTTTGCCGTGCGCTAAAATCAATCACGAAGCGAAAATTATCGCTACTTGCGATCGTAAAATCTTTATAATCGCCGCGCTTTAGATCGCGGTTAAATTCAAGTACGATCTCATCCCCATCGCCGCGCAGCGATGCTAGAGCGAGTTTAGCATCGGAGGAGGATTTTTTTACGCTGCTTTTGCGAAGCTCAGAATCTAGTCGCTCTGTCACAGCGCTACCTGCGGAATTCTGCGCTTGTAAGGAGTCATCGGCTCCTGCGGGATTTTCGCTTGAATCATAAGCCTCCGTATCGTCCGTAGAGTTTTTTGCGTCGTCTGCGCCGCGGGGCCTAGTGGAGCGTAAAAACTCCAAATCCTCGCTAGATAGCGAGCTTAGATCGGCTTCTTCTGGCGCGCGCGTCTTTTTAAGATTTTTGGAAGTGGAATTTTTTGAATTCTTAGAATTTTTAGAGGCGGAGGCTTTGGGGCTATGCGCTAAATTTGAAGCGTTTTTCTCGTCCGAGCTTTTGGAATTTTTTGCGTTTTCATCTTTGAGCTTTTTAGAATTCGTGCTGCTATCGCTTACTTTGCCCTGTAATTTGGCTAGCGCAGATTCATAAGGCGAGGAGTCAAGTCCTAAATTTTTAGAACTATAAACCAGCCTCTTTAGTGCTTTTATGCGGACCTCTTTATCGGACGCGCCTTGGTAAAGCGATTTTAGCTCCTTGTGCAGCGAGCGCTTGTAATTTGGCGTTGCTACGATGAAATCCTTGTCGAATTTCGCAAAAAACGCCTCGCTGGAAGCTCCAAACGCCAATACGCAGCTAAAAGCCGCGATTAGAAAAATTTTAACTATCTTCGCCATTTACAAGTTTTTCTATCAATTCCTTCACGGATATTATCTCGTTTAATCGCCAGCCGTTCGCGCCGGTAAAAAACAGACCGCTTTGCGTTTTACCCAGATACGCATCGCTTAAGCGGTCGGCGATGCAGTATCCTACGGCGTTAGCGCCTTTGCCGCGCTCGCAAGGGCTTACGCAGTTGCTGATACAGCGGATCTTAGGCGCCGTGCCCGCGGCGATCATATCTTGCAGATTGGTATGAATGCCGCGCGCGGGATAGCCTACGGGCGATTTTAGAAGCTGGATGTCCTCTTTTTTGGCATTAAGAAGCACCTGTTTAAATCCCTCCGCGGCGTCGCATTCAAAGGTGCCGATGAAGCGCGTACCCATCTGCACGCCGTTAGCGCCTAGGGCTTTTACGCGATCGATGTCGGTTTTATCCCAAATTCCGCCTGCGACAAATAGCGGGAAGCTGCCCCATTGCGAGATTTCCGCTTTTACTTGCGGGATTAGATTATCCAGCGCAAACGCCGGATCGCCGCACTGCTCGTAGGTAAAGCCCTGATGTCCGCCGCTAAGAGGACCCTCCAGCACTACGGCATCCGGAATGCGGTTATAGCGCTGCTTCCAGCGTTTGGCTATGATCTTAAGAGCCTTGGCGGAGGAGACGATAGGCACGAGCGCGACGTCCGGAAAATCGGCCGTAAATTCCGGCAAATTGGTAGGAAGGCCCGCGCCGCTAATGATAACGTCGATGCCTGCCTCGCACGTGTCGCGCACAATGCGTTCGTAGTCGTTCGCCGCGCACATTACATTCATCCCCAAAGGCGCATTGCCGCAAATTTTACGGGCGTTTCGCACTATCGCGAAAAGCGCCTCTTTGCTATAAAAATTCTCGCTTTGATATGGTCTGCCATCGAGCGATTTTTTGGCAAATTTAAGATTTTCGTAGTAGCCGGTGCCGACCGAGCTAATGACGCCTAGACAGCCGTTTAGGCTGACATTGCCGGCTAGCTTGTCCCAGCTGATGCCAAGTCCCATCCCGCCTTGAATTATCGGGTGCGCAATCTCGTGTTTGCCTATCTTTATACTCATTAATCTACCTTTAATTTAGCGAATTTTTTCTTCCCTACTTGAAGAGTGTATTCGCCCGAGCTAAGCTGAAGCTGCTCATCTAAAATTTTATTTTGATCGATACTGACGGCGTTTGATTTTATCAGCCTGCGCGCATCCGAGCTAGAGACGGCAAGCTTGCAGCTAATTAGCGCCTTTACGATCCATGCAGGCGAGCTTACGTGGTATTCCTTGATCTCGCTAGGAAGCTCGCCGGCGCCGTGGACGCGGTCAAATTCCTGCTTGGCTTCAAAGGCAGTGTTTTCGTCATAAAATTGCGTGACAATCTCGGAGGCAAGCTCCTCCTTAACCGCCTTAGGATGGATCGAACCATCCGCCACGAAGCCTTTTATTAGCTCAATATCTTCGCTGCTTTTTTGGCTTAGCAGATTATACCAATCCCACATTAACGCATCGCTGATACTCATCACCTTGCCGTACATATCATGAGGTGTATCGGTTACGCCGATGTAGTTGCCAAGGCTCTTGCTCATCTTATTCGTGCCGTCGGTACCTACTAAAAGCGGCATCATCACGACGCTTTGTTCTTTGCCGACATCATAAATTCTTTGCAGCTGGCGACCCATTAGAAGATTAAATTTCTGATCGGTGCCGCCGAATTCTATATCGCATTTCATGCAAACGCTGTCGTATCCCTGCAACAGCGGATACATAAACTCGCTGATGCTGATCGGCTGCTCTGCCTTGTAGCGCTTCTCGAAGTCGTCGCGCTCGAGCATCCTGGCAACATTAAAAGTGCTTGATAGCTCGATCATACCGCTAGCACCCAGGCGGTTGGTCCATTCGGAGTTAAACATCACCTTAGTTTTTGCGGGATTTAGAATTTTAAACACCTGCTGCTCGTAGGTTTTGGCGTTTTGAAGCACGACTTCGCGCGCTAGCTTTTTGCGAGTCTCGCTCTTGCCCGTAGGATCGCCGATTTGAGCAGTAAAATCACCGATTAGAAATTGCACGATCGCGCCGTGGTTTTGCAAAAATGCAAGCTTATTTAGCACGACGGCGTGACCTAGGTGCAGATCCGCAGCAGTGGGATCCATGCCGATTTTGACGTAAAAGACCTCGCCGCTGTCGTAATAGCGCCTAATCAGTGCCTCTATTTGCTCTTCGCCGATGATCTCCGCGACACCGCGCTTAAAATTTTCCATAATGCCTTGAATGTCAGCCATTTGCTCTCCCTTATTAGTTTTTATATACGTCCGTAAGTGATACGAAATCCACGATTTTAAAGCGGTTTTTGAGTTTGTCTTTAATCTCCGTGGAGTCTAAATTTTCGTTCAGCTCGATGATGATCTCAAAATAATCCGACGTCGTTTCGCTATTTTCGTTGAGGCTTATCGACACCAGATCGACCTCGAGCTTGACTAAATAGTTTAAAAACGTCGCCAGCGAGCCGCGCTTGTTTTCTAAATTTAATATGATCTTATAGCGGTGCGGCGCATTGCGCGTCCATTTTACAAAGATCATCTCATCGGTTTTGATTAGCTCGCTTGCACGTTCGCACAGCTTATGATGCACCGTTACGCCGTGTCCGTTGCGAAAGCCGATGATGTCGTCGCCGCGCTTTGGGTTGCAGCAGTAATCAAACTCAACCTCGTCGATTTTAAAATTTGAATACACCACGATGTTGTCAAATTTTTGCTTCTCGATCTCATACTTGCTGCGAAATTTCATATTGAAAAATTTCTCTTTGAGCGGGTATTTTTTCAGCGCATTTACGACGTCTTTTAAAAATACCGAGTCATAGGCTGCTTTGCCGATCTTTTTGCTTAAATTTTCTTTTTCGAGCCAGCTTAGAATGCTCTCCTTGCTCGTCGTAAAGATCGCGCATAAAATTTTAATCGCTACTTCAAAATTTATATCTCTGATCTTTTGCTTGCAAAACGCCTTTATCGTCGCGCGCGCCTTACCTGTTTTGACCGAGCTTAGCCAGCTGCAGCGGTAGTGTGGCTCGCTTCCGGTGATGATATGAACGATATCTCCGTTTTTAAGCTCCGTTAATAGCGGCACCTTGACGCGATTTATAAAGGCCTCGGTTGCTTTTAAGCCCACTTGAGAGTGTATCTCGTAGGCGTAATCAAGCGCCGTAGCACCGCGCGGCAATGTAAAAATTCCACCCTTTGGCGAATACACGGCGATATCCTCGACGTAGAGGCTGTCTTTAGCGTATTCGTAAAGATCCTCGGCGTTGGCGTCGTCCTCTTCCTGCATGCCGATGTCGTTTAGCCAATCGAGCTTCGGATTGATCGAGCCGCTATATTTATATTTCCAGTGAGCGGCGACACCGAATTCTGCGGTGTTGTGCATATCGAAGGTGCGGATCTGTACCTCTACGATCATACTTTCATTAAAAACGGTCGTGTGGATCGTCTGATATCCGTTTTGCTTCGGAAGCGCAATATAATCCTTAAAGCGCGATATGAGCGGATTAAATTTAGTATGGATGATGCCAAGAGCCAAGTAGCAATCCATCGGCTTTTGCACGATGATGCGGATAGCCAAAAGATCAAGCACCTCCTCGATCGAAATTCCTTTGCGCTGCATCTTTAAAAAGATCGAGTAGTAGTGCTTCATCCGCTTTTGGATCTCAAAGCTGCCCTCGCTAAAGCCGTTTGAAAGCATATACTCCTTGATCTTTTCGCTAAATTTGCTCAAGCTCATCTGAAGCTGCTGCTTATGCTCCTCGACGTAATCGGCGATCGCCGAGTACTCTTTAGGCATAACGTATTTGAAGCTAAGATCTTCAAGCACGTTTTTGATCGATGAAATTCCAAGCCTGTGCGCGATCGGCGCATAAACCAAAAGCGTCTCCTCGCCGATGCGTTTTTGTTTATCGGGGCGGAGTGCGTCTAGGGTTAGCATATTGTGTAGCCTATCGCAGAGCTTGACGACTAGGACGCGCTGATCGTTAATGGAGATCATCAGCATCCTGCGGAAGGTAAGCGCCGTGGTGCGAAGCTTAGCGTTACTATCGCTGGATGGGGCTAATTTATCCTCTCTGATGTTTACGATTTTAGTAAGCCCTTCTACGATTTTGGCTACTTCGTCGCCGAATCTTTGTCTAACCTGCTCGATGCTGTAATCTGTATCCTCTACCACGTCGTGTAGTAACGCAGATATCACCATCGCGTCGTCTCCGCCCATAAAGGCTACGAAGCAGGCGACTAAAAGCGGGTGTATCGCATACGGCTCGCCGCTTTTGCGAAACTGCCCGTCGTGCTGCGCGATGCATAAATTTATAGCATCCACTAGCAGTGGAGTGGGCTCTTTTAGATTATAAAGCAGCTGCTTGGCGCTTTGAATGTCTTTGGTATCGACGACATCGTCGATGAGACTTTCTAAGAAGTTATCATTAATCCTTGTCAACGATTCCATCTAATGCGATCTTACCTTCGGCTAGTTCCAAGATTGCTATATCGGCAAATTTCATCTTGCGAGTATCTACGTTCTCTATTAACGGTGGTTCGCCCGCAGCTAGCTGCTCGGCGCGTTTGCTTATCATCAAAGATAGCTTGTATCTGTCTCCGCCCGTTACTTTTAAGGCCTTGGCTACAATTTGTTCGGTTCTCATCAATTCTCCTTAAATTTAAAATTTCAGTTTTTTACGATCGAGCAGGAACTTAGATCTCCGCCATCGACGATTTTGTATAAATTTCCGCTTTTAAACATATTGCACACGATAATCGGAAGAGCATTATCCTTAGCAAGCGCGATAGCCGTATCATCCATCACCCTGATGTTGTCGTGCAGGGCTTGATCGTAAGTGACTTTGGAAAGCAATTTGGCGTCTTTAAATTTTTGCGGATCCTTGTCGTAGATCCCCATTACCTTGGTGGCTTTTATGATAGCGTCGGCTCCGATCTCGATCGCGCGGAGAGTGCCCGCAGTATCGGTCGTGAAGAATGGATTTCCCGTGCCCGCGGCAAAGATCACGACGCGACCTTTTTCGAGGTGCCTTTTAGCGCGACCGATGATGAAGGTCTCGCAGATCGCTTCCATCTTTATCGCGCTTTGCACGCGCACGTCCATGCCTGCGTATTCTAGTGCCTCTCTCATCGCGATTGCGTTGATGACGGTGGCTAGCATGCCCATATGATCGCCGCTGGTGCGCTTGATGATACCGCTAGCCGCGGCGCTTACGCCTCTTATGATGTTGCCGCCACCGATTACGATGCCTACTTCAATGCCGCCCTCTACGAGCTGCTTGATCTCTTTAGCGATAAATTTTAAAATTTCGCTGTCGATCCCAAAGCCGTTCTCTCCCGCTAGCGCTTCACCCGAAAATTTTACGAGTATGCGATTGTATTTAGCCATAAATTTAGCTCCTAATAAAATTTTAAAATATTATCCAAAAGTCGTTTAAAAATAACTTTTTAGGCTATTTTAGATGATCTTTAAGGCGGTTTATCCAGATCTTTTTCGGAGCGATTATCTCGCTAGCGCTGCCGTTTACGGCGTGATAGATCAATGTGCCGTGCAAGCTCGCGTAGTAGCGGATTATGAGGCGCTGCAAATAGGGCTCGTAGCTCGGCACGAACCAGCCGTTATTGCTGATCGCTACGACATATTTGGGCGAGCCCTCGTAAAGCTCCGCGCGCGTAGCCTCGTAGCAAACAGCGCTTCTTACGCTCTTGCCGCCAAGCTCGTAGTCGCTAAAACCGCTAGCCGTCGAAAAATCGGTCGCGCCGCCTAACAACACGCGGTTTATGAAATTTCGCGCAAATTCAGGCAGCGGAACCATTTCGCCAAACGGCACCAAAATGTGCTTATCGAAGCGGCTCATTTCCCCGTTTGCAAAAAGATAGGCGCTGTTGTAAAATTTCCCGTTCTCATACGCTTCCGCGCCTGCTACGATCGTAATTGTGCGCGATTTTTCCTTTAGAGCTTCAACAAGCACGCTTTCTAAATTTAGCGGCATCGCAAAGGCGCTCTCGGGCAAAATTATCGCATCCTGCCCCGCTGCGATCGCATCATCGATGCGGGCTAAATTTGCCAACGCGGCGGATAAAATTTTATCTTTCGCCCATATGTCATACTGCGAAATATCGGTGTTTGCGAGTGAAATTTTAATCGGCAGCGGCTCGGCTTCTTTTTGGCTAAATTGCAGCGCGCAGATCAAAAATACCGCGAAGATCGCGGCATTAAGCTTAGCCGCCGCGCCGCGCCCCCGTAGATAAAAAACTGCGCAAAGTCCCGCTAAAATCAGAGCCAGCGCGCTAAGATCAGCTCTGAAAATTCCATGGCTTAGAAGCAGTTCAAAATTTAACCAATCAAAGCCGAAAGGGTGGATAAATTTTAGAATCAAAAGGCATGCAGCGCGCAAAACGGGCGTGTCAAAGATCGCAAAGATGCGGAAAATAAAAGCATAAACGAGACAAATTCCAAGAATTTCAAGTGGAATCAGAAATGCGAGATTGAAATAGATCAGGCTGAAGCTGATCCAGTGCATCCACAGCGCGCCGATAAAAAATCCGCACCAAAACCACTCCGCCTTGCTCGCTTTTAGTAGATAAAAAAGTGCTGTTATCGCAATTAGAGGCGAGAAAAATTCCGCCGCCAGGGCGACTAAACCGTTAAATTTAGAGCTTAAAATTTCTACGAAAATAAAATTTGAAAGCGCAAGGGCAAGAACAAAGCCTTTATTTATGTAACTTAATGTAAAATAGCTACTTTTTAAATTTCTAATGAAGGAAACACATGGAACAAGGAAACTTCTTTGCATCAATCCTGCCTATCGTCGTAATCTTTGCGATTATGTATTTTTTGATTATCAGACCGCAGCAAAAGCAGGCCAAGGATCATAAAGCGATGGTCGATGCGCTCGGCAAAGGCGATAAGATCATAACTAGCGGTGGCATAAAATGCACGGTCGTGAAAACAAACAATGATTTTATCACAGTTAAGCTTAACGATGAGGTCATGGTTGAGCTGGATAAACAATTTGTGGCAAGAAAATTAGATGAGCAGTAAAATTTCATACCGCCTGCTGATCTTTTTAGCTGCGGTGATCTTTTCGGCGATTTTTGCCGCGCCTTCGATCTTTCAGACCGAAAAGGGAAGCAAGATAAACTTGGGTTTGGATCTGCAAGGCGGCCTACATATGCTTTTGGAAGTTCAAAGCGATGAGGCGGTCGTTTCGAAGATCAAATCGATCGCTGCGAGCGTCAATTACGCCGCCAAACGCGATGATCTACTGATGGACGGGTTAAAATTGGAAGGCGATTCGTTCGAGTTTGAAATTTTAGACGCGGACGAGGCTTCTAAATTTGATGCGATTTTGCATAGCGCCGCAAGCGGATTAGACATTCAAAAATCGGGCGAAAAATATCGCGTCACACTAACGCCTGAAGAGGTCGAAGCGACTAAAAAGTACGCGATCGAACAGGCCGTAGAAACTATCCGCAACCGTTTGGATCAATTCGGACTTGCGGAGCCTACGGTAGCAAAGCAGGGCGAGAGTTATATTTTGGTTGAGCTTCCAGGCGTCAAAAGTGCAGCGGATGAGCAACGCGCCAAGGATCTGATCGCCAAAGCGGCTCACTTGCAGCTTATGGCGGTGGACGACGTGCGCCAAGATCGCGCGCAGACTATCAGTGTGGCGGATGCCAGAGCTTACGGGGACGTGATTTATCCCGACGTTAAAAATCCGAATTACAAGTATCTCATAAACGAAATTCCTGTCCTTGATGGCGCGATGCTAGTTGATGCGAAGGTAGCTTTCGATCAGCACACCAACCAGCCGATCATAAATTTTACGCTAAACTCTCAAGGCGCTCAAATTTTTGGCGATTTTACCGGTAAAAACGTCGGTAAGCGCCTTGCGATCGTACTTGACGGCAAGGTTTACTCCGCGCCGCGCATTAACGAGCGTATCGGCGGCGGCAGCGGTCAGATCAGCGGCGGATTTAGCGTCGAGGAGGCGCACGACGTAGCGATTGCGCTTAGAAGCGGCGCGCTTTTGGCTCCTGTTAAAGTCTCAGAGACACGCAGTATCGGTCCTAGCCTAGGACAGGATAGCATCGATAAAAGTATGGCAGCGCTAAGCCTTGCAGCGGTTGCGATTTTGATCTTTATGATTTTCTACTACGGCGTGGCGGGGCTTTTTGCTGACATCGCGCTTGTAGTAAATATTTTATTTCTGATCGCTTGTATGGCGCTTTTTGGTGCAACATTAACGCTTCCTGGAATGGCGGGAATCGTGCTAACTATCGGAATGGCTGTGGATGCGAATGTCATCATTAACGAGCGCGTTAGAGAGGTGCTAAGGACGGGAGTTTCAATCCGCCAAAGCATAAATAAAGGCTATGAAAATGCGATGAGCGCGATCGTGGATTCAAATATCACTACGTTAATTACTTCTGCTGCGCTTTATGCTTACGGCACGGGTCCAGTGAAGGGCTTTGCCGTCACGATGAGCATCGGTATCGTAGCGTCGATGATAACGGCTATTTTAGGCACTCACGGAATGTTTGAGTTAGTAATGGATAAGATGGAAAAGAGCAAAAATACCGCACTTTGGCTCGGTTATAAAGTAAGAGGAGGCGCAAATGCAAGTGTTCGATAAGGGCAAAATTTATGATTTTATGAAATTTAGATATTTTACCTTTGCGCTTTCTGCTATTTTGATAATAGGCTCTATTGCGCTGTTTTTCATTAAGGGCATTAATTACGGCATCGATTTTAGCGGCGGTACGCTCATTCAGGTTAAATACGACGCCAAAGCACCGCTTGATGAGATCAGAAAGCGCTTCGAAGCGGCAAATTTAGGCAATATCAACGTTACGGAATTTGGTAGCGATCAAGAGGTCACGATTAGATATTCAGGCGCTGCGAGCGAACTGGGCGATAATCCCGCTTTAACGGCGCAAAAAATTTTACAAGGCAGCGGAAATTTCGACATTCGCAAGGTCGATATCGTAGGTCCTAAAGTCGGCGAGGAGCTTCGCACAAACGGAATTTTGGCGGTATGTGTGTCGTTTGCGCTCATTTTGGTTTATATCACCCTGCGGTTTGAGTGGAGATTTGCGATTGCAGCCGTGCTATCGGATCTGCACGACGTCGTAGTTGCCGTAGGTGCGATGATTTTAGCCGGCGTGGATTTCAACCTTGAAATTCTAGCCGCACTGCTAACTATAATGGGCTACTCGCTTAACGATACCATAGTTGTTTTCGATAGAATTCGAGAAGGAGTAAAAGATAGTAAATCGATTAAGCTTGATGAGGTTATAAACGAATCGATCTCTCACACGCTATCGCGCACGCTGCTTACTTCGCTTACTACTCTCATCGTCATCGTGATTTTATTCGTTTGGGGCGGAGAGATGATCCACGGCTTTAGCTTCGTGATGCTAATAGGCGTCATAGCAGGAACTTTCAGCTCCGTATTCGTAGCTGCTCCGATGCTGATTTTGTTTAAATTTAACGTTGAAAAGTACCGCGCGTTTTTAGCCGAAAAACAGCGCCGTATCAAAGAGAAAGAAAAGAATCGCGCCATGTATGAAAAAGGCACGGTGTAAGGATAAAAGATGAACTGGGGAAGGGTAATTTACATATTTTTTGCGCTTATGAGTATGACTACGATAGGCGGGTTTTTGTATGAGAAGAATGAAATTTTACTTTTCATAGCAACCAGCGTGAATGCAGTCTCGACGCTTTTGAAGGTAGGCGTGCGAAATATGCTCGCGGCCGAGCTTTTTGCAAGCTCGCTCGTAGCGGATCTGCATCTCATACCGGCGTTCGTTTTGATTGTAGTAGCGCCGGGAGATCTGTCGATCGTGACCTCGCTTGCGATCGGCGCGCTACTTGCAAACTTTTTCTCGCTAATTTTAATAGCGATTGAGTCGGCAAAAACCAAAGACGAATTCTAGGAGCGCAAAATGCCTTACGATAGTAAAAGTATTGAGCTTAAATGGCAGAAAATTTGGGATGAAGAGGGGGCTTTCGAGCCTAAGGATGATTATAGCCTGCCTAAAAAATATATCCTTTCGATGTTTCCCTACCCAAGCGGCCGCATCCACATGGGACACGTGCGAAACTACAGCATCGGCGACGCGCTAAGCCGCTACTACAGGCTGCGCGGATACAACGTGCTTCAGCCGATCGGTTTTGACAGCTTCGGCATGCCTGCGGAAAATGCGGCGATCAAACACGGCATTCACCCTAAAACTTGGACCTACGAAAATATCGATTATATGAAAAACGAGCTGCACCGCTTGGGCTTTAGCTTTTCGGCTCGTCGCATGCTCGCCACCTCCGATCCGCTTTATACGCGCTGGGAGCAGGAATTTTTCATCAAACTTTTTGAAAAAGGGCTCATCTACAGAAAAAGCGCCGTGGTAAATTGGTGCGAGCACGATCAGACGGTTCTTGCCAATGAGCAGGTCGAGGAAGGCAGGTGCTGGCGCTGCGGCAACGAGGTCGTGCAAAAGCAGATGCCTGGCTACTACCTAAAAATCACCGCCTACGCTCAGGAGCTTTTGGATTGCCTAAAGCAGCTTGAGGGCAAGTGGCCCGCTCAGGTGCTTACGATGCAGGAAAACTGGATCGGGCGCAGCGAGGGCTTGGAATTTAGCTTTAAATTTGACGAGCAAAGCAGCGCCAAACTTGGCGGCATCGAGGGCTTTAAGGTCTTTACGACGCGCCCAGATACGATCTACGGCATGAGCTACGCGGCGGTCGCGCCCGAGCACGAGGTGGTAAAGAGGCTTTTGGATAATAATTTACTTGACGCCGAAGCTGTGGCGAAGGTGAGAGAAATTTTAAATCAAAGCCCGCGCGAGCGCCAAGCAAGCGACAAGGACGGCGTGAGCCTCGGAATCAGCGTGCTTCATCCGCTAAGCGGCAAAAAGATCCCCGTTTGGACCGCAAATTTCGTCCTAGCAGAATACGGCGGCGGCGCAGTTATGGCGGTGCCTGCGCACGACGAGAGAGACTTCGAGTTTGCGAAGAAATTTAACCTGCCGATCATTCAAAGCATCGCTCCTAAAAGCGGCGATTACGACGCTAGCAAAGCTTACGTAGAGAGCGGAGTTTTGGTAAATTCCGAAGAGTTTAGCGGCATGGATAGCGAGAAAGCAAAAAGCGCCGTTATCTCAAAATTTGAAGAGCTAAAGCTCGGACGCCGCGTGGTAAATTTTAAACTGCGCGATTGGGGAGTGAGCCGCCAGCGCTACTGGGGCGCGCCGATACCTATGATCCACTGCCCAAAATGCGGGCTGGTAAGCGAAGAAATTTCAAATCTGCCCGTAGAGCTTCCGCAGGATATTAAGATCACTGGCAAGGGCAATCCGCTCGACGCGCATCCTAGCTGGAAGTTTTGCAAATGCCCTAAATGCGGCGGCGACGGGGTGCGCGAGACCGACACGCTCGATACATTTTTTGAAAGCTCGTGGTATTTCGCGCGCTACGCAAGCGACGAGCGGACGTGGCAGCAGCGGGCGTTTGATGAGCAAAGCGTGAATTACTGGATGAACGTCGATCAATATATCGGCGGCATCGAGCATGCGATTTTGCATCTTTTATACGCGAGATTTTTCCAAAAGGCTCTTCGCGACATAGGCTATCTGCGCGATAGCGAGCCGTTTGAGCGGCTGCTAACACAGGGCATGGTGCTAAAAGACGGCGCAAAGATGAGTAAAAGCAAAGGAAACACCGTCGATCCCGACGACATCATCGAGACCTACGGCGCCGATACGGCGAGACTTTTTATACTTTTTGCCGCACCGCCGCAAAAGGAGCTTGAGTGGAACGACAGCGCGGTAGAGGGTGCGTATAAATTTTTAAATCGCTTATATGATCGCGCCGAAAACGCCTATGTTACGGATAAAATTCCGCAGATCGACCACGCTAGCCTAAACAAAGAGGAAAAATACGCCCGCCTTAAAGTTTACGAGGCGCTTAAAAAGTCGCAGCAGGTTTATGAGAGCAGCTTTGCTTTCAATACCCTAATCGCTGCGTGTATGGAGGCGCTAAATGCGCTAAACGCACAGAGCGACAAAGACGTATTTACCGAGGGCTACTTCGTGATATTAAGTCTGCTCGAGCCTATCGTGCCGCACATCTGCGCCGAGCTTAGCGAGAGGCTGTTTAAAAGACGAAATTTCGGCGAGCTGAGAGTTTGCGAAGAGGTCTTTGAGAGCGATACTATCAAGCTTGCCGTCACGATTAACGGCAAAAAACGCGCCGAGTTTGAAGCGGATGCAGGCCTAAGCGAGGGCGAAATTTTAAGCCTTGCGAAGCAGAACTGCGCCAAATGGCTAGAGGGCAAGAGCATCGTAAAAGAAATTTATGTCAAAAACAAGCTTGTAAATTTGGTGGTAAAGTAGGCGAAGATGAGAAGAGTTTTAACCGTTTTTTGTTTGATTTTTTTAATCGGCTGCGGCTATAAGCCCGTTTCAAGGATCGCAAAAGAGACGATGAGTGGAAGCGTATTTGTGGACGTGATGATGAGCAAAACTGATCCGCAAAACACCGTCGCTATCAAAGATGCGATCAGACAGGGTATAGTCCAGCGCCTAGGGATGAGCCTTTCGGATAAAAATTCGGCGCAGACGATTGTAGTAGCGAGCATAAAAAGCCTAAGCTTTAGCGAGCTTTCATACGATCAGTTCGGCTATGTCACTAGCTACCGCGCAAATCTCATCGTAAATTTCAGCACCAAGCTTAAAAACGGCGAGGTTTTCAGCAAGGATTGCGTTGGCGATTACGATTTTAAAGTTAGCCGCTTAGTCAAAAATAGCTACGATACGAGCTCGATCATTAGCGATAAGGACCGCTACAAGGCGATCGAAAATGCCTCCGCGCAGGCGTTTGACGAGTTTATTTCGGCGCTTGCGATTAGGGGATTCAGACTTGAACGGGCGCAGCATTAAAGAATTTTTGCAAAATCGCCCGATTTATTACAAAAAAATCGACTACGAGCGCTTCCCGCGGGCGTATGCCGCCATTAAAGATAAAATTCCGCTCAAAAACGTCATTCAGATCATCGGCACCAATGGCAAGGGCAGCACCGGACGGTTTTTGGCTAACGCGATCGCCGCAGCGGGCTTTAGCGTCGGGCACTACACCAGCCCGCACGTTTTTAAGCTCAACGAGCGCATCTATCTAGGCGGACGCATCGCGCAAAGTCCCGTTTTTGCGTTGAATTCCGACGCTTCAAATTTTAAAAACGAGCAAAATTCCGCTTCGGCGTCAAATTCTACGGGAAGACAAAATTCCGAAAAAATGCAAAATTTTGCGAACAGAGAAAATTCCGCCTCTCAAATTTCTATTTCTAATTTGCAAAATTCCGCCATGCAGAATTCGCATGGTGAGTGGAATTCTGCCCTGCAAAACTCCGTTTATACCACGCAAAATTTTTATAGCGAGCAGAATTCCATCACGCGAAATTCGATCGATACGCAAAATTATGCTTCTACACAAAATTTATGGAATTCGCAAGATCTCAAATTCTCATCTGAGCAAAATTTTAAATTCCCATTAGGATCAAATTTTAAATCCGCTCAAAGCTCGCTTCCCATTTCGTTAGGTCGCGATGCTACGGATGAGGAGCTTGATTTCGCGCATGAGTTTTTGCAAGAGAGCTTGCCCGCGGAGTTTAAAGATAGCCTGTCGTATTTCGAGTATCTCACTCTTGCGGCGGCAGTGCTTTTTAGGGATTGCGATTACTGCGTGATTGAGGCCGGGATGGGCGGCGAGTTTGACGCTACATCGAGCTTCGGGCGCATGCTGTCGCTTTTTACACCGATCGGCACTGATCATTTGGGTATGCTAGGACAAAATCTAGAGCAGATCTCCCACACTAAGCTCATTACGATGGATAAGGAGGCGATTTTAAGCGACGAGATGGGCGAGGTTCCGCTTCGTATCGCGCGGCAGATCGCAGAGCAAAAGGGCACTCGGCTAGGTTTTGCTAGCGATTTTTTAGACGCGTCGCAGCGAGCGCAGATCGCAGAGTTTTGCGCGCACAATAATCTACCTAAATTTCAAATTTCAAATTTAGCTCTAGCGCTTGCTGCGATGAAATTTTTAAATTTGAAATTTGAAATTTCGCAGCTGCCGCCTCTAAATTTACGCGGCAGGATGGAAGTTTTGGCGCCAAATTTACGCGTGGATGTTGGACACAACGAGCTTGCGGCGCAGCAAGTAGCCCACGAAATTACCGAAATCTACGGAGGCAAAAAGATCGTGCTGATTTATAACGCCTTTGCCGATAAAGACGTAGCCGCGGTGCTACGGACTTTAGCGCCCGTGGTAGAGCGCGTGGAGATCTTTAGCTACGAGGTTGCGGATCGCGAAATGGCAGCAGAGGCGATAACCCGTGCGCTTGACGCGCTTAAAATTCCACATTCGCCGTTTCGCGGCGAGCTTAGAGCGGACGAGGAGTATTTGGTTTTCGGCTCGTTTCATTTGGTAGAAAATTTCATTTTATGGCTTGAGGCGCGCCGTGGCTAAAACTAAACTTACCCTAAGCGATCACTTTGGCACCAAGACGCTGTATTTCGGCGAAAACTTCCGTTTTCAACTTAAAATTTTATCTGCGTTTTTCGTAATTTTTCTGCTTGTTTTGTTTTTTGCGATATTTAAACTCGCGAGCGACCGCTCAAATTTAAAGGAGCTAAACAAAACTCTCTATGCCGAGAATCTCGCGCTAAAAGAGCAAAACATTGCGCTTGAGGGCAAAAACGAGGAGGTGCTTGCCAAGCTGGACGGACGCGAGGACGATGGAGGCGGGCTGGATAGTGATATCCAGGTAATGCTTGCGATGAATGAGATGAAAAAGGAGCGTAAAAAGGGCTCCGGCGCGCATATCGCAGCTAGCGAAAAAACGGCGAGCGCGATTCTTAGCGCTGTGCCTAACGGACTTCCGATGCAGTATCGCGGCGTCACTAGCCCTTTTGGGATGCGCACTCATCCAATCAGCGGCGTTATGAGGATGCACCATGGCATCGACTTGCGAGCGAGCGAGGGCACTCCGGTGTTTGCGACAGCAGAGGGCTTCGTTCAGTTTGCAGGCGGTAGCGGCAGCGGATATGGAATTTTAGTGATTTTATCGCACAATTACGGTTTTGAGACCCGCTACGGCCACCTTAGCTCCGCAGTCGTAACGCCCGGCTCTTGGGTTAAAAAAGGCGATCTCATCGGCTATAGCGGCAACACCGGCTACAGCACCGGCCCGCACCTGCATTACGAAGTTAGGTTTTTGGCTCAAAGCGTTGATCCTGCAAATTTTATGAGCTGGAACGCGCAAAATTTCAAAAATATCTCGACCTTAGAGCCTAACGTTTCGTGGCAGGAGATCGCAAACGTCGTGCAGCACCAGATCGAAAGGTTTAAATAATGCAAGCCGAGGTTTACGAATACTTTTTGCAAAACCAAAAAGAGCTTTTGATCTGCGAGGACGATAAAGAGGCTGCGGCGTGCGAGCAGGTGCTTAAATTTATGGGCTACGCGGCTTTTTGCCTGCCCGATTTTAGAGCGAGCTTCGGCGAGGATCTGCGCAGTTATATGGGCGAGCTTGCGGGCATCAGCACCGCTCTTAGCGCGTTTTATAAAGCAAGCGGCAAAAAAATTTTAATCTCTCCCGTCCGCACGATCCTAAACAAACTCCCCGCCGCAAGCCATCTGCGCCCGTTAAATATAAAATTTGGAAGCGAGTTAAACTTAAGCGAGCTGAAAGAGGAAATTTTGCGCCTTGGATACGACGTGCGCGATATCGTCGAAAGCATGGGCGAGGTGAGCTTCCGTGGCGAAATCATCGATATTTTTTCGGTAGGGAGCGAAAGCGCGGTTAGAATTCTGCTTGACGGCGAGACGGTCGAGAGCATCAGACGCTTTGACGTCGCTACGCAAAAAAGCGAAAAAGATGAGCTTGCGCAAGCAGAGATAGCGCCGTTTTTGGCAAATTTAAGCGAAGACGAGTTTGAAAGCGTGAGCGAAAAGATATCGCGCGCGGATAGCGACGCGCTAGCTCGCGATCTGGGCTCGCTCGGGTTTTGGTTCATCGAGGGCTTTGTAGATTACACGAGCGCGTTTGATTGCATCTTGCTGCACGAGATCAAAAAGGATGAAATTTTTTCCGAGCGCAATTTGGATTTTTTAGACGCGATCGAGGTACTGCCCGCGGCGCGTAAATTTAAAGACCTCGCGATAACGCCGTCGCAGGAATTTTTTGAATTTCACCGCAGCGAGGCTATCACGCTGATCGCGCGAAACGACGCACTGCTCGCGCCGTTTGATCTTGGCGGATTTAGCAATATCGAAATTTTACGCGAGGATTTCGTCGTAAATTTAATAAGCGCCGAGCAGATCATCCTTTCGCTAAACAAAGCGGTGCCTAAAAAGCGCGTGCGAAGATCGAGCCTGGCTCTGGATGAGCTAAACGTGGGCGATTTTGTCGTGCACGAAGATCACGGTATCGCTAAATTTAACGGGCTTGAGCTCATCGAGGTGATGGGGCGCAGCAAGGAGTTTGTATCCCTGCTCTACGAGGGCGGCGACAAGCTGCTGCTGCCGGTAGAGTATCTAAATAAGATCGATCGCTACGTAGCAAGCGGCGGCGCGGTGAGCTTGGATCATCTGGGTAGGGCGAGCTTTTGCAAAATTAAGGAGCGAGTGCGCGAAAAGCTTTTCGCGATCGCTTCAAAGATCATCGCGCTGGCGGCCAAGCGCGAGCTGGTGCGAGGGCTCGTCATCAAAAACGAAAGCGCGGATTATGCGAAATTTTTAAGCGCAAGCGGCTTTAGCTACACGAGCGATCAGCAAAAGGCGGTAAGCGCGATTTTAGCGGATCTGCAAAGCGGCAAGGTGATGGACCGCCTACTTAGCGGCGACGTGGGCTTTGGAAAGACCGAGGTTGCGATGAATGCGATCTTTGCTTGCATCCGAAGTGGGCATTCGGTGCTGTTTTTCGTGCCTACGACGCTGCTTAGCTCTCAGCATTACGCCACGCTTAGCGAGCGCTTTAGGGAGTTTGAAATTCCCGTTTTCAAGCTCGATCGCTTTAGCAGCGCGAGGCAAAAAAGTGAAATTTTAAAGCGCCTGCAAAGCGGTGAGGCGATCGTCGTGGTCGGCACGCACTCGCTTTTAAATTTAAACCCCGCAAATTTAGGGCTCATAATCATCGATGAGGAGCATAAATTCGGCGTTAAGCAAAAGGAGCGGCTCAAAGAGAAAAGCGCCGCCTCGCACCTGCTTAGTATGTCCGCGACGCCGATACCGCGCAGTCTGAATATGGCGCTAAGCTCGATTAAAAGCTACTCCACGCTGCTTAGCCCGCCGCAGGACCGCCTGGATGTGCGCACCTTCGTCAAGCAGTGGGACGAAAAGATCATAAAAGAGGCGATCTCGCGCGAGCTGCGACGCGGCGGGCAGATTTTTTACGTCCACAACCACATCGCGACGATGCAAAGCGCCAAAAAGAAGCTGCTTGAAATTTTGCCGAGCCTTAAAATTCTAATTTTGCACTCCAAGATCGACGCTAAAACTACGGAGGATGAAATTTTAAAATTTGTAGCGGGTGAATACGATCTGCTACTTTGCACCAGCATCGTAGAAAGCGGCATTCATATGCCGCGCGTAAATACGATCATCGTCGAAAACGCTGATAAATTCGGTATCGCCGATCTGCACCAGCTGCGCGGCCGCGTCGGGCGCAGCAACAAACAGGGCTTTTGCTACTTTTTGATCGAGGATAAAACCGCTCTTACGCAGGACGCGCTAAAGCGGCTCGTAGCGCTTGAGAGCAACTCATTTTTGGGCAGCGGCTCGGTGCTGGCGTATCACGATCTGGAGATTCGCGGCGGCGGAAACCTGCTCGGAGAGGCGCAGAGCGGGCATATCGAAGCGATCGGCTACTCGCTTTATCTAAAGATGCTAGAAGAAGAAATCGGCAAGCTGCTAAGCAGAAAGAGCGCCGCTGCGAGCGTGGAGCTTAAAATTTCCGTAAACGCCTTTTTAAACTCGGAATTTATCAGAGAGGATCGCCTGCGCTTGGATCTTTACAGGCGGCTTAGCAAGTGCGCCGAGGCGAGCGAAGTGCTTGAAATTTTCGGCGAGATCGAGGATCGCTTCGGGCGCGCGGATATCTACACCAAGCAATTTATCGACGTGATGATGATTAAGGTTTTGGCTACGAAGCTTGGCTTGCGCATGATTTCGAGCATGGACGAAAATATCTTAATCACACTTGCAAACGGCGATAAGGTGCGATTAAAGGCACAGACGCGCGACGATGACGACGTGATAAACGAAATTTTAATCTATCTGCGAAGGGAGCTAAAAAATGCGAACTTGCGATGAAAATATCAAAAAAAGCGCGAGCAAAAGTAGAAGCGAAGAGTTAAATTTAGACGCGGCGAGCGGTTTAAATTTAGCGCCGCAAGCCGTCCTAAAAAGCGCGCAGAGCGGCTCTAGCGAGCAAATTTACTTTAGCGATTTTAGCGCGATTGATTGGCGCGCTGTGCAAGTCGCCGTCTTTCGCGCGAATAAAAAGGCGCTAAAGATCGTCCGCGACATCGATTTCACGGGTATTGACGCGCTTATGGGGCTAGAGAGCCAAAAATCGACTCTTGTAAAAAACACAGACGCCTTCCTGCGCGGCGCGAGTGCCAACCACGCGCTGTTGTGGGGCGAGAGCGGCTGCGGCAAATCAAGTCTTGCGAAGGCGGTTTTTTCTAAATTTATCCCGCAAGGCCTTAAGATCATCGAGATCGGTAGGGACGATCTGGGCTATCTCGTGGATATAATCGACGCGATCCGCGAAACGAGCTTTAAATTTATCATCTTTTGCGACGACTTGAGCTTTGAGCTTGGCGAGAGCGGTTACAAGCACCTAAAACCGCTACTTGAAGGATCCTTAGAGCGCGCGCCGCGCAACGTGCTGATGTATGCGACATCCAACCGCCGCCACATCGTAGGCGAATGCGCAAGCGATAACGACGCCGCGCAGATAAGCCGCGGCGAGCTGCACCTAAGCGACGCGGCGAATGAGCGAATCAGCCTGAGCGAGCGCTTCGGGCTACAGTTAAGCTTTTACGGCGGGAGCATGCGGGAGTATTTAGGGATCGTAGATGCCTATTTTGCGGCTGCGCAAGGCATGAGCGCGGCGGAATTTCGCCTGAGCTTTGCTGCAAATTTAGACGAGCTACACGCAAAGGCGCGTGAGTTTGCGATGCTCCGCGCAAGCCGCAGCGGCCGAGCGGCAAAGCAGTTTTTCTTGAGCTTTGGCGAGGAATTTTTTGCAAATTTAAAAAGCGGCGACAGATGAATACGGCGCGCGAATTTAAATTTGGCGTAAATTTTATCGCGGTAGCGAAATACGCGCGAAAAATCGCCGCCACCGTGCGAAATTTTAGAAATGATGCCAGAAATTTCGGAGGCATGAGATGAGCGCGACCGAGCTTTTTATCGCGCTTTTTCGCGCCGTGAAAATCAAGGATTTTCGCTGGTGGCCTGCGTTTGGAAGCTTTGAGGTGGTCATGGGGGCGATTTTGATCCAAAATACGGCGTGGCGCAATGCAGATGCGGCACTGCAAAACCTGCGTAGCAAAGGACTTTTGAGTTTAGAAAGCATCGCCGGGCTAGACGAAGCGGAGCTTGCGGAGATCATTAAAGTGAGCGGATTTTATAATCAAAAAGCTAGACGTCTAAACTTGCTTTGCAAAGCGATAATCGCGGATTTTGGGGATTTTGAGAGCTTCAAAGCGGGCGTTAGCCGTGAGTGGCTGCTAGCGCGCAAGGGGATCGGCGCGGAGAGCTGCGACGCAATCCTATGCTATGTATGCGAGCGCGCGGTGATGGTCGCGGACAGCTATTCAGCGCGGCTACTCGGGGCTTTGGGCTATGAGTTTGAAAGCTATGACGAGCTTAACGCGTGGCTAGGCGAGCTGGAATTTGAGCGGATCTATGAGTTTGTAAATTCCGCCAACTCTCCCTGCGATGCGGCGGCAAAAGCAGATAAGCTGGAGAACGAAAACGGCGCGTATGCGCTATTTCACGGGCTCATAGTAGAATTTTGCAAAGCGCATTTGAAAGGTAAAATTTTTGATGATTTTGCGATGGAATTTTTTGATAATTTAAAATAAATCTTAGCCGGCTTTAAAGCAAAGAACATTTTATACCATCCAAATAGCGACAAATAGGTAATTCCAGGTATCGTTAAGCGCCGATATAGCAAAATTTAATTAAAATGACGGCGATAGATTTGGCTAAAAAGCCAATATTTAGGGGAGTTTATGACGAAAAGAAAAATTTTAATAGTATTTGGGACGCGCCCAGAGGCCATTAAGATGGCTCTGTTGATAAAGGAATTTCAAAAGTACGCGGAATTTGAAGTGAAGGTTTGCGTCACGGCGCAGCACAGACAGATGCTTGATCAGGTGCTTGAATTTTTTGAGATCAAGCCGGATTTTGATCTAAATTTAATGAAGCAAGGGCAGGATCTGTACGACATTACGTCAGGCGTTTTGCTTGGTATGCGCGATGTATTTAGTGAATATACCCCAGACATCGTGTTTGTGCATGGAGATACTACTACTACTTATGCCGTTTCTTTAGCGGCGTATTATCAAAAGATCGACGTGGCACATGTCGAAGCTGGACTTAGGACGCATGATATCTATTCGCCGTTTCCTGAAGAGATAAATAGGCAGATGACGGGGCTCATCGCTAAATATCACTTCGCGCCGACTGCCGACGCAAGAGATAATCTATTAAAAGAAGGCAAAGATTCAAAAAATATAATCGTTAGCGGCAACACCGTTATAGACGCGCTTTTGTGGACGATAGACAAAATCGAAAACAACGAGCTGCTAAAAAATAAAATTTTATCCTTTATAAATTCCAAATATAAGCTTAGTGATAGAAAATTTATTCTCGTTACAGGACACAGACGAGAAAATTTCGGAGAAGGCTTTGTTAATATTTGTGAGGCTTTACGTGAAATAGCGCTAAAAAACGAAAATATCGACATCGTTTACCCCGTGCATTTAAATCCAAATGTAAGAAAGCCTGTAGGAGAAATTTTATCGGGCATTTCGAATATATTTTTAATTGATCCGTTAGAGTATGATAGTTTCGTCTATCTTATGAGCAAGTCATATATGATAGTAACAGATAGCGGCGGCATCCAAGAGGAGGCGCCGAGCCTGTGCAAGCCCGTTTTAGTTATCAGAGAAACTACCGAAAGACCTGAAGGGATAAGAGCAGGATGTGTGAAGCTTATCGGCACCAAGCGCGAAAATATCATAAAAGAGGTGCAAAAATTATTAAATTTAAAAGATAAATATGATAAAATAAGTAAAAGTGTAAGTCCATATGGCGACGGTAAAGCTTGCAAAAAAATACTGGAATTTTTAAAAGGAATATTGTGAAAAAAGTTTGCATCTTAGGTCTTGGGTATATAGGGCTACCGACGGCGGCGCTTTTGGCAAATAGGGGCTATAAAATCCACGGCGTTGACGTGGTGCAGAGCGTCGTAGATACGATCAATCAGGGTAAAATTCATATCGTCGAGCCGGAACTTGACGTATTTGTTAAAAAAGCAGTGCAGAGCGGAAATTTAAAAGCAGATGTTAAGCCTGATTTCGCAGACGTTTTTATCATAGCTGTTCCGACGCCGTTTCGAGATGGATACGTGCCAAATATCGATTATGTCATAAGTGCGGCAAAATCTATAATACCATACGTAAAAGACGATAATATGGTCGTTTTAGAATCCACTTCACCGGTAGGTACTACCGAAAAGATAGGTGAAATTTTAAAAAATGGCGGTGTTGATATTTCTAAAATTTATATCGCTCATTGCCCGGAGAGAGTTTTGCCGGGTAAAATTTTAAAAGAGCTTACGCAAAACGATAGAATCGTAGGCGGAACTACAAAAATTGCTACTAAAAAAATAGCGGAATTTTACGCAGAATTCGTAGAAGGCGAAGTTTTACAGACTGACTCAAAAACTGCAGAGATGTCAAAGCTTACAGAGAATTCTTTCCGCGACGTAAACATAGCCTTTGCAAACGAACTTAGCATTTTGTGCGATAAATTCGGCATTAACGTCTGGGAGCTTATCTCGCTAGCAAATCGCCATCCGCGAGTTAATATTTTAAGCCCGGGCTGCGGCGTAGGCGGGCACTGCATAGCAGTCGATCCGTGGTTTATAGTGCATGCGGGCGGCTATGAAGCGAGGCTGATTAAATCCGCAAGAGAGGTCAATGATCACAAAGCTGAATGGTGTATAGAAAAGATTAAAAACGCCGCTTTGAAATTTGAGCTGCAAAACGGCAGAAAGCCTAAAGTCGCGTGCATGGGGCTTGCTTTTAAGCCGGACATCGACGATTTGCGGGAGTCGCCTGCGCTAAATATAACCAGACGCCTGATCGCAGACAGCGTCGATGTGGTCGCCGTGGAGCCCAATATCAAGGCTCACAAAGATTTTGAGATAGTGGATTATAAAAAGGCTATCGAAATTTCGGATATTATCGTATTTTTGGTCGGACATAAGGAATTTAAAGGGCTAAAAATGGAAAAAGAAGTTTTGGATTTTTGCGGGATTTTTAGATGAGAAATATTCCTAAATTGGCAATTATCGTTCCTTGTTATAACGAAGATCAGGTTTTGGGCGAAACCATAAAAAGATTGAGCGAGACTCTAGAAAATTTAATCGATAAAAAAAAGATTAAAAGCGATAGTTTTATTTTATACATTGATGATGGTAGCAAGGATAGTACTTGGAATATAATAAAATCGTCTAGTGCCACAAATTTATCCACTAAAGGTATAAAACTTTCTAAAAACGAAGGCCATCAAAACGCCTTATTGGCAGGAATAGAGTATGTAGAAGGTAAATGCGATTGCTTAATTTCTATTGATGCGGATTTGCAACAAGATGAAAAGTCTATGATACATTTTACTGATTCTTACGTGAATGGATGCGATGTTGTACTCGGCGTCAGGAACGATAGAATGTGTGATTCTTTTTTTAAAAGAGCAACTGCATTAGGCTTTTATAAATTAATGAATTTAATGGGGGTGGATATTATTAAAAACCATGCGGACTATAGATTACTTAGTAGTAAGGCCATTAGAATGCTGCTTAGTTTTAAGGAAGTCAATTTATTTTTAAGAGGGCTTGTTCTTTTAATTGGACTAAAAACAGAGTATATATATTTTGATGTTAAAGACAGGTATGCAGGTAAATCAAAATATACACTAAAAAAGATGTTCACCTTCGCATGGGACGGCATAACTTCATTTAGCGTGGTTCCTTTAAGATTGATAACGTTAATAGGCTTTATCGTTTTTTTTGTTAGCTTGATAATGGGTGGGAGTGTGTTGTATTCTGTTATTGCTAATAAAACGGTGCAAGGGTGGGCCTCTACTGTTTTACCTATATACTTTATGGGAGGAATTCAACTTATGTGTCTTGGTGTAATTGGCGAATACATAGGTAAAATCTATAAAGAAACAAAAAGAAGACCAAGGTATTTTATAGAGGATATTACTGATGAAAAAAGTTAATTTTGATGAGTACAGTAAAAACTATGACGATATAATGCAAAATCAGCATAAAAAATTCGGCGACATAAAATACTATGCGGAGTACAAGATAAAAATACTAAGCGATATAGTAAAAAGACGAAATCAAAAGCTAAAAATACTTGAATACGGATGCGGCACGGGTAGAAATTTACCGTATATAGTAGAAGCGTTTCGCGAGTCATCCGTTTTTGGATTTGATATCTCAAAAGAAAGTTTAGAGGTAGCAAGGCAAAATAATAAAGAAGTAAAGATTATAGAAACAAATGAAGAGTTAGCTTCCTACAACGGATATTTCGACGTGATTTTTATAGCAGGCGTATATCACCATATAGAACCTAGCCTACGAGATTACGTGACATCTAATATATTTAAACTAGCTGCCGATAATTGCAATGTAGCGGTTTTTGAACACAATCCTCACAATCCTCTTACAAGACGCATGGTATCTACTTGCGAATTTGATAAAGATGCCGTTTTGCTATCAAAAAAAGAGTTGCAATCTATTTTTTTTAAAGCCGGATTTAAAGATAACGGTAGCGCATATACGTTATTTTTCCCTCCTGTCTTAAAAGCGCTCTCTTTTTTAGAGAGATTTTTAAAATGGCTTCCGCTAGGCGGTCAATATTATATTGCAGTAAAGAAATCGGTCTAATGCGTTACGATATTTCTTTATTAAAGTATTTGCTCGTAGGCGTTATTAATACTATATTTGGATATGCGATAATTTTTACTTTGCTTTATTTTGGAGTTATTGCGGAAATAAGTAATTTTATCGGTTATTTCGTATCGATATTTATATCTTTTTATTTAAATAAGTATTTT
>UQCL01000008.1 GCA_900539505.1 uncultured Campylobacter sp. | reverse complement strand
AGATGCAGCGTAGTCTCGTGGGCTCGGAGATGTGTATAAGAGACAGAAAATAATGAGAAAATCTGGACCTATTTTTTTAGAAGTATTAAATTTCGCTTATGAGTATTTTAAGGATAACTCCAAAATGACAGAATTTATGAATTTTGATATAAGACAGTGGAACTTAGATAAAATTTTTCAGGAAGCCAAAAATAAAGCTTGGGATATATTTTGTTTTTATGGGATTCAGTATATTGAACTGTTTAAAAACGAAAAAGCTGATTTTGGTGTTGGATTTTTCCTAAGCGGAGATAAAAAATTTATTAATGATTATATAAAATTCTCAAAAAGACGAATAGTAGTAATAAACCATAGAGAAAAAACATTTCAAGCCATTGCAGACACAAAAGAGCTAGATAAGTTATTATACGAAAATTGCTTTAACAATACTCTACCTCCAGGGTATGTTAAGCATAAAAATCTTATAGCATTATCGCTTATATTAAAAGAATATGCTGAAAAGAGAGTAAAAGAATTGAAGCTGGCATTATAACTAACTAAGTTACTAGCGATTAGTTGTGCATTTCTACAAATCACTATGTGCTTTATAGCAAAAGCGATAGAGGTAAATAAACTTTTATAAAATTCATATTATAAGAAGTTTTTTGTGCAGTCTATTACAAAGCGAATCAAAAGTCCTACGAGTATGAGTGTGTATTTGTCTGTAATTGCTGCTCAATGAATATTTAGGGACTGTGATATATTACTCCATTAAGGCGGCGACTTTTATTTCGCGCGGATTAAGAACCAGCACGCGAACATTTATGCCCTTGATTTCATGGCTCACCGCGGACTGGCAAATTTTCTTGTTCGATACCGCACGGCGCACCACGACCAGTTTATAGCCGCATTCAGCGATAAATGACTAGCATACTATGCTTAAAAGGGCGAAATTTTAAAATTTTAGTAAGCGCTTTGAGCGATTTTATGCGATCTAAATTATGAGCTAAATTTTACGACTAGCGGCGTTAAATTTAGCCGCCCAAAGCGTCACGCTGAAGCCGAATCAAAAGAAAATAGAGCCGCCGCAAAAATTAAAATTCAGCAAAAATATATTCGTTAAAAATCAAGCTTGCGCTCTTAAATTTCAAGGTATAATTACGAGGAAACTTATAAAAATTTAACCGAAGGAGAGACCATGAAAAAAATTCGTTCACTACTGCTCTGTGCGGCGGCGGCTGCGACTTTGAGCGCCCAAGGCGAGAGTAGCGAGGACAAGGTAGAGAAAATCACTTCGATCGACATCTATGTTTCGCCGTTTTATTCGGCTAAGGAGGGCAAGCCCGAATACGTGCATGTTTACGAGCCGATCGACGATCTGTTGATGAAAAACGACGTGCCGAGCCTAAAAAAGGCGATCAAAATCATCGAGGACGCCCCGGACATGGTCGCTCCGACTACGCTAATGACTGTCGCTGCACGTGCTTATGATCTGGGGCTTAAGGACGACGCGGTATTTTGGTTCTACGCGGGCAAAAATCGATTCCTAACCTTCGCTCACGTCATCGACATCAAGGACGAGATATTTCGTGAGACCGAGTCCGCGAACGCGGCGTTTTTACAGCTCGTCGGCAACGTGGTAAATCCATACGCATTCTGCGATCTCGCTAAACAGCGCGATGCGGCGGCACGCGCTAGGGACTGGGTCAAGGCGCACCCGTATAAAGCGATATTTGATGAGAAATTTCCGTCTCGCTTCGCAGATCGCGCCACCGCGCTCAAGGCAGCCGAGGACAAAATGGACGCCGCGCTACTTAGGCAGGACGAGTTTTTCGCAGACCCCGCTAAAAAGGCGGACTTCCTAGCCAAGCGCAAAGCAAATAACGCGGATAAGCGCTTCTGCGATTAGTATCGCCTAACCAGCGGCACTTTTGAAAAATCGGCATTATTTGAAATTTTTAGCTACCAAAAATTTAGTGTTGCATTTTTATCTCCTCAAACGGATCTGCGCGTGAATTTAAAATTTTATGACGTAGAATTTTATCGCTAACGGCACGCAGTGAAGCTTTGATATAAATCAAGCCTAGATCTGTTTAAAATTTAGCAGAAGCTCGCACGCAATTCTATTTCGCATAAATTCTATCGACAACTAACGCAAAATCAGATCAAAATATTACTAAAATTCCAGCAGTTTAGCGACGTAAAATTTCACCACTACCGCCTAAAAATCGAAGTTTTTTAAATTTAGCCGCACGGCGAAATTTTATCCGTTTTTATATACGAACATTATATAATTATCAAAATTTTTTCCAAGGAGAGAGGATGAAAAAGCTCGCTACGATACTTGCACTGCTCTGTGCGGCGGCGTTTGCCAAGGAGTATGAGTATATGGTGCAAAGCATGAGCTACGGCTCACTCGGGCAGCGCAAGGAAAGCACGTATCTAAGCTACGACGCGGCGGCGCGCAAGCTAGAGCAGGTAAGAGATACGAACTCCTCGGACGGCCTAGGCTCTAGCTACAAAGAGATCAGCTACTTTGACGAAAAGGGGGACATGGTTAAATTTGAAGTATTTAACCTCGATCTTAAAAGCGGCAAGTGGAAAAAAATAGAAGACTACACGGAAAGCGTCAAAGACGGCGTCACGACGCGCGAGAGCAATTCGATAGCGGATGACGGCACGCGCAATGCGAGCAAAACCGTCTCCAGCTACGACGGTAACGCGACGCAGGATGTGCGATATAAGCTCGCAAAGGGCAAATGGCGTAAAGAGAGCATGAACAGATCCGTAAAAAACGCGTGGGGTAAGGAGGAGCTTACGATAAGCTTCAAATGGGACGGCAAGAGCTGGCAGCCCAAAGATAAGACCGAAATTTTCTACGACAGCCTAGGAGAGATGAGCGGATACGTGAGCTACGAGTTTGTAAACGGCGCGTGGCAAAACAGCGAGCGAGAGATGCTTAACGGCGATCGAAACGGCAGCTACGAGCAGATTCGCAGCACCTTTAAGGACGGCGCGTGGCAAAACGCGACGATGAGTAAGCACGAGCTTGATGCCGCGAAGGGCGAGGGGATCGTTACGAGCTTCATCTGGAACGACAAGAAGGGCGCGTGGGATAATATGAGCAAACAGACCGCTATCAAGAAGGGTGCGGATCTTAATATGACCTCGTATCTGTGGGATGAGCAGCTTAAAGATTGGGTCAAAAGCTACTCAAACGGCGAAATTTACGACAAATCGGGCGAGCGCCCGCTCGTGCAAAGCCACGAATCAAATTCCAGCAGCAACAAATACGTCTATAGCTACGACAAGCGCGGCAGCAATACGGCGATGGATATCTACAAGCTTGATGCGAGCGGCAAATGGGTGCAAACCGGGCGCTCGGAGGCTACTTACGATACCCAAATCCCGGCAGATAGCGTGGGATACGGAGCCGCGCTGATGATGTTTGAGATGCCTAGTATCTACGCGATAACGAGCTTTAAGGAATTTAAGATTAAAGACGGCAAATCTGAGCTCATAACGGAGCAGACGTGGAAATATAAAAAGATAAAGTAGCGTTTGAAGATGCGTCGGTAAAAATTCGCGGCTAAATTTTACCTGCGCGGCCTTACGCGAGTGCTGCGGTTAAATTTAAAGGGCGCAGAGCTATTTATGCGGGCGCGGCGTTGTGCGAACTATGCGGTTAAATTTAGCGGACATAGCATGGATTAAAATTTAGACAATAAAAGGAGCGGTCATGAGAGGTATTTTTAAAATTTCACACGAAGGTGCGGCAAATTTTGCGGCGCTAAATTTAAAGGCGCGAGCGATTATTTCGGCGGGCGCTTTTGGCGCGCAGACGGCAGTTTTGGCAGACAAGCTTCGAGTGCGAGCGGCAGTTTTGGCAGGCTCTATTTTAGCGGCGACGTTAGTTCTCGCGGTGCCTGCGGGCGCGACCGAGACGGCGGCGAAACACGCGGCTGCGGATAAAATTTGTCTGCAAAAGACAAGATATAAAACAGAGGGCGGAGCCGCGCCGCGCTACGAATATGAAGTTAGCCAAAACTATGACGCCAAAACCCGCCGCCTAGAAAAAATCTACAAAAAAAGCAGCGAAGAGGGAGCGTCCGTATCGAAAAGCTTTAGCAAATTTGACGAAAGCGGCGAGCGCGAGATCGAAAATGTCGAATACGACTGGGACGCAAATACAAACAAATTTCGTGAAACGGCGATAAGCAAGCAGGAGATCGCAAAGGACGGCTCGAAAATTTATTTTAGTCTGCAAAAGGACGGCAAGCCATACGAGGGTGAAAAAGCCGTCGAAAAGCGCGAGGGCAAAACGGAAATTTTGCAAAATTTCACGTTAAAAAAGGGCAGATGGACGCCGACGCACCTTACAAAAAGGATTGTCGATGAAAGCGACAGAAACAATTTCGTAGCGACCTATGAATGGAACGCCAAAGCGAAAAAATGGATGCCCTACGAAAAATCAATATATCACTACAACTGCGACGTTTACGCAGGCTCCGAAGGCTACGCGTGGCGCGGCAAATGGGTGCCGCTTACAAAACGTACCGTCTTTACGGCTGCGGACGGGACGCGCAGCGAGATAAATTTTGTGTGGCGCGACGACACATGGCAGCGCGATGAAAAGATCTTGCGCAAGATCGAGCCTAAGTATAGGCGCTTTAGCGAGCTAAGATCGCGCTGGGACGCCGCAAAAAACGAGTGGAGGGAGTACTACAAAAACGTGCACGAGGAGACCGAGGAAAGCAGGCCTCTACGCGAGCAAACCGTGCTTTGGCGCGAGGAGCTGCAGCGCTGGGAGGTCGTGTTTGAAAACGAGTTTAGCTACGACGCGCGCGGCAACGTGATAAAAAATCGCACGGCCTCCGATGGCAAGCAGTACGAGTATATCTACGACTACGACGAAGCGGGTAACAACATCTCCATCATCCTGCGCGAGCCTGATGAGAGCGGCAAATGGCGCGAGACGCAAAGGACGCAAAACGTCTTTGAGCCTGAAATTTTAGCGCGTGACGTCCTGGATCGCGGCTTCATCGGCGACTACATAGCCACGGGCAAAAACGTGATCAAAAGCAGCAAGCAGTATTTTCTAAAGGACGGCGAGTTTAAGCTAAACGAAACTCGCGAGTGGTTTTACGGAAAATGCGAGCCGCAATAAAATTTGGAAAATCCTATGAACGAGCCTTATATCGTTAAAATTTCAGATAGCGACGCGATGATGTTCGGCTGCGAAGCGGACGAGCGGGTGCGCGAATTTGCCGCTAAATTTGACGGCTGGGAGTACGAAAGCGAGTTTGAGCGGACCGGCTATCTGCTCGGCACGGACGTTTTTATCGAGGTCGCGAGCGAGGAGAGCTTAAATGAAGGCGCCTTACGCGCTCAAATTCCAAACGAAAAGGCTTTGGACGCTGACGGCGGCACTACGGTTTTAAGCCTGCGCGAGTGGGACGGCAAGGAACACTGGCAGGTTAGCGCGAGCGGTGAAATTTTACGCACGATAAGCGAGGATGAGGACGGCGGCGCGGCGTATCTGCTTCTTAGTCCGCGACATATCGCCGCAGAGGAGCTGCGAGGCGCCTTTGAGGACAAGCCGCCGCAGGAATTTGCGCGCATTACCCGTGGCCTCGAAGCCAAATACGACTGCAAGGACCGAATGCTCTGCTACGTCGTTTGCTATTTTACGCCGAAAGGCAAAGAGGGGATGCGGGCGGACTTCGGCGTCTGAATTTAAAGCACGGCGGATTAAATTTAAAATTTGCCCGCGCAGCGCGCTTGCGCCGAATAGCGAAAGTTTGATCTTGCGTGCAAAACCTGCGCCGCATGAGTGCAAGTGAAATTTAAGCGACGAAATTTAAACCGCCGCGACGAGCAAAAAGAGAGTCAGGATGATAAAATCCATAAAATTTAGGGGCGAGAGCATCGAGGAGCTGGAGGTTTGGTACTACGCCCCAAAGCACGAATATAGCGCGGCGGAGTTCGCGCAGCAGTGCGGCAAGCTCGTGCGCGCGGACTTTGGGCTCGCTTCCCTTTACGAGATAAAATTTGAAAAATTTACGCCCTGCGAGCCCGATGATTTTATGAAAGAGCGTATAACGGTTGCTTTGAGCGCGGCGGCTCTATCGGACGAGCCTCAAAATTTTGCAATGGGCGGCGAAAACGACTGGGACTGGCAGGAGTGCTCGTTTGAGGCGAGCGGACAGCGATTTTTACGCATCTGGGCGACATCGGCTTGATAAATTTAGTCCCGCTAGCGGGCTTTGAGGCGAAGTACGAGTTTTTAAAATTTAAAGTTTCAAGCGGCGCATACCATCGCGCCGAAACGCATTTCATCGAGCCTTAAATTTTAAAATTTCGGTCGCGAGCTTTCGGATTTTAAAATTTAAACGGCGCTGGGCTTTGAGGTGCAGCGCGAATTTTGCGGCGCGGTAAAACAGCAGCGCAAACGATAAAAAACGGCGCTCGCTAAGTAGAATTTTATAAAAGTTGAATGCGGCGCGCCGTATTTAGGACGCAAAAAGCTTAAACGGGCTTAGGAAGTAAATTTCGATCTAAATTTAGGCGAGGTACCAAAAATTTTAAAATTTAAATGCAGGAGGACAAAATGGTAGAAACGGATAGCTTGCAGAGTTTCGGGCGGGAATATGTGCGGCAGCTCAGGGACGGGTCGCTGGCGTGGTTGGACGGGGTCGTAAGCGGGCGGATGAAAGGCGCGCGGTGCGAGCGGCTGTATGCATTGATAGCGGAGTTTTCGCCGCAGCAAAGGGAGGCGCTAAGGACGCTTTGCGCGCATCTTACCGATCACGTCCTGCATGAGACGCTAAGCTTTTTCGAGCAAAGCGAGCGCTGGCGGCTTGTGGACGAGGCGGGCGAAAATCTAGCCGAGCTCTCGGACGGGCTTTGCGGCGAGCTCTACGGCGAGGACGGCTGGATCGAAAAATTTAGCGGCTATCCCGCGAGCCTAAAATAATGCCCTACGGATTTACGTGCCTGAGCGCCCTGCTTTGAGCCAAAATTTATTTGAAGGGAAAATATGAAAAACCTATTTCTAGCCGCGCTTGCAGCATTAGCGCTTAGCGGCTGCGCGGGCTTAAAATGCGGCGCAAAGGACGGACGAGACGTCGCCGAAATCGACGTGCCCGAAGACAACTGGACGAGATACCTAGGCACCGACGGCGAGATCAAGGAGGTCGCATTTTTCACGGCGTTTTTCTCCAAACAGTTCCACCCGCACCCAAAAGATGGCGAAAAGATCGGCTTCGTGCTTACCAAAAAGAGCGGCGAACGCATACCGATAAGGCTCGGCAATATGTATAAGGCGGCAGACGGCGCATTTGTGCTCGCGGATCTTGACGCGCAGAGCGACGTATGGGGCGGGGCGGAGGAGCTACGCAGAGCGAAACGGGCGAAATTTTATAAATTTCAAGAAGGCAGCGTCAAAGTAACGGACTATGAGGCGCAAGGCGGGCTTTGCGAGGCGTTTTACGCAGGCGAAAAGATAAGCGTCAAAAGCGTGCTAAGCCGCCGCACGAGCAAGTCTGGCGGGGTTAGCGGCGAAATTTCCACCATGCAAACGCAGGGGGAAATTTCGCGCGACGCCGTCAAGGCTTTAAACTTGCAGGAAAAACCCTCGCCGCAAGGCTCTAGTAAAAATTTAGCAAACAAAAAGAGCGCCGCGCAAAAAACCGAGGGCGAGGCGTTAAAACCGGAGGCAGAGGCGCTAAAAAATATTATCTGCTACAGGTAAAAACAAAGTCGATTGAAATTTCAGTTTAATGAGTGAAAATTTTGCTAAAATTTTAAATAAAAATATCTTTTTAAGGAGTAAAAAATGAGAAAAAGCGTTTTATTCTTCCTCTTGCCGCTGTTTTTATTCGGCGGCGAGGCGCAAAAGCAGCTAAACGTCTTTCAGCTAACGCCGTCAAAGATGCCGCCGCAGCAATTTAAAGTCGAAGCGATCTTTTCGAAAGAGATCAAAGCCGATTGCAACGACGCGTATCTGATCGGCGGCAAAATAGAGCAAAAAGAGGGCTCGGACGGGCTTTATTACGAGTTTAGCGGCGGCGATGAGCTTGCTCAAACGCTGATGCTCTGCGACGGCAAGAAGCAAAAGAAGCGGATCTATTACGAGCTCACGCATCCATTCGCCTACGACGGCGGCGAAATTAGAATTTTGGCGCCCAAAGACGTCAAGGTCGAGCTTAGAATTTACGAGCTCGTAGAGAGCAAAGAGCCTAAAATCCGCAAGATGAAATAATTTCGCAAGAAGCGTTAATGCAAAAAAGCGGATTTGCAAAGGCTCTGTGCAGCGACGCACGGAGCGCAAAGATACCGAGCGAGCACGATTTTTTCGCGCCGCTCATCGGCGATTGGGACATATGGTGGACGGACGGCCTGCGGAGCGGCACGCCGCGCGAAGTCAGGGGCGAGTGGCTCTTTGCGCGGGTTTTGGACGGATCCGCGGTGCAGGACGTGTTTATCGTGCCTTCGCGCGCGCAACGGCTCGCAAATCCGCAACCCGACGCCGAATACGGCACGACGATAAGGATTTATGAGCCCGCAAGCGGGACATGGGATATTTTTTACGGCTGCGTCGGCACGACGCTGCGCCTAACCGCGCATAAGGAGGCGGAGGAGATCGTGCTCGTGCAAAACGGCGAGGGGGCGATGCGCTACGTCTTTTCACAGATGAGCGAGGCGTCTTTTTCGTGGCGGAAGGAGCTGCGAAGCGACGCAGGGCTCTGGCAGGTCGTCGCGCGAGTCCGTGCACGCAGAAAAGCTTAGCCGCCTGCAAAAGAGATATACGGTCCGCTTTTAAGACCCACCGATAGATGTCCGCACCGCAAAAAAACTAGCTGTTCGCAAACGAGCTAGCTAGCCGAGCTGTGCGTAAAAGTCAAACTGCTCGCAAAAGCTAAACTGCGCGTAGAAAATTTAACCGCTCTTTTTAAAAAACCAGGCTACGCCTTTGCGTAAATTTTAACCGCGAAATTTTACCGCGGGCTTTGCGTAAATTTTATGCGCGAAATTTTGCCGAATCTGTGCATAAATTTTACGCGGCGATACCTCATCGCGCTTTTGCGTAGATTGCGGCTGTAAAATTTGGCGCCCTTGCCTGCGCGCCAAAATTTAGCGCTCTCCAGCTTGCGTGCCTTTTAAATTTTAAAAATTTAGCCGTAATGCACGACATACAAAATTCGCGCGACTACGGCAAGCTATTGTGCCAACAAAAGTGGCGAGGCTGCAAAATTTGGCGCCGATGCGTCGTTTGGTTAAAATTTCAGTATAATTTCGCAAAAACAAGGAGAGAGAATGTCAGAGAGAATTTTTGAAAGCCTAAAAGAGCTTTTGACGCAGCAGGGCGCGCGCTTCCGCGTCGTAGCTCACGAAAGCGCGGGCACCTCCGCCGAGGTCGCCAAAGCCCGCGGCACGCAGCTAGGACAGGGCGCAAAGGCGCTGGTTTGCACGATCAAGGGCTTTAAGGACGGGCAAATTTCTTTCGCGCAAAATTTAAATTTAGTAAGCGCCGATGACGCACAAAATCTCGACGTCTCCGCCATTGCGAGCGCTCAAGGCTGCGAAAACGGCGCCTGCGCGGGAAATTTAACTTTAACCGCCGATCAAATTTGCGCAAACGTGCCGCAGCAGCTGAAGCTTCCTAGCGACAAACCCGCGGGCAGAAACGGCAGGATCTACGTCCTAGCGGTTTTCGCAGCCGATCACAAAACAGATCTAAAGCGCCTGGCGCAGGGGCTCGGCGGCACGAAAGCATCGCTCGTAAGCCCCGATGAAGTGGGCGATCTCACGGACTGCGTCATCGGCTCGGTGCCGCCGTTTAGCTTCCACGACAAACTGCTGCTAATTGCCGATCCGTCGCTGTTCGGACGCTTTGAAGAGATCGCTTTCAACGCGGGCCTGCTTGATCACTCGATCATTCTAAACGCGCAGGATTACGCGCGCATAGCAGCTCCGCGCATCGTTAGCTTCACCGAAGAGGCTACGAAAGGCGAATAGCCACGTATCGTCCGTTTCACGTAAGAACAAGAGGAATCGGATTAAATTAGCCCAAAAGCAAGGACAGAAAAAGAAAGTGCGAGAGTGGTTGTAAAAAGGGTGCTTTGATTTTTGATCTTTTTTCTTCATATTAAAGCTTTAAAATTTGCAGTATGATCAGAAGCAAAGAGGCTGCGATCGAAACGAGGGGAAATGTTATGAAGCAGGTGTGGATATTTTTGCTGTGCCTACTTGCGCTATGCGGCATGGAAAATGCCGCGGCCAAGGGAGACGATGCGCCGCGGCCAGAGATTTATCAGAGTATGAAAGATATCTACGACGATCTACCGATCGCGCAACTGCCGATTCGCTATCCGGGAGAAATTTCGCCCTTAGCGGCTATCGATAAAAATTTACTTGATAAAAATGAGCTGTTTTCGTTTGCAAAAGAGAATTTTTTAATCGACAATCTAAGCGCGTATTGGGAGAGGATCAAAGACATAAGGGCTTGTCGTTTGCCAGAAAAGAGCGTCAAAACAATTCTGCTAAGGCTTTATCTGGGGGATTTCCAAGATAGCGAACGTGGGCGCGAATATGTTTTTATGTGCCTTTTAAACGACGCATTTCGTATAAGCGATTGTCGCGAAATTTACGCCGATTACGTGCACTGCGGTAAAAGCAAGCCGCCGATGCGCGCCAAGCAGGAGTTCGTCATCGACGCCGATTTGCGCTGCACAGTAACAACGCACTACTATACTTTAGATGGCGGTAAAGAGCTGCACAGAAATGCCCATGTGCACGAAATACAAAACGGCACGATCGTTACTAAGGATTAAAATTCAAGGCGATCTTGCGAGATGTTTTTGGTCGTAAAGCCGTAAATTCATAAGCAGAGCCGCAAACTGAGACGCGAATTTGCTCTATCTATGAGTCCAGCTATTTTAAATCGCGATAAAATAACGCTTAAACCGAGCCTCGAATTCATCATATTGATGAGACACTGTTTCGAGCCGCGCCAAAACGGCTCGTAAATCTTTGGTACACCGCAGCGTCCCACTAAGATGCGTTGTCTTGCGGAGCATTTTAACGACGGTGAGCGCTTTATTTCGTTTTAACTTCCTGTAACGAGCCGAATGTCAAATTTGAAATTCTTAGCAAACCCCGAAAGCAACGAGGATAAAACATCCGAATTTTAAAATTTAAAAATTTTTAAAATAAAAGTGTGAGTTTAAAAAGAATTAATCGCGACGATATCACATCGCCGCGACTGAAGAGGGCATCATCGTGCCCGCCAAGGTGCTTATTTCATAGCGCCTTGTTGTTTCATCTGATCCATCATCTGCTTAAATATCTCTTTAGCTTGTTTGCAAGTGGCCTCTTGCTGCTCCTTAGGAAGTGCGCTGATCTGATCCATAGACTGCTTTTTTTGATCCTCATACATCTTGACCTGCTGCTCTTGACCGGCTTGTTTGTAGGTATCGACCATCTTGTCAAGGTCTGCGAAGTACTCCTTGCAGCTATCTGAAAGATCTGCGGCGCCAAGACTTAGCGCAAAGCCAAAACTAGCCAAAACTAAAAGTGATTTTTTCATTTTTCTCTCCTTGTAAAAAATCAGCGAAAGTATATCATTTTGCTTAGTAAATTTGCCTTAAATTTTAATCAAATACGGCCGTTTTTTTAAATTTATAGCGCTTTTGAAATTTTAAAATTTTACTCTCGCCGCGACGCTTACGTTTTTTAAAATTTAACTTGTCTTTAAATTTTAAAATTTCAGCTCTTGGTTTCGCAACTGCCGCCGGTGCTTTTTAAAATTTCGCTTCGCAATTTTTAAGCTGTATGCGCAAACCGCCTTAAGCCATATGCGGGTAAATTTAAGCCCTGAGCCGCTTTTTTAAAATTTCATTTCGTAATTTCGTTACCGCCGCAAAATCACTTCTCTTCAAATCTAATCTGTACCGATTTTTTGTGCGCGCCGAGCCCTTCGGCGTCCGCTAGCGCCATGCACGCGCCTCCGAGCTCGTCTATGGCGCGCTTATTTAGCGCTATGATCGAGCTTCGTTTGATGAAGTTATAAACCCCAAGAGGCGAGAAAAATCGCGCGCTTCCGCCAGTCGGCAGCGTATGGTTAGGGCCTGCGAGGTAATCGCCCATCGCTTCGGGCGTGTAGTGGCCCAAAAATATCGCGCCTGCGTGGCGTATACGCGGAAGCAGCTCGTAGGCGTTCTCGGTCGCGATCTCGAGGTGCTCGACCGCAAGCTCGTTCATCAGCCCCACGCACTCGTTCATATCGCGTGCGATGATGACTGCGCCCTTGTTTTGCACGCTGGCGCGGGCGATCGGTTCACGCGCAAGCGTAGGAAGCTCGCGCTCGATGTGCTCTGCGACGGCAAGAGCAAATTTTTCATCGTCGCTTATCAAAAAGCTGCTTGCGATCTCGTCGTGCTCGGCTTGGCTGAGTAGATCCACGGCGATATTGCGCGGATTTGCCGCGGCGTTTGCGATGATGCCCACTTCGCTAGGGCCCGCGATCATATCGATATTCACATCGCCGAATACGAGCTTTTTGGCGGTCGCTACGAAGATATTCCCAGGGCCCGTGATGACATCGACTTTGCCGATCGTGCGCGTACCGTATGCCATCGCCGCGATCGCGCTCGCGCCGCCCACCTTGTAGGCCTTTTTGATCCCTAGCACATGCATCGCCGCGAGCAGCAGCTCATTTACGACGCCGCCTACGGCAGGGGTGCAGACGCTGATATCCTCCACGCCCGCGACGATTGCGGGGATAGCGTTCATTAGAAGCGAGCTTGGATACGCCGCCTTGCCGCCCGGGATATACAGCCCCGCGCGATCTACCGGCGTGATCTTTTGCCCAAGCATCGCGCCGCTTGGATCGAAGCTGAACCAGCTTCTCTCAAGCTGTTTTTCATGATAAGCGTAGATGCGCTCATATGCGACCTGTAGCGCGTTTTTAAGCTCCGTGGTTAAATTTTCATACGCACGGCTCATCTGCTCTTGCGTGATAGCCAGATCGCCCTGCACGCGCCATCTGTCAAATTTCTCTATCTGTTCAGCTAGCGCCTCATCGCCGCGCGCTCTAATCTCCTCGATGATGCCGCTTACGATGGGCATTACCGATCTCATATCCGTCTCGCCGCGGCGCACCAACCTCGCAAATTCCTCTTTAAAATTTGCGTCCGTGCTTCTTAAAATTTTCATTTTCGCTCCTTGTACTGCTTGGAATTTTAACGCTTTTTGCTAAATTTCGCCTTTAAGCTTGCGGCTGCGCAAATTTACAGCTCGCCGATTTTCAAAAGATTAAGCGAAAATGAAATAAAATAGCCGAAATTTTAAACGGAGCAATTTATGAAAAAGATATTTTTGGCGCTGATCGTCACGGCGACTTTATCGCTAGCAGAAGCCACAGCTTTGTCATCGACGGAACAAGAGGATCCCGGTATAAGCAAGTTGCAAAGCGAATGCGATAATAACAATACCTTAGCATGCGTAAATCTCGCCATGGCATACTATTCGGGCGATGGCGTGAAGCAGGATTATGAAAAAGCAAGGGAGCTAAATTTTAAAGCCTGTAGTTTGGGCGACGGCTGGGGTTGCACCACCTTGGGGGCGTCATACGAATACGGCAAGGGCGTAGAACAAGATTATAAAAAAGCGGCCGAACTGTATTCTAGGGCCTGCGACTTAAAAAATAACATAGCTTGCGGCAATCTGGGTGTTTTATACCACTCAGGCAAGGGAGTAAAGCAAGATTACAAAAAAGCGATCGAACTGCTTTCCAAAGCTTGCGATTTGCAAGAAGGCCGCGGATGCTACAATCTCGGGCTTTTATATGCCTCGGGCGAAGGCGTAAAACAGGATTATAAAAAAGCAAGCGAGCTATATTTGAAAGCTTGCGATTTAAAACATGGCGAAAGCTGTCATAATCTTGGAGTTTTATACGAAAAAGGAGATGGCGGCGTAAAGCAAGACTACCAAAAAGCAAATCAATTCTATTCTAAGGCCTGCGATTTGGAGATTGCCGAAGGGTGTTATAATCTTGGAGCTTCATACTATTTAGGTAAACATACAAAGCAGGACTATAAGAAAGCAAATGAATTGTTTTCTAGGACTTGTGATTTAGGATATAGCATAGGATGCTATGCACTAGGACTTTGGTATGCCTCAGGCGAAGGCGCAGAACAAGACTTTGAAAAAGCAATAAATTTATATTCTAGGGCTTGTGATTTAGGATATAGCATAGGATGCTATAATCTAGGAGTTTTGTATAGTTCCAGCGAAGGTGTAAAGCGGGACTATAAGAAAGCAAGCGAACTATATTCCAAAGCTTGCAATTTGGGGAACGGGCTAGGATGTAGTGATCTAGGAGTTTTATATGAACAAGGGGAAGTCATAGAGCAAAACTATAACAAAGCAAATGAGCTATATTCTAAAGCTTGCGATTTGGATGTCGGTGAAGGTTGCAATAGTCTCGGGGTTCTATATGAGTCTGGTAAAGGAGGTGTAAAACAAGACTTTGAAAAAGCAAAAGACCTGTATTCTAAAGCTTGCAATCTTGGAGATGGACTAGGATGTGTCAACTTAGGAGCTTTATATGAACAAGGAGAAGGTGTAAAACAAGATTACCAAATAGCAAATAAATTATTTTCCAAGGCTTGTGATTTAGAAATTGCCGAAGGGTGCTACAATCTAGGATTTTTATATCATTCAGGCTACGGTATAAACCAAGACTATAAAAAAGCAAGTGAATTATATTCCAAAGCTTGTGATTTAGAATATGGTAGAGGATGTCATAATCTTGGATTTTTATATTATTCAGGCGCAGGCACAAAGCAAGATTACGAAAAAGCGAGTGAATTTTTTTCTAGGGCTTGTGATTTAGAGGCCGGTGAAGGGTGTGATGGTCTCGGACATCTATATGAATCTGGTAAAGGTGTAAAACAAGATTACCAAATAGCAAATAAATTATTTTCCAAGGCTTGTGATTTAGAAATTGCCGAAGGGTGCAATAATCTTGGATATTTATATGAATCCGGCAAAGGAGTAAAAAAAGATAAGAGTATGGCGAAAAAATACTATGGTAAAGCCTGCGATCTAGGGATTAAACGCAGTTGCTACACCTATAAAAAATTAAACGAGCTAGGATTTTAACCTACATAAATTTTAAGCCGCCCGTTAAGCCTATTTAAATTTGCGGCTTAAATTAAAGGTCTAAATTTAAACCATATTATCCGCGCGACAGCGCTAAAAGTACGTCAAAATATGCGGGCTTAAAATTTAAATCCATTCCGCCGCGGCAGGCATTACATAAACGCCACGTAAGGGCTACGGTAAAATTTAGCAAGCCGCCCGTTCATAATATTCGCGCCAAGATAAAAGGATATGTTCCGGCGCCGTTGAAATTTCAGATGAGCCGTTAATTCGTCAAGAATTTTAAAATTTTAAGCTCTCTTTTTGCAGGTTGAAATTTCGAGCGGGCTACTATTTCGTAGCGTTCGCGTCGAACTGCAAAAATTTCCTGATCTCCTCCATCGCCTCTTTGTTTGAAAGGGTAAATTTTATCTCGATGCGGCGGCTAGCGTCCTTGTCCTCGACGCCTCTGCGCATCACGGGCTGCGTATAGCTGCGACCGCTAGCGATGAGATATTTTTGCAACCGCTCATCTTTATTCCACGAGTTGATGAAATCCATCACCGCAAACGCTCTATTTTGCGAGAGCTCCAAGTTATACAAATACCCTCCATCGCTGTCCGTGTGCCCCTCGATGATGATCTGATCTAAATTTTCGCGAATTTCATCGTTATTCAAAAGCGCGGCGAAATAGCTCTGCAGCGTCGAGCGGAGCGCCTCTTTGGCGCCCTCTTTCAGCTCGCTTGAGCCCTTGTCGAAAAGGATCGACGAGCTTAGCGTCATCGCGCCGCTTTCGTTGTCGATGCGGATCTTGCCGCCCAGCTTCTCCTTCAGATCGGCGATGATCTTAACTTTCATTCCGGTGAGGTTGCGGATGCGGTTTTTCGTGACGTTGAGGTCCTGTAAAATTTTATTAAAATCGCTCTGCTTCTGCGTGAGCTGATCGAGCAAAAAGGCGATTTTAAGCTCGTTTTGGCTGATCGTAGCGTTGGCGTCGTCGCGCGCTTTTTGCAGAAGCGAGTTGATGTCTAAATTCTCTTTTTTCAGCTTTTCCGCCATCTCGGTCAGATCTTCGATCTGTATGAAGTAGATGGAATTTTGCTTGCGAAGGTCGGTATTTTCGATGTTTAGCTTCTCAAGCTGGTCGCTAAAAATTTTATTCAGCGCTTCAAGTTCGGCGCTTTTTTTCTCCTGGCTTTGCAGGCTTGCTAGCGCGCTTGAAATTTGACTTTCTTTCTCTTGCAGGTTGCTTTGCGTGAGGAAGTATTTGACGATGATGCCGCCTACTAAAAGCACGAAAACAAAAAGCAGTCCCGCCATCAAATCGGCGTACGCGATCCAAAAGGTCTCTTTTTCTTCGTTATTCGTTTTCATCTAAAAGTGCTTTTTCATCGATGCTCGCAAGCGTTTTGCGAAGCTCTTCGATGATGCTTTCGTTGCTCGTCCGCGCAGCGCCCTCTCCAGCTAAAAGTGCCTTCAAATCCGCGCTTAGTCCCTTAAAGCTAGCGTCAATTTTAGCGGCGTAAGCATTCTGCGAACTTGAAATTTCGCCCGCAAACCCGCCCAAGGAAGCATTTAGGCTCTTGATTTGAGCGCTTAATGCACTCGTAACGTTAGCCAGCTCGCCTTGCCCATCCGTTAAAGTCTTAGACTGGCTTAGATACTGCGCGGAAATTCCGTTTTGAATTTCGATTAGGCTTGCAGACACAGACTTGAGCGCAGATAAAATTTGAGCGAAGCTCTTATCTAACTCACCGTGAGCGAGATTTGTCCTTTGGATCATCTCTCCTGCTTTTTCAAGCTCTTCTTGTGTAATCGCCATACTTCGCTTCTCGGCTTCCATCACGCTTTCAAACGCGCCAATTTTTTCATCGATTAGGCGGTTTAGCCTTTCAGTAAAATTCGTAGAGCTCATCATAGCAAATGAGCGCGAAATTTCAGAATTAGCGTTTAAAATTTCATTCAGATAACCCTGTGTTATTTCGTCTTTGTTCCAGAAAAAATTTTTAGTGGAATTTTTGTATTTAATGAGCAGACGCTCATATTTACTAATGCCCTTTTTCTCAAAATATATCCACCAAAGCGCCAAAAAGATTCCATAGATCGAGACGTAAAATGCTGTACCTACGCCGCCTAGAAGCTGCGCAATCTCGGTTTCGAGCCCATCGATATTGCTTGAGGAAAAGTGCGGCATCGAAATCGCAATCGAGATGAAAGTTCCTAAAATTCCAAGCATCGGAAAGACTGCAGACGCGACGGAAGCGTAGTTTTGATTACGCAGCGAGTAGCCGTATTCGTCCACAAAAAGATCAAAGCTGGCATCTGATTTTTTTTTACCGCCGATACTTAAGAGATTGGCGACGATGTAATTTTTCAGCTCGCGCTTGAAGTCATCGATATTATTTTGAAAATTTAAGCAGCCGTATTCTGCATTATGACGAGCTAAAATTAGTGCAATAATGAGCAAAACCGCAAGCATCAGGATCGAGTGCGTTTCTACCTTCAGCCCGATAAGCCCCAAATAGCCCAGCAAAAACACCACAAAAACCGCGATCGGCAGAGCTGCGATCTTAAAAAAAACGCCCGCTAGCGAGCGCTCCTTCGCCTCAGGTAGCGTGATATCGAGCACTTCGTTATTCGGGCGATCCATATTAGTTCCTATTTAGGCAATTTAGATTTTCAAATGCGACCTGCAAGCGCGCCACCATACTCTGCTCGCCCGCTCTCAGCCACTTGCGAGGATCGTAGAATTTTTTATTCGGTTTATCCTCACCTTCCGGATTGCCGATTTGAGCTTGCAAATAGCCGCGATTTTTGGCCTCATAAGCGCGCACGCCGTCCCAAAACGCCCACTGCGTGTCAGTGTCGATATTCATCTTAACTACGCCGTAGCTCACGGCCGCCTTGATGTCGGAGGTCTCGCTTCCACTGCCGCCGTGAAAGACAAAATTTACGGGCTTTTCGGATTGCAGATTAAATTTTTCGCGCACGAATTTTTGAGAATTTTTTAAAATTTCGGGTCGCAGCACGACGTTGCCCGGCTTATACACGCCGTGGACGTTGCCGAAGCTCGCCGCGATGCTAAATCTATCGCTGATTTTGCTTAGCCGCTCGTAGGCGAGTGCGACATCTGCGGGCTGGGTGTAAAGCCGCGCGTTATCGACGCCGGTATTATCGACACCATCCTCTTCGCCGCCCGTGACGCCAAGCTCGATCTCAAGCGAAATTCCAAGATCGCTTAAAATTTCCAAATACTTCTCGCAGGTGGCTAAATTTAGCTCCAAATCATCTTCGCTAAGATCGAGCATGTGCGAGCTAAACAGCGGCACGCCGTGAGCTTTTTTATTCTCGGCGTTGGCCTTAATGAGCTCGTCGATCCACGGAAGCAGCTTCCTTGCGGCATGATCGGTATGTAAAATCACCGCAACGCCATAGTGAGCCGCCAGAGCATGCACTTGATGCGCGCCTGCGATAGCGCCCAATACCGCGGCATTTGGGCAGGCAGCACCCGCGTAAAATGCCGCACCGCCGTTACTAAACTGAATTATTACGGGCGAATTTGCGATTTTAGCGCTTTCCAAGACGGCGTTTATGGAGTTGCTCCCCACTACGTTTACCGCAGGGATCGCAAAGCCCTGCTGCTTCGCATACGCATAGACCTTACTTACGTCATCGCCGCTTAAAACGCCCGGTTTTACTATATCTAAAACGCCCATCTTTAGCTCCTATATTATTTATACTCGATTTTAGCGTTTTTGTGAAGATCTGCCGCTTTTTGCTCGACTACTTTCGCCGCTTTTTGCTGTCTAAGTACGCGCTCTATAAAAGGCTTTGCCTCGCTTTGACTTAACTGCTTTTTAGCTTGAGACTCCTCTTTTAATACGACGTGGTATCCGACTCTGCTTCTAATAGCTTTAGTAGTGATTTGACCATCTTTTATCTTAGAGATCGCATCGGCAAAAGGCTTGACCTGATCGCTAGGCATCCAGCCTAGCTCGCCGCCGGTTTGTTTAGCCTGCGGATCGATAGATTTGGCTTTGGCAAGCTCTGCAAATTTAGTAAATAGTGCACTGTCGCTAAGCCCTTTTAACTGCTTAATAATATCGTTTGCCTCAGCTTCGGTTTTAACGACGATCTGAGCCGCTTTGATTCTCGCAGGTTCGGTAAAGCGCGCCTTGTTTTTGTTATAAAAATCGGCTATTTCTTTATCATCAATATTTATTTTGCTGGCTTCTTTAGCCTGCCATACACGAAGCGCTAAGTTATCTTTTACGATTTCAAGCTCTTTTTTATAAACGTCTTCGTCCATAACGCCCGATTTTTTAGCTTCATCCGTTAGCAGCATCAGATCAATGCCTTTATCGATAAGCTCCTTTTTTTGATCGGCATTAAGAGCAGCGATATCTACATTGCCTATACCTTGAAGTAGCGGAGTAAGCTCTTTTTCGGTTACGTCTTTGCCATTTACGGTAGCGTAAACGGTAGCGTTAAGGCTGATAGCAGCAGCCAAACTAAGTGCTGTAAATAAAACTTTTTTCATCACAATTCCTTAAAAAAATTTTAACGGCGATTATAACTCAAAGTTGTTAACAATCAAACTGTACTTTAGAATTTTAGGGTAGAATTCCGCCTTGAGGAAATGCAAATGAGAAGTAAAAAAGATATTTTAGAGATAAAAAAGAGAATTCTGCAAAACTTTGCAGAAGAGCGCAGTGAGTTGAAATTTAAAGACAACTATCAGCTTTTGGTCTGCGTGATGCTAAGCGCGCAGTGCACCGACAAGCGGGTAAATTTGATCACGCCGCGCTTTTTTGCGGAATTCCCTAGCGTTGCAGAGCTCGCAAAAGCCAATCTGGCAAGCGTAAAGCTGCTAATTAGCTCGTGCAATTTCTACAACAACAAAGCGGTAAATTTAATCAAAATGGCGCAGGCGGTGGTTAGCGACTTTGGCGGCGTCGTGCCGCTTGATGAAGCGGGGCTCAAATCTCTTGCGGGCGTGGGGCAAAAGACCGCTCACGTCGTGCTTTTGGAGGGCGCGGGCGCAAACGTGATGGCGGTGGATACGCATGTCTTTCGCGTCGCACATCGCCTGGGGCTGAGTCATGCAAAGACGCCCGAGCTTACAGAGCGCGATCTGAGCGAGGCTTTTAAGACGGATCTTGGCAAACTGCACCAAGGCATGGTGCTTTTCGGCCGCTACACCTGTAAAGCGATAAAGCCAAACTGCAAGGAGTGCTTTTTAAACGAGCTGTGCAGCAGCAAGGATAAGAATTTTCCGTAAAATTTTAGCCTACAAATGCGTGCTTAAATTTACGCACTTAAATTTGCCGGAATTTTAAAATTTTGACGCCTTGCTTAAAGCCGCTTTACGGCAGACGTTCGGCTTTATGGCGCGAAAAATTTAGATTGAAATTTTATATAATGCCTCTTTTGATTTTTATCTTTATAGCAAAATTTAAAATTTTGCTTTTTGGAGCCTACTGCTTTGCCAGCCAAACCCGGTATCCTTCGCTTTTAATCACGTCCGCGATGCTTTTTGCCATCTCCTGCGGCAGAAATTCGGATTTTTTATCGATGACGGACACTAGCGCGTAAGCGTTATCGTAATCTTTCAACTCCAAGCCCGCGCGCACCAGCGTTTCGTATAAAAACGGCTCGTCCTTTTCGATGCTTACCGCATCGTCGTTTAAAAATTCATAGATGAACGCAAGCTGTTTTTTATCGCCGATTTTTAAAAAATAATCGGCTAAATTCGTCGCGCTCTTAATGATGATTTTGCGTAGGTCATCTATCTGCCGCGCAGAGTAACGCTGGGTAATCAGCCGCCAATTTTCCGCCATCCTCGCCGCAATGATAGACAGCTTGAAAGCTCTGCCGCCATAGGCATATTTTTCTCTTTCGTCGCCGATTTTTTCTATGGCCTCGAATTCGCTCACCATGTACTCGTATAGCTCCTCATCGCTGCCGCTGAAATTTTCTAAATATATCATCTCGGCGATAGTCTCAGAATTTTTGGGCAAATCGCCTGCGTATTCGACCTCCTGCTCTTCATTTTCTTCGTCCCGGGCGGCTTTTCTAGCTTCAAAAGTTTTAAAATCCACCATCGGATTAGCGCCCTTTTTTACGAATTTAAAAAAAGCAGAAATATCGATCTGATGCTCATCTTCGTAAATTCCGTCCTTAAACATTAGCTCGCAATTTTCAAAAAATTCCCAACCATCAAGCGCGCCCAGGTAGCTTTGACCGATCCGTCCGTCTAGGACATAGACGCATTCTCTAGCGCTATGATTAGGCATCGCGTGGTCGTTTGAGACGATATACGGCGCTTGCGTTTTTCCAAAAACCTGCAACATTCCGTCGTTGTATTCGCCGCTTATGCCCCAAAGCGCCGTTAGATTGCCGCCGATCGCGATAACGCCGTCCTGCGAATGCAGATAATCACACGCCGTATCTTTAGCGACCTGCAAAAACAGATAATCATCATCGATGATATCGCCGCTGATGAATAAATTTCCGTTAACAAACATTGCTCGCGCGTTATTTTTGCCGCCTGCTTCGTTAAATTTATCCTTAAGCCAAGCGGAATTTATCGTGCCTCCCGACAGGCTAAGATCGCCGTCAAACACCAGCACGTCAAAACTACTATCCAAATGTAAATTTGAACCGAATTTTTGCTCAAATTCATCATAAGGCAGTATAAAAACGGGTGAAATTTTGGTTGCGAAAGGGCTACAGTTTTCGTATTGTTTTGCTTGTGATTTAACGATCTGCTCGCAATTTTGCAGAAAATTTTTGATCTGGCTTTCCATTTTTATCTCCTTTTAAATTGCTATTTCGGCAAGCAGCCCCGTCATATAGCCTGCGGAGCGAAAATTTGCGTTCTGCTTGCAGTTGCGAGTGCAACGAAGCAAAAATCTCTTTCAAAACCAACGTAGCGACGCCGCAAGCGTAATTTCTATAAAGACGCTCAAAAGAGAAACCGCCGTTAAATTTTAAAGGCGAAGTATTTTTTCTTTAGACTAGACGGAAACGACGGAGGCGAGGGAGCGTATACGCAATACGTGACCGAAGCCGACCGAGTTTCCAACGACGTATAAAGGAAAAAGACAAGCCGCTAAATTTATTGCAATCTAGCGATTATATTTCTTACCACTTCCGCCATCATCTCCACCGACGCTATCTCGCAGTGCTCGTTTACCGAGTGAGGCGAGTGTATGTTTGGGCCTATGGAGCAGGCTTGCAGCTCGGGCTGTTTTGCAACTAGTACGCCGCATTCAAGGCCCGCGTGCACGGCGGCAAATTTAGCCTGCGGCTTTTGTTTTTGCAGCTCCTCAAGCACCAGATGCGCAAAGTCGCTGATGCAAGGCGCCCAGTTCGCCGAGCGGTCGGCTACCCTGACCTCAAAACCCAGCGCGCTAGCCAGCGTAGCGGTCTCAAAGCCCAGATTTTCGAGCCCCTCGCGCTTCATCGCTCGCGCGAAAAAGTCAAACTCGATCACTTCACCCTTCCGCTTAACGGTCGAGAGATTTATGCTTTCGTTTACCATGCCAAGCTGCGTGTCGTAGCTGCGCACGCCCTGGGCAAAGGAGTTGATGAGCGCCAAAATTTTGCCGCTATTTGCCAGCACGTCCGCTTCGCCCTCGCCTAGGCTCTTTACCCACGCCAGACCGCGCTGCTTTGGCTCATGCGCGCACAGCGCCTTACACACGGCGTTTGCTGGAATCGAGTTGCTCCTCTCGCCAAAATCTAGGCTGATTAGCTCGCAGCCCTCCTCGGCGAGAAATTTCGCCAGCAGCTTCGTTGCATTTGGGATATTTTTGTGTATCTCGTTGCCAGAGTGCCCGCCGCTAAGTCCAGTGACGCCGATCTCGTAAATTTTACCGCTCTTTTTGACGCTAGCAGCGCCGATTTTTGCGCTTACGTTTATGCCGCCGGCGCATCCTAGCGTTACGCGGTCGTCCTCTTCGCTATCTAAATTTAGCAAATTTGGCGATAAAATTTTTCCCTTAAAGGCGTTTGCGCCCACGAGCCCGACCTCTTCGTCGTTGGTGAATAGGCACTCTAAGTTCGCAAACTCCCGCATCGCGCCCATCATCATCGCCACGCCGATGCCGTCGTCAGCGCCTAGGGTCGAGTTTTTCGCCATTAGGATGCCGTCCTCTTCGATGAGCTCTAAATTCGGCGCCGCGCCCACGCAAACCATGTCGTAGTGGCTTTGCAGGCAGATTTTAGGCTCGCCCTTTACGGCGTGGATATTGCCCGCCTGATCGACGCTCACGCTAAAGCCCAGGCAGCGCGCAAAATCCGCTAAAAACTCCCTCATCTGCTCCGTTTCGCAGCTGCAGTGCGGTATCTCGCACAGCTTTTTAAAATCGTTTATAACCTCGTTTTTTTGCATGTTTGCTCCTTTTGAATTTATTACATCCGCGCGTTATTGCGACACGCCCGTTAATTAAAAGCGCCCGCGCTCGCTTAAGCGCTTGCGAAATTATGCTAAATTTAAACGCGACAGCGCCGACATAGCGCTTCCGCAAAATACGCGCAGAATTTCAATCGCGCTAGCTTACGCTGCGGGCAAGCCGCGCAAAATGAAATTTTATGCAAAGTCGCATGAATTTTACCGAAATTTAGCAAGAATTTTATTTAAAATTTAGTCAGAATTTTGCCGGGGATTTTTATTTTACGATTACGCCTTCATAGCCCGTTTTAGCGATCGCCTCAAGCATCGCGGTCTCGTTTGCATCATCCTTTGCCGCGACGGTCGCGGTTTTGCTCTGCTGCGAAACCTTCGCGTTTATCACGCCTGGCGTTTGCAAAAGCGCCTTTCGCACGATCGTAGTGCAGAGCGGGCAGTGGATTTTTTCCACGTAAATTTTAACCTCTTTGTCGGCAAAAAGCGCCGTAAATCCAAGCATCAAAAACAAAATTTTACGCATAAAGCCCTCCTAAAATTTCGGGATATGTAAGCATAAAGGCAAGCAAGGTCCCTAAAAGCACGTAGATCAGAATCCACTTTTTGCGCCCGCTTTGCAGCGAGCATGCGCGCGGTCTTTTGAAAAAGAAAAATGCCGAGAGCGCGAAGCAAAAAAGCGCTAACGCAGAAAGCGGCGCACGGTAGTTACCGAAAGCCTCTGCGCCTGAAAAAATGGAAAAGCTCGCGCCGAAAATCAAAAATAAAAGCGCGGGCAGGCAGCAAAACGTCGCCGCAACCGCGCTAAAAATCGCGGCGAATATCAGCCACAGACTGCGCGTGCTGAAGCGATTTTTGCCAGGATTTTCTCGCTTTTGCGCCAAGGTTCCTTGCGCGGAATTTTCTAGTTCAGTTTTCAAATTTTACCTTTCAGTATAGGTATTGCCGTGCCGCCGCTAGCCCAGCACACGAAATTTACTCGCAAATCCGCCGCTAAATTTCGCGCAAAGAGGCGAAATTTTAAATTCCGCAAGCCGTAAATTTTAAAATTTCGCGCCGAAAAATTTCAAAATTTTGCTCGCTTTAAAATTTCAAAATTTCGCTGCCATGTCGCTCGCAAAATTCTAAAAATTTTAAAATTCCAGCCAAACAAGGCGCGGAATTTTTTTCCAATGCAGACGCGGCAGCACGTAGATTAGGCGCGCTTTTACACATCCGCCCAAAGTCGTCTAGCAGGAAGCCTCTCTTGTATACCTACTCAAAAAGCTCAAGTAGTTCGACATGCCGCATAGCAAAACGCGAACCGCTACAGCTCTTTCGATCTATAATCGTAGCTGAAATCTTTCGGCGAGTAGTAATTAAGCGTGTTGCCGTCCACTTCGCCGTAAGGATAGCCGAAATTATTGATCGGAAACTGCGCTGGGCGTGGGCTTAGCGTGAAGTCTCTGCCGTAGTTAAAGCCGATCCAGCACATCTCCCAGTTGCCGAATAAATACTCGCGAATTTTAGCAAGCTTGCTGTCGTCATTGCTTAGCTTCTCGCCGAGTCGCACCTTCGTAACGTCCGCGGGATCGACGGGGATCCAGCCGTGGCCTTTTAGATAAAATTCCGCCCTGCAGTGCTGTGCGCCCGAGATATGGCTGACGCCGTCTTTAGGCGCGGCGCCCATTTGAGCGCTAAATCTCGACGCGCCGACGCGGATGCCAAACATCTCTCTTGCGGCGATGCCCTGCGCGCGGCAAAGTGCGACGAAAACGCTATTTATGTCGGTGCATTTGCCGCTTAGCTTGCCGCTGCTTAAAATTTGCTTCACGTCCCCTAGCCCGCAGCCTAGCACACTGTTATCGCGCTGCATAGTGTTCGCCACCCACGTATAAATCGCGCGCACCTTTTCCAAATCGCCCTTTATGCCGCCTGCGATCTCGTCTGATTTTTGCTTGACGACGCCGTCGATTTGAATCTGCGTGCTAGGCTCTAAAAACTTTGCTACCTCGGGGCTAAGCTTTTCGTTCGGATTAAATTTTACCTTGCTAAAGTCGGTATTTCGCTCAAAGGTCTCGACGCTAAATTTAATATTTAGCGTGGGCTTTGCCACCCCGACGTAGCCGGCATAGAGCGTCGGAATTTCGCCATAGTCCACGGACGGATCGTTGAAATTGCCGTCAAATTTTATGTCGCTTACCTTTTGATATTCCGTGATAAGAGGAAGCGGTATCCAAAGCCGCGTCTGCTTGCCCTTCTCCAAAATTTCGTGATTTAGCGAGAGCCCGAAAGCTCTCTTTTTGCCAATGGCTTTTTCCTCGCCCAAAATGGTACTCGGAGTTGCCATAACGGCGCCTAAAATCGCAGTGTTTCTTAAAAAATCGCGTCTTTGCATGAAATGCCTTCAAAATAAAATGGCTAAGCCTTAGCCCTAATTACGCGTGGATTTTAGCTTTTTGCGGCTTTGAAATCGCTAAATTTAAAATTCCGCAAGCCGTAAATTTTAAAATTCTATCCATATTTAAAATTTCAAAATTCCGCTCGCTTTAAAATTTTATAATTTTGCTCGCTACAGAATTTTAAAATTTTAAAATTTCGCTTCAAGACATAGCGCGAAATTTCGCCCAAGCGGGCATGATAGCCCGCAAACTAGGCGCGCAGGCAGTATGTATCGGCGGCACAGGAAAACCACGCAAAAGCGCCGCTGTCGCAAAGCCAAGCGTGCGTTTCGATGAAACGGTTAAGCTTTGACGAAGCGCGGCAGCTTGGCTTAAGCAAATCGCGGCAGCAAAATGCAAGCCGTCAGAGGATTAAATTTCTCGCGAAAAATACTCGTAGATAAAATTTTTAGGCGAGTACGGATCTTTCGGCGTGCCGCCCACTTCGCAATACGGATGCGAAAAAATTTCGATCGGAACATGCGCTGGGCGCGGATTTAGCACGATTTCGCGAGCGTAGTTAAAACCCAGCCAGCACGACTCCCAGTTGCCAAAAAGATACTCGCGCACCCGCGCCAGCTTGGAATCATCCTCGCTTAAGTTCTCGCCCAATCGCACCTTTGTAACGTCCGCGGGATCGACAGGGATCCAGCCGTGGCCTTTTAGATAAAATTCCGCTCTGCAGTGCTGCGCACCGGAAATTTCAAGCGCACCGCCACTTAGAGCGCCCATGACACCCATTTCAGGTGAAAATTTCTGCGCTGCGCCCGTGCGGATGCCGTAAATAGCGCGCGCAGGAATGCCAGCTGCCCTGCAGAGCGCTACGAACACGCTATTAATATCGGTGCATTTGCCGCTTAGCTTGCCGCTGCTTAAAATTGTCGCTGCGTCGCCGCTGCCGCATGCGATCACGCTATTATCGCGACTCATATTTTTTGCGACCCACTCGTAGATCGCGCGCGCCTTTTCCAGATCGCCTTTAAGCGAGCTAGTGATCTCGTCTGATTTTTGTTTCGCAGCGCCTTCTACCGGAATTAGCTTTGATGGCTTTAAAAACTCCTCGATCTCGGGGCTCAAGCGCTCATTTTCATTAAAGCTTACCTTGCTAAAATCGGTGTTTCGCTCCGAAATTTCAATATCGAAGCTAAGCTCAAAATAATCATCCTCTTCGCCTACGACACCTTGCTCGCCGTATTTGCCGACGCCCGCTCTTGCCTCTTTATCGGGTGCGAAGCGCGCGTAGTACGTGCTTATATGATCTCCGCAGATAGCAGACTCTTGCGCATTTGAGCGGGCATGATATTCGCCAAGCAACCTCTGATAGGGCTCTTGCAGCACTAACGGCAGCCAAAGCCGCACCTCTGCACCACCACTTGAAATTTCGTGATTAAACCTGAGACTGAATTTTCTCGTTTTTGCTTTTTGCATTTTTTGCTCCTTTGCTTGAATTGCAAGTCGATTTTATCTCTTTGCGCCTTAAAATGGATAAAATTTTATGTTAAAATGGCGCTAAATTTGAAATTTTAGGATTAAAAATGGATCTACAAAAAATCAGAGACGAGAACTTTAAAAAGCTGCAAAGCGGGCAAAACTGCGAAATTTTAAGCGCGATCGAGGCGTTGCAAATAGGCGAGTGCGAATGCGAGTGCGGCGACGTCGTGCGCGCAAGCTTTAACGCAAGCGCGGAGCAAAGAGATGAAATTTTGCGTATCGCGCGAGCGCTAAAGCCGTGGCGCAAGGGGCCTTTTGCGCTGAATGATCTTTTTATCGACGCCGAGTGGCGAAGCTTCGTGAAATTTAACCTGCTGCGGCCGTTTTTAAATCTGAGCGGCAAAACCGTCGCCGATGTGGGCTGCAACAACGGCTACTATATGTTTCGTATGGGCGAGCTAGCGCCTGCGCGGCTAGTGGGGTTTGATCCTAGCGCGCTATTTTATCTGCAGTTCCGCTTCATCGAGAAATTCCTCCGCAGCGGCGCGAAATTCGAGCTTTTGGGCGTAGAGCATCTACCTTTTTACGAGCACAAATTCGACACGATCTTCTGCCTCGGCGTCATCTACCATCGCAGCGACCCCGTAAAGATGCTAAAAGATCTGCGCGCTTCGCTAAATACGGGCGGCGAGGTGATTTTAGACACGATGTATATCGAAGGAGCGGGCGATTTCGCGCTGTGCCCGAAAAACAGCTACTCAAAAATTTCAAATATCTACTTCGTCCCGACCGTCGGCGCGCTTCAGAATTGGTGCGAGAGGGCGAAATTTAAGGATTTTGAAATTTTGGCTCAAAAGCCCACGGATGCTAGTGAGCAGCGCAAAACGGAGTGGATCGACGGGCAGAGCTTGGAGAATTTCCTAGACCCGTTCAACGACTCGCGCACGATCGAGGGCTACCCCGCCCCGCGGCGTATCTACGTGCGGCTTCGGGCGTGATCTGCGCCTTTAAAACATTTTCCGCGCACTCGCGCACCGATACGAAATGAGCTTCAGGCATGATCTGCGCCTTTGAAACGCGTAAAATTTTACTGAATTTAATCGGCTCGCGGGGGAAAATTTTGCATTCGGCGGGATGTGAAATTTAGATAAATTTAGCTAAATTTAGCGGGCTTGAATTGATGATTAGATCACATGGTAGTAACTGAATCAGTGCGGCGCAAATTTTAAATTTCGCCTTTTGCGTTATGTTTTGCGTCTTGTGCACGCGCGGCGCGAAATTTTACTAAATTTAATTAAGCGGCGATAGATTTTAAAATTTTATCTGCGCATCGCATGCCAATGAGCATATGGTGCGAACAGGGCGCAGAAATTTTAATGCCCGCAGCCGCAAATAAAGCGGTAAATTTCGGCGCCTGCAATGTGAGCAAAACGGCATCAATTCCGGTGCCTGCAAGCAAAGCGGTATAAATTTTCCGACGCTGAGCAGCTTCACGCCGCTTTACCGCTTATTGTGCGGCGAAACGCAGTTAAATTTAAACGATCAGCGCTCAAAAAGTTGCAAAAAATATTTTAAATTTTGCCTCTCGGCCACTAGGCTCGTATTTGCTCCGTGCCCCGGATATAGCGCAAAATCGCCCTTTATCTGCAAAATTTTATGCAAAGACTCTCTCATCTGCTCGCCGCTTGAAAAAGGAAAATCCCACCTGCCGATAGAGCCTTTGAATATGACGTCGCCGCTAAAGATAACGCCGCCTGCTTCGATCATGCAGCTGCCCGGCGTATGTCCTGCAAAAAGGCTAAATTTAACGTTAAAGCCCGCTATTTCAAAACTTTGTTCCTGCCCTTTTACGAGCACGTCCGCTTCTATGGGCCCTGGCATCGTCTCAAAAGGATCCGCCCGCAGCATAAAAGCGTCTTCCTCGTGGATATAAATTTTAGCGCCCGCCCTTTGCAGCTTCGCATCGTCATAAACATGATCGAAATGCCCGTGCGTGTTCAAAACCGCAGCGATCTTTTCCGTATTTTGCATCACCCAATCAAAGCTACCTTCGCCCGGATCGATCACCAAATCGCCCTGCTCGCCCTTTACGATGTAGCAATTCGTCACGTATTCGCCGAAAGCTTTTTTTAAAATTTGCATTTAAATCCTCCTTTTAAGCTTAAATTAAAGCCGTAATTTAGCCAAAAATAGTTAAAATTCGCACAATTTAACGTAAAATTTTAAGGCTAAATATTATGTTTTTGGACGATTTGCTGCCGCAACTGACCGATTTTTTATCGGAGAGACTCGATGAAACGGGCGCGGACGCTTTTGTAGTGGGTATCAGCGGCGGGCTTGACAGCGCCGTGGTTTCTGCGCTTTGTGCACTTACTGAGATCCCCACTTACGGGCTTATCCTGCCTAGCGCGGGTTCAAATTTAGAAAATATGGCCGACGCGATCTTTCACTGCGAATCCTTTAATATCCCCTACGAAATCCAAGAGATCGCGCCATTTGTAGAAAATTTTACCGCTTTAAATCCCGGTGCAAGCGCCCTTCGAATCGGAAATTTCGCCGCGCGCGTAAGAATGAGCTTGCTTTATGATTACAGCGCGGCTAAACGCGGCGTAGTCGTAGGCACGAGCAATCTTAGCGAGAGGATGCTAGGTTACGGCACGATTTACGGAGATTTAGCCTGCGCGTTTAATCCGATTGGAGAAATTTTAAAAACCGATCTGTTTAAATTTGCAAAAATTTTATGCATAGACGATGCGATCATCAAAAAAGCCCCAAGCGCCGATCTATGGGAAAACCAAAGCGACGAACGTGAGCTTGGATACAGCTACGAGATCTTAGATAGCGTGCTAAGAGATATTTTTTCGCACGAAGCGCTGCGGACGAAATTTCGCTCAGGCGAGCGAATAACCGCAAACGATCTAAAATATCTGCAAAACTCGCGTCACAATCAAGAGCTGGTAAAATTTATCGTCCGTAGAATTCTTAAAAATAATTTTAAGCTTCGCGCGCCCGCGGTCGCTCGCATAGAGCCCGCACATTAAGGAGAGATTTATGAAAGAGATACCGTTTTATAAGGCTCAAATCGATAAAAAAGAGGAAGACTTAATTAAAAGCGCCCTTTACAACAGCGATATAAGATATAGCGAAATTTTTGAAGAGGATATTTGTAAATATTTCGGCGTAAAGCACGCCGTATCGACCACGAGCGGCACGACGGCGCTGCATCTGGCGCTTTGTGCGATGGATATTAAGCGCGGAGATAAAATTTTATGCTCTGTAAATTCTTTCCCCAACGTCGCCGAAGTGATCCGCCACTTCGACGCAGAGCCAGTTTTCGTAGATATCGATCCGATAAGCTTTAACATCACGAGCGAAAGTCTTGCTCGCACGATAGATCAGAACCGCCACAAGAAGCTAAAATGCGCTTTCATCTCGCACATCGCGGGGCTTGCTGCGGATATAGACGCTATCAGTGAGGTCGCCAAAAGCGAAAATATCATCCTCATCGACGATGCGTGCCGAGCTATGGGCGCTACCTATAAAGGCGCAAAAATCGGAGCGCTTAAAAGCTCGCTCATATCGTGCTTTCAGATCAATCCTCAAGCGCAAGACGCGATCTCTACGGCGGGCTTTTTCGTTACGAACGACGATGAGATAGCAAGCGCCGCGCAAATTTTAAGAAACGGCGGCATCGTGGGAGACGCCTTTTACAAAGACGGCAATATGTCCTTTACCTACGACGTCGATCGCATCGGTCAAAAATACGATCTTAACGCTATAAATTCCGCCTACGCCATCGCTCAGTTTGAAAAAACCGACGCCTTTATAAAGCGCCGCAAGCAGATCGCCGCAGCGTATCGCGAGCAGCTCGCAAACTGCCCTCACGTGACGCTTCCAAGCGACAGCGAGGAGCATATCTACACTCAATTCATCGTAAAAATCGACAAAAACCGCGACGATTTTGCCAAAGCGCTGATCTCGCGCGGAGTAAGCGTATCGCTGCACTACGTGCCGGTGCATCTGCTAAGCTACTATAAAAGCAAATATAATTACAAGGTCAATGATTTCCCGAATGCGCTTAAAAACTATCAGCAAATTTTATCCTTGCCGATCTACACGGCGCTTAGCGACGACGATGTGAGCTACATCTGCGAACAGATCAAAGAGATAGCGCAAAATCGTGTTTAAACTCCTAATCGAGCGAAACCTATACGACCCAAGCCCCGCGTGGCTTGCGCTAGGAGTAATTTTAGCGCCTTTATCGCTACTTTATACGCTTATCGTCTGCCTAAAAAGGCTCTTTGCTAAGCCGCAAAAATTTAAAATTCCAATAATTAGCGTCGGAAATTTAACCCTCGGCGGAAGCGGCAAAACCCCGCTAGTGCGGGCGCTTTTTAAAGAATTTAACGGGGAGTTTAAAACCTGCATCATCCTTCGCGGATACGGACGCAAAAGCAGAGGCTTACTCGAAGTAGCGCTCGGCGGACGGATACTTTGCGACGTGGGGCAAAGTGGCGATGAGGCGATGGAGTACGCGCTGTTTCTGCGCGGCGCAAACGTGATCGTCAGCGAAGATCGCGCCGCAGGGATTTTACGCGCGCAAACTCTCGGCTTTGAGCTCGTTATCTTGGACGACGGATTTTCTAAATTTAATATCTCTAAATTTGATATCTTGCTGCGCCCACAAAGCGCGCCGAAGCTGCCCTTTTGCCTGCCCCTCGCCGCGTATCGCTACCCGCCGTTTTTTTATAAATTTGCGGATTTCATACCCGCGCAAAGCGATATTTCGCAGGAGTTTAAAATTGTTTCGGCGGCGGATCTGCAAAGTAAGCTAAACGGCACGGATGAAATTTTAAATCCTACGGATGAGATTTCAAATTCCACCGCGGATGAAATTTCAAATTTGAACCCCGCGGCTGCGGATAAAATTTTAAATTCCAAAGAGGCTGGTTTTGAAAAATCCCGCACGATCTTAATCAGCGCTATCGCCAAGCCTTGGCGCTTGCAAGAGTTTTTGCCGCTCGCGAAAGCCCACGCATTTTTCCCCGATCATTATGATTTCAAAAAAGAGCAGATTTTAGAACTGTTAAGGCGCGAGGATGCGGAGCATATCCTTTGCGCGGCGAAAGATTACGTGAAATTAAGGGGTTTGGACGCGGAAATTTCGGTGATTTTGTTAAATTTGAAGCTAAGCGAAAACTTTATCCGCAAAATTCAAAACTACATAAACCAAGCTATGATAAAATAAGGTTTTTAAAGGAATTTTATGATAAAAAAGAGCAAAACCGCCGAAGTCATCATCTCCGCGCTGCCCTATATCCGTAAATTTAGAGATAAAATTTTCGTCGTTAAATACGGCGGCGCGGCGCAAACCGACGATGCGCTCAAGCTTGATTTTGCCCGCGATATCGTGCTTTTGCATATGGTCGGCATCAAGATCATCGTCGTGCACGGCGGCGGCAAAAAGATCAATCAGACCCTGGATAAGATCGGCGTGCAGAGCGAGTTTAAGGACGGTCTTCGCGTAACGAATAAAGATGCGATCGAAATTACCGAGATGGTGCTAAGCGGCGCGGTGAATAAAGAGATCACGGCGCTTTTGAACCAAAACGGCGCGCCCGCGATCGGTATCAGCGGCAAGGACGGCGGGCTTTTGAGGGCAAAATTCCTCGATGAGAAAAAATACGGCTTCGTAGGCGAGATCACCGAGGTAAACACCAAACTGATAAACGACCTGCTGCAAAAGGACTATCTGCCGGTAATCGCCCCGCTTGCAGGCGGCGAGACGGACGAAAACGTGAGCTTTAATATCAACGCCGATCTCTGCGCCAGCAGGATCGCAGCCGCGCTAAAAGCGAGCAAGGCGATATTTTTAAGCGACATTGACGGGGTGCTCGATAAAGAGGGAAATTTAATCAGCAAGCTTGATGCTGCGCTTATTTCGAAACTCAAAAGGGACGGCACGATCGCAGGCGGCATGATCCCAAAGGTCGATGCGTGCCTGCAATGCGTGCAAAACGGCGCGAGTGCCGCGCATATCATAAATGGCAAAATTCCGCACTCGATCCTGCTTGAGCTTTTCACGGACGGCGGCATAGGAAGTTTGATAAAGGAAGAAATTTAGGCGCTGCGGGCGCGGCAGGCTTAAAGCGGCAATGTCACAAGTCCGCGCAAGCGGTCTAAGCGATCAAATTTAAAGCGCCTAGGCGGGCGTAAATTTTAAAATTTTAAAAAGGAAAAAGATGAAACTGGTTTCAACGAGAGATTTTTCGCAAAAAGCGGATCTTAGCTACGCGCTGCTAAATCCGAGCGCGCGCGGCGGCGGGCTTTTCAGCCCCGAGCGGCTGCCGCTTTTGAGCGAGGATTTTTTTAAGCAGTGCGAGGATCTGAGCTACAAACAGATCGCGCTTAAAATCATCGAGAGCTTCGATTTTGACGTAAGCAGCGAGGTCTTTGAGAGCGCGCTAAAGCGCTATGATAAATTTGAAAATCCCGCCTGCCCCGTCCAGATCAAAAAGCTAAGCGAAAACGCCTATATTTTGGAGCTTTACCATGGCCCGACGCTTGCGTTTAAGGATATGGCGCTGCAGCCCTTCGGCGCGCTTTTAAAAAGCATCGCAAAATCCAGGAATGAAAAATTTTTAATAATGTGCGCCACGAGCGGCGACACGGGGCCTGCGACGCTGGAGGCTTTTGCGGACGACGAAAACATCAAAGCGGTCTGCCTCTACCCGCAGGGCGGCACGAGCGAGATACAGCGCCAGCAGATGGTCAAACAAAGCGCAGCAAATCTTAAAATTTTAGGCGTGCGCGGCAACTTCGACGATACACAACGCGCGCTAAAATCGCTGCTGGCTGACGGCGATTTTAAAAACGAGCTCGCGCGCGCAAATTTAAATTTAAGCGCCGCAAACTCGGTAAATTTCGGCAGGATTTTATTTCAGATCATCTACTACCTCTATGCTAGCATCTATTTCTCAAAGCACGGCGTATTGAGCTTTGAGCAAAATTTAAACCAAAGCGATCAGTGCCAGGCGTGCGGTAAAAATTTTGGCGCCGCGGCGGGCGTAAATAGCGCGCAGAGCGTAAAACAGAGCTCTAAATTTAATACTTTCGACGTCATAGTGCCTAGCGGAAATTTCGGCAACGCGCTGGGAGCGTATTTCGCCAAAAAGATGGGCGCAAAGATCGGCAAAATCAAGATCGCTTCAAACGCGAACAATATCCTGACCGAGCTTTTTACGAGCGGCATCTACGATCTGCGCGAGCGCGAGCTCATCCGCACGATTAGCCCTGCGATGGATATTTTAGTTAGCTCCAACGTCGAGCGGCTGCTTAGCGATATGTTCGGCGATGCGCGCACGAGCGAGCTGATGCAAAGCCTGGCGCGAGATAAATTTTATCAGCTTAGCGCGAGCGAGCTTGCGAAGCTGCGCGAGATCTTCGAGGCGGATTTTTGCGACGATGCGCAGTGCGCTAAATTTATCAAGCAAGAAAGCAGCCACGGCGTGCTGATCGACCCGCACACGGCGACCTGCTTTAAGCTACTTGACGAAAGCCGCCTAAATCTAGTCATCTCGACCGCGAAGTGGATTAAATTTACGCCGTCGATGATCGGCGCGATCAAAGGCAGGGCTTGTGAGGACGAAAGGGCCGATATGATCGCGCTTTCTAAGGAATTCCGCAGCGACATTCCGCCGCAGATCTCGCGCCTTTTTAGCGCGCCGCAGGTGCACTCCAGCGTCGTGGAGCAAAGCGAGATCAAAAACGCCATAATGGAGTGGATAAAAAAATGATAGTAATCCCCGCGCGCCTTGCTTCGACGCGCTTTAAAAATAAAATTTTATGTGAGTTTGACGGCGTGCCGATGTTTATCAAAACGGCTCAAAATGCCGCCAAAGCAGACCGCGTGCTAATCGCCGTGGATGAGCCGCAAATTTTGAAGATCGCGCAAGATTACGGCTTTGACGCCGTTCTCACCGCGCGCGAGCATCAAAGCGGTACCGATCGGATCAATGAAGCGGTCGCAAACGCAGCTCTTGCGGAGGACGAGATCATCATCAATATCCAAGCCGACGAGCCCTTTTTCGAGAGCGAAAATTTGATTAAATTTAAAGATTTTGCGCGCGAGACGATCGCGCAAAAGGGCGCATTCATGGCGAGCTGCTACAAATACATAAGCCAGCAGGCGGCGGCGGATCCGAATTTAGTCAAGCTAGTGCTTGATAACGCGGGCTTTGCGATCTATTTTTCGCGCTCGCTCATCCCCTACCCGCGCGCGGCATGCGAGTGCTACCTCGGACACATCGGCATCTACGCATACAGCGTGCAAAATTTAAAGCGGTTTTGCGCCCTGCCCGCCTCAGCGCTGGAAGATACCGAAAAACTCGAGCAGCTTCGCGCCATAAGCGCGGGCGAGAAGATCGCGATGCTTGGGATCGAAACCGAAAGCATCGGCATCGACACGCCGGCTGATTACGAGCGCGCGCTACAGGAGTTCAGCAATGGAAATTGATCGCGCCTTTTTAAACACGAAATTTAAAGCGAGCGGACCCACAAAATTTAACGATAATGGGCTGTGCGGCACAGTATTTGGGGTGCACAGACCCGCCGCGGAGCGTAAAATTCTAACGCGACGTAAAATTTTAGCGGTGCGCGGAATTTTAAAATTTAAAGATGCGAGCGCAAGATGAATTACGATGAATACAGATCTGCGGTAGATACGCTAAATGCGTGGGCGCGGGCATATTACACCGACGATAAACCGATCGCAAGCGACGAGGAGTACGACGAGCTTTATTCGCAAGCGGAGAAATTCGAGCAGCAAAACCCCACGCTCGCGCTGCCCTACTCGCCTACGCGGCGCATCGGGGGCGCGATCAGCGAGGGCTTTTCCAAGCTTGTTCACGGCGCGCAGATGTGGTCGATGGAGGATATTTTCGACGATGCGGACCTTTTGGCGTGGCTAGCTCGCGGCGAGAAGAGCGACGCGCAGTTTTACGTCGAGCCGAAATTTGACGGCGCGAGCCTAAATTTAACCTACGAAGGCGGCGTGCTGATAAGCGCGGCGATGCGCGGCGACGGACTCGTGGGCGAGGACGTGACGCAAAACGCAAGAGCGATCAAATCGGTGCCGCTTCAGATACCCTACGCGCAAAGGATCGAGATCCGCGGCGAGACGCTGATCGCCAAGAGCGATTTTGACGCGCTAAACGACGAGCGCGCCGCAAACGGCGAGAGTCTGTTTTCAAACCCCCGCAACGCCGCCGCAGGCAGCCTGCGCCAGCTAGATAGCGCGATCGTAGCGAAGCGGAAGCTAAAATTTATCCCGTGGGGAGTGGGCGAGCATTCGTTAAACTTTGCGCTGCACTCGCAGATAATGGAGTTCGTGCGTAGTCTCGGCTTTTTGCGCGACGAGTTTTGCCGCATCTGCAAGAGCGCAAGCGAGATCAGAGCTGCATACGAGGCGCTGCATAGCATGCGCGCAAGCAAAGACCTGATGCTAGACGGCATGGTAATCCGCGTAAACGAGCTTTCAAAATGCGCACAGATGGGCTATACGGTGAAATTCCCGCGCTTTATGGTCGCGTATAAATTTCCCGCGGTCGAAAAGGTAACGCGGCTGCGCGAGATCAATCTGCAGGTCGGCCGCACCGGCGCAGTCACTCCCGTAGCCGTCGTAGATAGCGTAAATATCGATGGTGCGAACGTTTCAAACGCGACGCTTCATAATTTCGACGAGATCGCGCGGCTAGGGCTAATGAAAAACGATTTCGTGGGCATCATCCGCAGCGGCGACGTGATCCCGAAGATCACGAGCGTTTACAAACAGCGCAGAGACGGCACGCAGAGCGAAATTTCGCGCCCCGATCGCTGCCCGGTTTGCGGCGAGAAATTGCTTGACGAAGGCGCGCTCATAAAGTGTCAAAACCTCGATTGCAAGGCGCGCGTGATAGGTTCGCTGATCTATTTCTGCTCCAAAAAATGCATGAATATCGAGGGGCTAAGCGACGCGACGATTACGCAGCTTTTTGAAAGCGGCAAAATTTCAAAGATCGGCGATATTTACGCCCTCAGCGCGCAGGATTTGGCGGATCTTGAGGGCTTTGCGGATAAAAAAATTTCAAATCTTTTGGGCGCGATAAATGCGAGCAAAAACGCGCCGCTTGAGCGCTTCATCGCTTCTTTAGGGATTGAACACATCGGCGAGGTAGCCGCGCGCAAGATCGCCGCGGCATTCGGGCAGGATTGGCTAGATGCGAGCGAAGATGAAATTCTGCGGCTGGAGGGCTTTGGAGAAGCGATGGCGAGGAGCCTAGCGGAGTTTTGCAAGATAAATCGCGAAAAAATTCTAAATTTAAGCGAAATCATCACGCCGCGCCCGCCCGAGATGCAGACCACCAAAAGCGCCTTCACGAACCGCAGCGTCGTCATCACTGGCACTCTAAGCCGCCCGCGCGACGAGTTTAAGGCCAGGCTTTTGGCGATGGGCGCGAAGGTGCAGGGCTCGGTATCTGCTAAGACCGACTTCGTGCTCGCAGGCGCAGAAGCGGGCTCTAAGCTGCAAAAAGCTCGCTCGCTTGGCGTGCGGGTGATCGACGAGAGCGAGTTTGAAGCGCTCGCGAGCCCAACGACGCTCGGCGCAAATCCACCCGGCAAGAGCGAGCCTGAAGCGCTCGCGGGGAGTGGCGAGTGAAGGTTTTCTGCTCGGTGTCGGAGTTACGCGCAAACGGCGCGGGGTTAAATTTCAAAAGCAAGCTCCGTCCTGCGATGCTTGCGCGTTTTACAAGCCGCGAGAATTTTAAAAATTTTGCGGCGCGCGAACACTGCGCCGATAGGAAAAATTTTAAAATTTTCGCTAGCGACGAGATAAAATTTGCAACGCACGGCGAGCTAAAATTTGCAACGCGCAGTATGGTTAAATTTACGGCGCGGCGCAGACTAAAGTTTGAGCCTTGCAGCACTGCTACACGCGACTTTGCTATGCGCGATAAAATTTTAAACTCAAGCTCGCGCAAAAACTGCGTGAGTTTTAAAATTTCACCGCCGCGCGGCGCGGAGAAAAAGCAAAATGAGATTTGATCTGCTCGTCGCAAACACGCTTAAAATTAGCAGAAATCAGGCCGCCGCACTGATAAAGCAGGATAAAATTTTGCTGCGAGGCGCCGTGCAAAATAGGCCCTCTGCGCAGATCGCGCCCGAGCAGAGCGGCGAAATCAGCGCGATTGATCAAATTTACGTAAGCAGGGGCGCGCTCAAGCTTGCGGGCTTTTTGGATGAGCTAGCCGAAAACGGGCTTTTGGCAGGTTGCGGCACAAATTCGCCTAACTCGGCGGCAGAAATTTCAAAACCGTACAGTGCCGAAAAGGGCGCGGTTAGCAAAGCGACAGCGACGCAAAAAGCAGGCACAGTAACGACGCAAATTTCAAGTGCAGATTTTGCGGCTACGGATAAAATTTTAGGCGCGGACGAGACGACCGAAATTCCAAGCGCGACAGCGGCAAAGATCGCAGAAACAAATACCGAGGCGATCCATATCGCAAAAACTAGCGCCGAAACGGCAGGACTTTTGCAAATGGATGCTGGCGCCGAGACGGCAGAGATTTCAAATGCGGCAAAAGCCTCCAAATCGGGCGGCAAGGCGGGCGCATGCCGCAACGAAAGCGGCGCGGAGCCTATGCAAGCAGAACCCTCGCAAAAAGATATTTTAAATTTAGCGGAAGTCGATGTTTTGGACGTGGGCAGCAGCACTGGCGGGTTCGTGCAGATTTTACTGCAGCGCGGTGCAAAGAGCGTGACCGCGCTTGACGTCGGCAGCTCGCAGCTAAGCGAAATTTTGCGGCGCGATCCCCGCGTGATCGTGCGCGAAAACACCGACATCAGGAAATTTGCGAGCGAGAAAAAATTTGATCTCATCACCTGCGATGTGAGCTTCATTTCACTAAATTTGATCTTAAAAAGCCTCGCGAGCCTCGCAAAAAGCGCTCTCATCGTGCTATTTAAGCCGCAATTTGAGGTGGGCGCGGAGGCTAAGCGAAATAAAAAAGGGGTGCTCAAAGACGAAAAAGCGGCGCGCGGCGCGCGAGCGAAATTTGAGCGACTATGCGCTGAGCTGGGCCTTGCCGTGCTGCACTCTGGCGCCTGCAAAATCACGGGTAAAGAGGGAAATCAAGAATTTTTCTATCTTCTAAAAAGGACGAACTATGAAATTTAAAAATTTGATTATTTTGGTGCTAGGCGCCGTTTTTTTGAGCTCATGCGCCAAAAGTCTGAGCCCGAAAGCACCGATCGTAAAAAACTTCGACATCGCTAAATTTAGCGGCGGCTGGTACGAAATCGCCCGCATGAAGGGCGGCGGCGAACTGCAAAACACCGCATATGAGTGTTTCATCGATAAAAACTCCACGATCAACCTTCTGAAAACCGCCAAAACAAGCTCCGGCAAAATCGAGAACGAGCAGCACGTGCTGGAGTTTGCCGGCGATAAAAACGTAGGCCTGCTCTACCGAAAGGGCTTGATCTCAGACTCCCTCTACCGCGTGGCGCAGGTGGATGGCGACTATCGCTACGCACTGATTTTCGGTGCCGATACGAGCGAGCTGTATATCCTCTCGCGCAGCAAAACCCTGCCCGAGCCGATCCGCATCGTTTATCTAAAAAAAGCGAAGCACAGCGGCTATGACACCAAAAAAATCGTCTGGACGAAGCAGAAATAATGGCTAATCAAAAATCATGTAAAGACCATACAGGGACTTCGCTACGGAATTTTAAAGAGCGAAATTTCGTAGCGCAGAATTCCAGCTTGAAAAATTTTACGGAACAGAATTTCACAAGCAATGGGGAAAATTCATCTAAAAGTATCGAACACCCGAAGCAAGAGCTACGCAAAAATAAAACCGGCGATGCGCACCGCGCAGATGAAGCAGACACCGACACCTCTTGCAGCAATGAAACGACTTTTGGCAGTAAAACGGCTTATAACGACGCTTGCAACAATGGCGTAGACGCGCAAGCTCAGGGCACGTTTCCTGCTTGTGCGGAAGTACTACGCGCGCGCCTAAGCGAGCAGTTCGCACGAGGCGAGATTTTCGCAACGCTGCAAGGCGCAAACCGCGATGACGTGTGCGCCGTAGCGATCGGTAACTTCGACGGCATGCACCTTGGACATCAAAAATTATTTGAAAATTTAGGTGAGCACGGCGCGATAATCGTAATCCTAGCAGGTGGTGGCACGAAGCTAACCCCTTTCGCGTCGCGGCAGGCATTTACGGACAAAAAGATTTTTTATTGCGATCTACGCGCCATCAAAAGCCTTAGCGGAGGCGAATTTATCGCACTTTTAAGGCAGAATTTCATAAATTTGCAAAAAATCGTCGTCGGCGAGGACTTTAGATTTGGGCGTGATCGGGCGTGGGACGTGGAATTTTTAAGGCGCGAATTTCGCGGGCAAACCTGCGTCGTAGGGGAGCTTTGCTTAAGCGGCGGCGGCGTGCATTCAAGCAGGATCAAAGAGCTTTTATCGCGCGGCCGGTGCGAAGAGGCGGCGGAGCTTTTAGGGCGAGATTACGAGATCTGCGGGCGGATCGTGCGCGGCCAGGGGCGCGGGGCGCGGGAGTTCGTAGCGACGCTAAATCTTGATGCCAGCGGCTATTTTATGCCAAAAAGCGGCGTGTATGCGACCCTGGCGCGCGCCGGAAGCAAGGAATTTGCAAGCGTGAGCTTCTTGGGGCACAGGCTCAGCACCGACGGAGCTTTTGCGATTGAAACGCACATTTTAGGGGGCTTTGCGAGCTTCGAGGCCGTAAATTCTGCGCAAGATTACGCGCCGTGCTGCGGGGGGCAAGCTGCACATTCTGCGCAAAATTTAGATGAAATTTCGGCGTGTAATTCAGTAGAAATTTCTACACAAAATTTTGCGGCGAGCGAAAGCTTGGACGCCGAAAATAAAAATTTAGAGGCTGCGGACAAAAACAGCGGTGCGAAATTTGCTTGCGTGAAATTTATAAAGTTCCTACGCGAAAATCGTAAATTTAGCGATCTAGCGCAGCTTAAAGAGCAGATTTTAAAAGACGCTTCAGAGGCGGAGGCGGTACTACGAAGCCGCAAATTTTAATCTACGGCTTGTAAGCTTAAAGATGAAATTTTCGGGCTGTGCGCTTTGAATTTAATGCATCCGTCTGCATTTCACATCTACGGCGCATTAAATAAGCCGTCTGCGTCGTCCCGTATAAAAGTCGTGCGCCCGTTACTTGGTACACTGCCTACATGGCTTTAACGCACCTTGGGCTTGGGCTTATGTAAGGCGAGGTAAGTGTGAGCTGCACCGAGAATCGAGGGCGATAAAAAATCTTAGCTGCGCTGCAAAGCTTTAAAATTTAGGTATGCTTCGCGCGGGGCAAACTAAGCGCAAAAATTCCATGCGTAGCGGTCGCAAATCGAGTGTCGCGCAAGTGCAGGAAGCACGGTGTGAGAATTCTGCGCTTAGCATGCACAGGAAGTATAAATCGAGTGCTGCGCGAATAGCGAAACTAAAAAGGAAACGGATGAAAGACGAAATTTTTAAAGAGCCTATCAAAAAACAGTTTGAGTTTGACGCCAGCGTCGCGTCGGTTTTTGATGATATGATCGGGCGCAGCGTGCCGTTTTATGAGGCCAGCACGCGGCTTAGCAGCGAGCTTTTGGCACGTATACTGCCGCAAAAGGCCCGCGTGATCGATCTTGGCTGCTCGACTGCGACCGCGCTGCTGGCGCTGTTTGCGCTGCGCCCCGATCTGCGGCTGTGCGGCATTGACAGCTCGGAGGCGATGATACAAAACGCCCGCGCTAAGGCGGCGGCATTCGGCGCCGAGCTCGAGCTTAGCGTATCGGACATGCTGGATGCGAGCCTCGCAGACTGCGATGCCGTGATTTTAAACTACACTCTGCAGTTCATCAGGCCGCCACGCCGCGCCGCGCTCGTGAGTAAAATTTACGACGGATTGCGTGAGAGCGGAGTTTTGATCTTTAGCGAAAAGATCGTCTACGAAGAGCCTGCGCTCGCGCGTCGGATGATCGAAATTTATGAGGATTACAAGCGCACGCAGGGCTACTCGCGCTACGAGATCGCACAAAAACGAGAGGCGCTTGAAAACGTGCTCGTGCCCTACACGGAGGCGGAAAATCGCGCCTTGGCACTAAGCGCGGGCTTTAAGCGTGTCGAGAGTATCTTTAAATGGGCGAATTTTATGAGCTTCGCGGCGTTTAAATAGGCTTTAAATTTCTACAAAGCAAGAAATTTACAATTTACATATTTTGGATTTTCACAATTTTCGTAGTAATATAATTTTAAAATTGTACGTACTAGGATTTTAAAAACAACCTTATACACTAAAAATAAGGCGTGCGTATAGTTTTGAATCGCACACCCGAAAGGATAAAATTTAGTTTTAGTATATTGATACCTTTTTCCTAAGTAAATTTCAAACCGCACAAAAAATATAACTTCAAATGCGACTGAAATTTTAAAGCTATTTCGTCTCTATTTGCTCCGCCTCTGAAGTTGCTTCGATTTGTTCTTGAGGGCTTGCGTTTATGATTAGTCCTATTTCTTCATCTATTTTTTCACTTGCAATACGATTTTCAAAGTCTTCTAAGAACTGTTTCGTATCGGCTAAAATTCTTTCATATTCGCGTAATTTCTTGTTATAAACTAATAACTTATAAGTTTTAGATGTCAAAATACCGCCGCCTATCGCACCTATTATAAACGACGCGATATAAGACCATTGAAAATAAAGCCCATTGCATATAAGACCTAATACTCCACCTGCAATGACGCCATAAACTACCAAGTCAGCGGCAAATTCAGGTTTAAGACTTTCGGTGTCAGACAAGATTTGATTTTCATTGCTTATATTTCTAGTTACATTTTTAGTAACGCCACAATCCATATAACCGCCGTTTCTTTCCGCATAACCAGTCATTTCATCGCCATCTACAATTGCGAAATTTTCACCTAAAGCCACCCTAAATAAATCTTTACCTTGCCCCTTAAGCTGAAAAGTCCATATATGCATATGTGTAGTACTGGTCCTAGTAGTAGTATGTGCTGTCGTATTAGTATTAATTCTACCACCATAAACAATGTCACCACTACTTGATCCATACACATTCGTATTAGTTTCACTACTCATATTCGTAAGCACCTCTTTTTTTGCGTTGATTGCGATGCCGTGAAAATAATCCATTAATAATCCTTTAATTAAAAATAAAATTTGTGAATAATACGCCCCCCCATTAAAATTTGCTGAAATTTTATACTCGCCGTATTTTTCAGGCGTTACGGCAAGGATTTTTATCTAAATTCTTTGGAATTTGACAATTAAATTTTGATGCAAATTGGATGATCCAAACAGCGCGAATGTATAATCTGGCTGCATGCAAGACAGCGCAGATAAAATTTTTATCGCCGCTCGTAATTTCAAAATTCCGTCGCGGATGTGAACCGTTGAAATTCGACGAAATTTCAGAATTTATATGAAATTTTGAAATTTCATAATCCAAGCATAATTCATAAATTTTACAAAAAATTCAAAGATTGAAAAAGTGTAGTTGTCTAAATTCCGGGCATAAAAAAAGCGTCCGCCGTTTGACGGACGCCGTGTATAAATCGCAGTGACGAAATAAACGCCGCCACGAGCAAAGGAGCTTATTTATCTCTTAAATTTAACTCGCTAACGAGCTTGGAGTAAACTGCGTAGTCTTTGTTTTTAAGATATTTCATCATTCTTTTGCGCTGACCTACTAGCTTTAGTAGTCCTAAGCGAGATGAAAAATCTTTCGGATTTGCTTGCAAATGAGTGGTAAGAAGCGTGATCCTCTCGGTAAGAAGCGCGATTTGCACCTCTGCAGAGCCCGTATCTTTCTCTCTTCTAGCGAATTTCGCAACTATCTGTGCTTTTTGAGCCGTGTCTAAAGCCATGATGACCTCCTGATCGGTAAAATAGGGAGCGATTATACTTAATTAACCTAAATTTTTGCTTTCTTTGTGTAAAATGCACGCTTTGACACCAAAGGAGAGAATAAATGCTTTTTACAAAAGCAAGCGAATACGCCCTGCTTTCAATGATCTGCATCGCGGGCAAGGAGGAATCGATGGATGTCGATTCGATCTCTAGCGAGCTTGGAATTTCACGCAGCTTTTTGGCTAAAATTTTACAAAATTTAGCTCGTGCGGGGCTTCTAAATTCCTTCAAAGGCGCTAAGGGCGGCTTTGTGCTCGCGCGCAATGCGGACGAGATCACGCTAAGCGAGATCATTAAAAGCGCCGAAAGACGCAAGGCGACGGTATTTGACTGCACCGCCGAGGGGATCGACGCCTGCCCGAACGGTCGCACGCTGTGCCGCGTCAATCTAATGTTTGGCGAGCTTCAAGAGAAAGTCGATGAGTATATGGATACGATCACGCTAGCAGATATCATCGGCAAAGAGCGCAAATGAAAATATATCACCTAAGCCACACCGATCTGGACGGCTACGGCGCGCAGTTCGTCGCGGTGCACTACCTGACGGACGTGGAATTTTTCAACGCCAACTACGGCAAGGAGATAAACGAAAAATTTGAGCTCATCCTCGCCGGTATTGACGCAAGGCTTGCCGCAGACGCAGACGAAAAAAGCCTGGTTTTAATCACCGATCTAAATTTACTGCCCGCGCAATGCGAGAAATTTAGCGGCGAACTGGCGCGCCGCAACGCCCGCGTGATCCTTCTAGATCATCATCAAAGCGGACTTGAGTGCGCGAAGAAATTCCCGTGGTATTTTCTGGACTCATCGCGCTGCGCCACGAAGATCACCTATGATTTTTTCAGTGCGATGTTCGGCGGCTCGACGCGGCTGGATAAGCTCGTGCGCGTCGTAAACGCCGTGGATATCTGGCTGAAGGAGCAGAGCGAGTTTGAGCTCGGCAAGGTCTGCCTCGGCATGGTCTCGGGCGCGAAAGAGATCAATAAGATCATGTTCGAGCGGGAGAGCAGGGATTATATCTTTTTCCTGTTAGAAAAAATTTTTAAATTTCAAGACGAGGCGGACGCACACATTGCGCTAGATAGCGCGCTGCACGGCATAAAAAAGGAATTTTTTAAAAGCGAGCGCGACGATACGCTAAGCAATCTCGTCTCGCATTTCGTAGTCGCCCGTCTAAGCGCGCAAAAGCAGCGCTTTGAGATCAGATATCTCGATAAAAAGGGCATTTTGACTTACAATATCGGCAACGTAAGCGTCATCGGCAACGACTTTTTGACGCAAAACCCTGATGTCGATTTTTTCATCGACGTAACGAGCAAGAAAACACTCAGCTTCCGCGCCGACGGCAAGATCGACGTAAGTGAAATGGCAAAGCTGCTCCTCGGCGGCGGCGGGCACGTAAATGCAAGCGGCGGTATGTTTGCGGGCTTTAAGGACGCGAGCTCGTACGAAGCCGTAAAGGCGCAAATCGTGGATCTAATCGAGAAAAAAACCCAAATTTCAAAGGAAGAAGATGAAAACTAATGACGAAAAAATCGCCGAGCAGGACCTCATCTACGAGATCAATATCCTGCTTGACGCGATGCTGCTTTATGCTGGCGTGAAGCGCGAGCGGCTCGCCGACGCGGCGCAGTTATACATCGAAAATATCGACACGGTGCTTGCGAACTCGGACACTAGCGGTGCAGACGAGGTGATCGCCGTTGTCGAGTTTTTGCGTAGCAAACACGCGGAACTATTCGAAAATAAGGGCCAGCTCGCGGAATTTTAAGCGAAATTTTGCGAGCTAGAATTTTACGAAGCGCAAACTATGCGAAGTAAAATTTCATCGAGTGTAAAATTTATAAAGCGAGAAATCTGCGAGATAAAATTTTGCTAAATAGAATTTCAAAACGCAAAATACGGAATTTTGCGGGTTTAGATTTAAAATTTTAAAATTTAGCAAGCAGGCTTTGCGAATAAAATTTTATGGCATAGCGGCTACAGAATTTTGTTTTAAAATTTTATGCTGTCAAACAAGAGCAAAATTTCAAGGCTTAGAATTTACGCTAAGTAATTCCGCGCAATAGCAAATTTAAAATTTTAAGTGCATTTTGCGGCACGGAATTTTGCAAAAAATTTTAGACAACGCGGGGTGGCTCTGCGTAAAATTCTAATCTAGGCTTCTCGCGGAATTTACATCGAAACTTCGCGCGGAATTTTGCGCTCAACTAAGGCGCAAAATTTAAATATAAAGGCTAAACTTTTGCTTGCCTGTGATGCAAAGATTACCCAGATTGCGGAATTTTAAATTTAAAAGCACGATTCTGCCGTCTAAGATCAAAGAAATGGCGTAGCGTCTAAGCTTGCTGAAATGACAAAGCTCGCTTTGAAAGAAAAGGAGAATTTTATCTGCAAAAGCGCAAAGATGGCATTTAAGATACTTTTGCCATTTCTAAGAGAAAAAGATCCGCGCCAGAGGTTTTTAAATAAGCGCGCTTGATAAAATATTATCGCTAGATATGGCGCAGGTGCGGTAACATCCAAACATGGCGAAATTAAACGAACACGGCGCTCTATCGTCGCAAAGCCAGGCATAGTAAAATAAAAAGCTTGGGCGGGGCGCTAAGAAGTAAAATGTCGCAAAATAAGATATTTGCAGAGCAAGGTGCCTATAAGATGAAGCGTCGTAAAATAGAATAGAAAGCAACGTGTCGATAAAATAGACACCGCGAGGCAGAATTTCGTAGCAGTGACGCAGGACGCGATTAAATTTTAAGCCGGCAGCGCACTAAATTTTGAAATTTTATGAATTTAAAACTTTATGAAAGGATATAAATGAAAAAGATTTTTTTGTTTGCATGTCTCATGCTTTTGGGCTCGCAGCTTTTCGGCGACGATAAGGTTTATCGCCTAAGACTTGCTAGTACGTGGGAGGCGACTACGCCCGTTTTGGGCGCTGCCGCCGAGGATTTTAAAAACTATGCCGAAAGCCTTAGTGGTGGCAGGCTTCAGATCCGCATCGATACGCCGAGCAAGCACAAGGCAAGCTTTGGCATATTCGACTTCGTCAAAAGCGGGCAATACGATCTAGGATATACTTCGCTTTATTATTATAAAGGCAAAGACGCCAAAACTATGCTCTGGACGGCGGTGCCTTTCGGTATGACTACTGATGAGCAGCACGCGTGGTATTACTATGGTGGTGGGCGAGAGCTTAATGATAAGATGTTCGCACAATACGGCATGAAGACCTTTTTGATGGGATCTACCGGCATGCAAATGGGTGGCTGGTTTAAAAAAGAGATCAACTCGGTTGCAGATTTGCAAGGGCTTAAATTCCGCATACCGGGGCTAGGCGGAGAGGTGATGAGCAAGCTGGGTGCCACTATAAACACGGTGCCTACGGGCGAGCTATTTATGGCGTTAGAGATGGGCACGATCGACGCGGTCGAGTGGGTAAGCCCCGTCTATGATATGCCGCTTGGATTTCACAAAGTGGCTAAATACTACTACACAGGCTGGCAAGAGCCTATGGGAGACTGCCAGCTGCTGGTAAATCAAAAGGCGCTAGAGAAGCTGCCTGCGGATCTTCAAGCGATCTTAGAGGCTGCAGCAAGACTTGCCGGAGAGAACTTCCAAAATAAGGGCTTTTACGAAAACGCTCGCATTTGGGCGGAGCTAAAAGCGCAGTTTCCGGATGTGCAGGTGCGCGACTTTCCTGCGGACGTGATAGCTGCACTTAAAAAAGCAACGAATGAAATCTTAGACGAAGAAGCGGCGAAAGATCCGATGTTTAAAGAGATCCTAGACAGCCAGCGCGCGTTTTTGAAAATCGGTAGAGAATGGAACAAAATAAGCACCGTAGCCTACATAAATAACGTAAGTGGCATCGCGGGCGAAAGCATAGCAAATCCAATCTCCGCAAGTCCTAGCGGTACGACAAGCTCAGATTCTGCAAGCAGCGAAAATCACGGCGCTGCGAGCGATTCTAACGCGACTGACAGCAAAAATTTAGGAGCGACAAAGTAAAGTGGGTGCTGCTAGCGATAAAAATTAAAGCGAGACGAACAGACCGGCACAATAAGTAGCTCAGGCGCGACAAGCGGCAGAAATTTTAACTACTTTTGCATAAAGTAAATGGAATTCTGCCGCAGCAGCTTTGGCGCAATAGCTTCAATGCCGGAGCCCAGTTCATAAATCTCATCCGCAAGCAGGCAGAAGCTTTGGCGCAATAGCTTTAACATCGCAAGCGGCGTGATCTATCTAGTGCAGCGAGCGACTCCCACGTGAAATAGAACGCCAAAAACACGCGATGAAACAAAATTCTGAAAATTCCGAATTCCAAGCACGACGGAATTCGGAATTTTAAATCTAAAATTTTAAAATCAAAATTTATGGATTTCGGACGGAGCGCGAAACTACTCCGGTTATGCTAGAAACCGGCATTTGCGACCATTAAGACTAAAAGCCGCGTCTAGCGCTTTAAAAGCCTATGAGCCTTTTGCATTCATCTATCAAAATCACAAAAATCGCATTTGCGTTATTAAAATTGCAGCGCTACTTGGCAATATAGGCTAATTCGCATAAAATCAGCCTGCGCGCGTTAAAATTTAATCAATAATGTAATTTGGCAAGATTTGTCGCGATAAAATAGCCTTATTATCATGCTTATCTTTAAAATTTACTCCATTGCGCCGCTCTTATAGAGACTACATTTATTAGGATTTGATAAATCGCGAATGCCCAGTCTCTGCCGCCAGATCTATTAACGCAATAGCAGATAAATTCTATGCCCTCTTATTCAATAGTGCGACTACGCCAAGAAGCGTATTTAAAATACCGCGAAATTTGAAATTTATTGAATTCTTGAAATCTTTGATCCTTAAATATTGCAAGACGGCTAGATCGCCAAAAATTTCATATTATTTGAATTGATTGTTAAAAAGTAGATTCGGAAGCGTAGCCCCCGAATCTACAGATAAGATTAAATTCTTAGAATTTAATCGGATGGTGGTGGAAGTCGTCGTAAACGACTTTATTGGTTTGAAATTTAATGCGCTTAAGCTCGCGGATACGCAAAAATTCCTCTTCGTCGATCTTTTTAATCTGAATCGCTGCCTTAAACGTAGGCGTTTTGGCGATGAGATCCCAGCCGCCGCTCGTTAGCTCGTTGCAGCAGCTCTCCCAGTAGTGATAAGACATCTGAATGATACCATCCATTATACACTCGGTGATGTCCGCCTTGATCGCGATATAGCCGTAGCGGCTCCACGCGACGATGAAATCGCCCTGTGAAATTCCGTATCGCTCGGCGAGTTTCGGATTCATTTCCGCAATCGGTCCTATCGCGTCGCCGCCCTGCTCTACGGTCTTAGAGCGCCTAGTCATCGCGCCTCCTGCGTACTCGTAAACCTTACGCGTAGTTAAAAGCTGGATTGGGAACTCTGCATCGGTCTTCTCGTCCACGGAGCCCGCCATTACAGGATAATCTTTCGGCATATTCATACGTTTTGCAAATTCCTCTTTGGCGCTTTCGATCTTACTCTTATCATCCACAAATAGAACTGGGACGAAATTTCCTTTACCGTCCGGGGTAAAGAATTTTTTATCAAGGTACAATGCAGGTCCGCCCATAGAATTCTCATCAGGGCACGGCCAGTGAAGTCCGTGGTATTTTTTGATGCGGTAATAGCTCATTCCGCCGTAGTTGTGTGGGGCTACCCTGCGCACCTCTTCCCAAATCTGCTCTGGAGATTGGAATGTGAAATAATCTCCTAGACCTAAACGTCTGGCAAGCTCGCAGATGATAGCCCAGTCTTGTCTAGCTTGTCCCGGAGGGGCAACTACAATTTCGCTATGCTGTACGCGGCGCTCGGCGTTAGCATAAGTACCCTCTTTCTCGCCGCTGCAAGCTCCAGGAAGCACAACATCTGCTTTGCGGCTCGTCTCGGTTAAGAAAATATCTTGGATCACATACATCTCTACCTGCGAAATCGCGCGCAAGAAGTGGTTTGCGTTCGGATCGGTCATAACCGGGTTTTCGCCCATCGTCCAGAAGAATTTCACCCTACCATCAAGAATTGCGTCAGGCACTTCGGTTTTATGAATGCCGATCTTGCCATTTAGATGACCTTTCGGCAAATTCCACTGGCGCTCAAACCAATCACGGGCACTCTCGTCGGTCACAGCTTTATAGCCGGTAAATACGTTAGGAAGCATTCCCATATCGCAGCAGCCTTGAACGTTTTCTTGTCCACGAATCGGTAGATCGCCGCTTCCGAGCTCGCCCACATTGCCCGTTACGAGCATTAAATTTGAAATGTCGCAGACTGCGCCCACGCCGTGGTTGAAGTGAGTTACACCCATTCCGTGCGTGATAACCGCAGGTCGCGTAGTAGCATAAATTCTAGCCGCTTTTCTAATATCCTCGGCGTTTAGCCTAGTGTATTTGGCTACGGCTTCAGGCGAATAATCCTTAACCGCCTCTTTTACATATTCAAAGCCCTTGGTGTATTTCTCAACGAATTCGTGATTTACCAAATCCTCGTCGATAATAGCATGGATTAAAGCGTTTATAACCGGGATATTGTGCTCCGGCTCAAGCTGGAGGTGGATATCTGCGCGATTTGCAAATTCCGTCTTAACCGGGTCAATGACGATGAGTTTAGCGCCTCTATTTAACGCTCTTTGAACGTGCATAGCTACGATCGGATGGCCATTTTCCGGGTTTGAGCCGATCATCATAATGCAGTTGCTGTGAGTTCCGATCTCCGTGAAGCTATTTGTAGCCGCTCCGTTACCGATTGTTTTGGCAAGACCTGCCACAGTCGGAGCGTGTCAAATGCGCGCGCAGTGATCGATATTATTCGTGCCTAAAATTCTAAGTAGCTTCTGCGCTACGTAGTTATCCTCATGCGTACAGCGTGCAGAATAGTTTCCGGCTATCGCGTCGGCGCCGTATTTTTCTTTAACCTCGAGCATCTTTTTAGCAACCAAATCAAGCGCTTCGTCCCAGCTAGCCTCGACCAAATCGCCGTCTTTACTAAATTTGCCATTCTTTTTACGAATTAGCGGAGTAGTAAGCCTATCTCTAGAGCCTACGTAATTCCATCCGTAATAACCTTTCAAACATAAACAACCTTGATTTACTGGGTTGTCGCTTACGCCGGTTGCGGATTTGATATAATTGTCTTCCGCAGTCAGCTCGATTTGACAGCCTGTGCCACAATAAGGGCATATGACCTTGCCTTTATTCGCCATATTTTCTCCTTTCGAAAATACTAAACATGCAAAATTACCATATATGCAATTTCGGCACAATTATATAACTGTCTCTTATACACATCTGACGCTGCCGACGATCTTACGCGTGTA
>UQCL01000007.1 GCA_900539505.1 uncultured Campylobacter sp. | reverse complement strand
TCGGCAGCGTCAGATGTGTATAAGAGACAGATATCGTAGTGTAAATTTACCTAAACACATCATCCATCGGAGTGCTTTCGCATTTCTTGCGGTCGGCTTCTACCGAGAGTAGACGAGCTTTGCTTTCGTCTAAAATTTTTGGAGTAATAACAAGCCCCGGCAAATCTAAGGAATTTACGGCGTGCTTGCCGGCAAATGCCCCCAAGCCTCTGCCAAATATCCCGTTTACACGCCCGTTCATATCATAAATCTCGCTGCCGTCGCAGTGAAAGACATTGCCCGAAATGCACTCGCATTTAAGCCCATCAGCAGCCTCCGTATATCTGTAGTCCTCAACGTAAAGCGCACCGCTTACGCCACGGACGCTACTTATGGGGTTGTAAATTAACACGGCTAGAATTTCGTTATTTTGCGGATTTGAGATCTCCCACTCCACGGCGCGATATGAGCTAAGCAGCAGCACGATAGGCTTTGCAGATTTGGCTAAATTTAGCTTGACGCGATTATTCATCTGCGCGCTTTCGTAGATCGCGCCGAGCCACAGATCGTAGTCCTTATCCGCAGGGATCTTGGCTACGGCGTCTTTTTGACGATAAAAGGGCTCTACATCTTTAAAATCTACGAAAAGCTCGCTGGAATGCGCGTCATTTAAAAACCACGCTTCGATCTTGTGCTTGCCCTTGCTAAATTTATACGTAAGCGGGCGCTTTTGATTGCTAGATGTTCCGCCTAGCACGTCCGTGCCGTCCACGGCGATTACCAGCGTAGACCAGCCGTAATCTCCTAGCACCATCTTTTCGATATCGGCGTCAAAATTAAACTCGCCGACCCAATAAGCCATAAGATTTGGAGATGGAATTTCATGGAAGGAATTTCCTTCGTAATTGACGCTGATGCGATCGACGTTTTCAGAGAAAACCACCTTCTTAGGCTCATCTTTATTCAGATAAAACGCCAAAAACTTATCCTGCGGGATCTGCGCGTCCGCGGTAATCTCTTTCGCCCATTTTTGCATATTGCTCTCTTGCGCGAACGCCGCAAATGCAAGCACCAAAATAATCAAAAACCTCATTACCGACCTTTCTTATTTCGTATAAAAGTAGAATCCCTAAACCTAAAAGCCTAGGCTTAGGGATTTTACCGCTTTAGCTCCCTGCCTATACGAATTAAATTCCAGCTGCTTAAATTTCAGTTGCGCGAGAAATTTCCTTGCCGCGACCGCTACAGATAAAATTCCATCCCGAATAAACTCTACAGAGGCTTTCGCGGATAAATTCCACTGCCATAAAGCCCGGCGAAATAAAATTTAAACTAGCGCAATACTGCAGCTACCGCTAAAAAAGCTAGGCGCGATAAAATTTCAAGCCAGAAATTCATCGCTAAAGCCCCATCTTAAAATTTTAAAACAAAGTTTTAGCGATAAAATTTTGCATTTTAAAATTCCGCGGCAAAGCTTTATGCTTAAAATTCTGCATTTAAAACTCCAAAGCGGAATTCTAAAGCAAATTTTACCTCGCTGAATTGTCCGTTTGGAATTTAATTTTCGCCGTAAAATTCTGCGCTTATAATTTTATCTGAACCCTCACGCAACGGAGATTGGTAAAATTTTAGCTCGAAATTTCAAACTACGAAATTTCGTGGCGAAATTTTAACGCAGAATTTCGAGCTACAAAACTCAGCGTGAAATCCCAAGCCGCGAAACCCGCGTGAAATTTTACCCGCTAAATTTACGGGCAAAATTCTATGACGGATTTGTATACCGAAATTTTGCGAGCATTATAAAATTTGCAGCGAAATTCGACGTAAAATTCCAAACTATTAAATTCCGCGTTGAATTTCAATCTGCAAAATTCACGAGAAATTCCACGCGAAATTTGACGCCGCACCCGCCAAAGTCCTAATTCGAGCAGGCGCTCTTGCCGTCCATCACCGGCTGGATTGCGGAGTTGTCCGCGAGCTCCTCGCGATCGATCTTCTCGATCTTCTCCCACAGCTTGCGCGCGGCATCTTCGTAGCGCTTCGCGCTCAAAGAATCTGGCGCATAGAAGCTCACCGGCTTGCCGCTGTCGCCGCCCTCGCGGATAGCGATCTCGATCGGAATCTCGCCGATTACTTCGGTGTTGTATCGCTGCGCCAGCTTTTGCGCGCCGCCGCGACCAAAGATATCATACTCCTTGCCGTTATCGGGGCAGATGAAGCCGCTCATATTCTCAATAAGGCCTGCGATCGGGATGTGGAGCTTTTCAAACATATCAAGCCCGCGTGCGCTATCGTCCAGCGCGACCGTCTGCGGCGTCGTAACGCACACGCCCGCCGTCACCGGCACGCTCTGAGCGAGCGTAAGCTGCGCGTCGCCCGTACCCGGAGGCATATCCAAAAACAGCACGTCCAGATCGCTCCACGCCACGTCTTTTAGCAGCTGCTCGATCGCTTTCATTATCATAGAGCCGCGCCAGATGAGGCTCGCGCCCTCCTCCATCAGCACGCCCATACTCATCATCTCCACGCCGTGGCTTAAGATCGGCTTTAGCTTCTGCCCCACGACGCTTGCTTGCGTTTTATCCTCGCCTAGCATTCGCGGCAAATTCGGCCCGTAAATATCGGCATCCAAAATCCCCACTCTCTTGCCGAGCTTTGCCGTGCTGATGGCTAAATTTAGCGTCGTCGTGCTCTTGCCTACGCCGCCCTTGCCGCTGCTGATCATCACGAAATGTTTGATCTGCGGTGCGATATTTTTGCCGCTGCGAGAGTTGCTCTTTTCCTCGGCGATCTTGGGCTGTTTGATTAAAATTTCCACGTCCGCGCCGAGCGCCTTTTGCACCGCCGATCTGAGCTCTGCGGCGATCTCCGGCTTGGCGCTGGGGATTTCGATCCCTACGAAAATTCTATCGCCGATCTCGACCTCTTTTACAAATCCAAAATCTATGATGCTTTTAGAAAAGCCCGGATAGATCACGCTTTTAAGCAAATTTAAGACTTCGTCTTTACTCATTCTTTCTCCTTATTTTCGGTTAAATTTCTACTGATTTTATATGCGCAAAATTTCGGCCCGCACATCGAGCAAAACTCCGCGCCTTTGTAAATTTCATCGCCCAGGCTCTCGTCGTGCAGTTCGCGCGCATGATCTGGATCGAAGCTAAGCTCAAACTGCCTGTTCCAATCAAAATTATACCTCGCATCGCTCATCTCGTGATCGCGCTCTATCGCGCCCGCTTTGCCTAACGCGACGTCCGCGGCGTGAGCGGCGATTTTGTGCGCGATGATGCCCTCTCTGACGTCTTTTGCATTAGGAAGCCCCAGATGCTCCTTCGGCGTTACGTAGCAGAGCATGCTTGCGCCGCAATACGCAGCCATCGTCCCGCCGATAGCCGAGCTGATATGATCGTAGCCAGCGCCGATGTCGGTCGGAAGCGGCCCCAGCACGTAAAACGGCGCGTCGCGGCAGAGCTTGCGCTCTAGCTGCATATTAAGCTCGATCTCGTTAAACGGGATGTGCCCCGGCCCCTCGATCATCACCTGTACGTTTTTTTCATTCGCGCGCAGGGCTAGCTCGCCTAAAATTTCAAGCTCGCTAAGCTGCGCCCTATCGGTCGCATCGTATAAGCAGCCCGGGCGCAAGCCGTCTCCCAGAGATAGCGATACGTCGTAGGCAGCGCAGATATCGCAAATTTCATCAAACGCTTCGTAAAAGGGGTTTTGCTTATGAAATTTCATCATCCACGACGCTATCAGCGAGCCGCCTCTGCTTACGATGCCCATCTTGCGACGGGACAGCAGCGGCATAAACTCGAGCTTAAAGCCCGCGTGGATCGTGAAATAATCCACTCCCTGCCGCGCCTGCTTCTCGATCGTGCTAAGAATAGCGCTCGTTTTTAAATTTTTAATATCGCCCAGCTCATGGATCATCTGATAGATCGGCACCGTGCCTATGGGTACGGGCGAGCGCTCGATTATCGCGACGCGGATCTCGTCCAAATCTCCGCCCGTGCTTAGATCCATCACCGTATCGGCGCCGTACTTTAAGCAGGCTTCGAGCTTTTCCAGCTCGCCCTCGATATCGCTCGTCGTGCCCGAGGAGCCGATGTTTGCGTTGATCTTGCACCGCAGCGCGCGCCCGATACCGATGGGCTTTAGGCTTTTGTGATTAACGTTTGCGGGGATGATCGCTCTTCCTTGCGCGAGCAGATCGCACAAGGCCCGCACGTCCATGCGCTCACTTTGCGCGACCTCTCTCATCTGCGGCGTCGGCTCACCTTTTTTTGCAAAATAGATCTGTGATACGCAGCTTTCGGTCATTTTCGCCTCGTTTCTTAAAAATGCGCGTATAATATAACAAATTTCATTAATCCTTACTTTTCTTTTGCCGTTTATTTTCGTAACGCAGGCTGAAATTTCGCCGCCGCGCCGCGTAAATTTACGCCTAAAATTAAGATATTTTAGCGCGCAAGCCGCGATTAATTTTGCTTTCATTTTTAATACGTATAATTTCGTAACAAAATTTCAAGGATAAAATTTGAAAGATATATCGCTGATTTTGCTCGCCGCGGGCGATTCGAGCAGGTTTGAGCTCCCTGTCAAAAAGCAGTGGTTACGCGTGGGCGAGCTGCCGCTTTGGCAATACGTCGCGCAAAATATCGCGCGGGCGCGCCCATTTAAAAAAATCATAATCGCCGTAAACGAGGAGGACGTGAGCTATTGCGAGCGCCTCTATGCGTGCAGCTTAGCCTCGGCGCGCGGCGAAAGCGCGGAGTACGACACGAGCGAGTATAAATTTCAAAGCGAGCAGGGCGGGATCGAATGCAACGCAGATGAATGCGACTCTGCAAATTTAAAATTTCACTTCGCCCCAGGTGGCGCAAATCGCCAAAGCTCGCTAAAAAACGCGCTGCAGCTCGTAGAGAGCGAGCTCGTGCTCGTAAGCGACGTGGCGCGCGCGCAAATTTCGCCCGAGCTGATCTCCTCGCTGATACGAAATTTAGGCAGCGCGGACTGTATCAGCCCCTATCTTGGCGTAAATGATACGACCTATCTCGGCGAGTGCATTGTGGAGCGAGAGGAGCTACGCCTCATCCAAACGCCGCAGCTTTCGCGCACGGCGCTGCTTAAAAAGGCGCTTGAGGGAAGCCAAATTTTTACCGATGACAGCGCGGCGATCCGCAGCGCGGGCGGGCGGTTGAAGTTTATAAAAGGCGAAGCGGGCGCGCTTAAGATCACGCGCGTAAGCGATCTGGCGGCGCTAAATTTAAAACCATGCTCGCGCGATATTTTTTGCGGTACGGGTTACGACGTACATGCGCTTGAAAAAGGCGCGGGCATCATGCTCGGTGGCGTAGCGATCCCGTGCGAGTTCGCGCTGATCGCACACAGCGACGGCGACGTAGCGATCCACGCCCTAATCGACGCTATTTGCGGCGCGGCGATGCTGGGCGATATCGGCGAACTTTTCCCTGACGGCGACGCTAAGCTTAAAGGCGCGGACAGCAAGGAGCTGTTACGAAAGGTAATGCGGCGCGTCAGAGGCTACGGCTACGAGCTCGTAAATGCCGATATCACGATCATCGCGCAGCGCCCGAAGATCGGCGCCTACAAAGCGCAGATGCAAGAGGTTTTAAGCGAAATTCTAAACTGCGTGCGCGTCAATGTCAAAGCGACTACGACCGAAGGGCTGGGATTTACGGGCAGAAGCGAAGGCATCGCCGCGCAGGCTGCGGTAAGCTTGAAATTTTACGACTGGCAAAAGCACGCAGCAAAGGCGCAGGACGTATGAAAATTTTAATAATCGAGAGCGAAAGCTATCTTGCTCAAAGTATCGCAAACAAGCTCGGCGCGCTGGGACATGAATGCACTAATGCGGCGAGTTTGGCGGCCGCGGCGGGCCTTACGGAGGAGTTTGAGGCGGTGCTACTCTCTACGAGCTGGAGCGGCGCGAGCTTTTATCCGCTGATCGAGAAATTTAGGCGCTCGATCATAATTTTGATGGTCGCTTACGTCGATAGCGAAACTGTGCTAAACCCCGTAAAAGCGGGCGCAACGGACTATATCCAAAAGCCCTTTATGATAGAGGAACTCATCAAAAAGATCGAGCATTACGCGCAGTTTCGCTCGCTAAAATCACAAAACGAAGCCTACGAAGTGTTGCTTAAAGAGATCTCTCTTTCGTGCGAAATACCGCCCGCGCGTTTAGCGCAGATAAAATTCCCGCTTCTTTTGCGCGGTGATGCGGCGGCTCGGGCTGCGGCGGTATTTAAGATCGCGCTTGCGCTAAAATCGCGCCTTAAAATTTTATCCGCGCAAAGCCCTGAGCCGCTAGAACGCGGCGCGGAGATTTTTTACGCACCAGATTTTGATAGCCTAAGCGGCGCACAGAAGGAAAAATTTCTAAGCAAAACCAAATCCATGCGCCTAATTGCCGGATCCATCGGCGCGCAAAAGGGCTTTAACGACGAAATTACGCTTGGCAGCAGCAAAGAACGCAGTGAAATTTTAAGCATCGAAGAATACGTAAAGCTCACGATCGTAGCGCACCAAGACGAGTATTTCGACTCCGATCTGGCGGCGGCACTTGGGATTTCGCGAAAATCGCTTTGGGAGAAAAGGAAAAAATATGGCATCGCAAGAAAAAAATAGCCGCGCGCATCCGGTACGGATCGCAGACGGGACAGAAATTTCACGCGATACCGGCAATTTAAACGAAATAAAACCGCTTGAAAGCGAAGGAATTTTAAGCGGCACAAAAACTCTAAACGTCGCAATAGCTTCGAGTGACGCGGCGCAGAATTTAGAAGCGAAGCAAAATTTAAAAGCATCACAGAACTCAAAAGCAAAGCGTGATTTAAAAACGATGCGGAATTTAAAAATGTCAAAAGCTAGTAATGCCAGAAAAGACGAGGCGCGAGCTAAGGGCGCGGCATGGAATTTAAAAGCAGAGCAGGCCGGAAGCGAGAGCAAAGGCGCAAATAATAGCGCAACGCAAATCCGCAAGATAGAGATCTCGCGCTCCGACCTAAACATCCTGAGTCTGCTCGCAAACGGCGCTTTCGGCAAGAGCTGCGAGCTACTGTGCCCAAGCAAGCTAAGCGTATGTGGCATAAATTTCGTTTTTTCCTGCGCGGACGCAAAAAAAGGCGATATTTTGGAGCTTTATCTTAGCAAGGACGGCATAGCTGAACGCACCAAAAATTCGCTTAGCGGCGAGAACGGCGCGTATTTGCTAGCTAAAGGATCGCTCAACTTGCAGGATGGAGTTTCTGCTGCGGCGCAAAATGAGCAGAGTTTTGCGAAAAGCGGCACGGATTTCGCGCGCACTGCAAGTGCGCAAAGCGCTATAAACGCCACAAGCGAGGGCTTAGACCATATAGAAAGCCTTGCTACGAACTACGATCAAACTTTTACTTGCAGCACAGATGCAAAATCTACAAAAAACGCCGCTTTGGATTTGGCGAAAAGCTCCAGTGAAAATTCTGCGGTAAATTCCGCGCGGAGCTTTGCCGAAAATTCCGTACTCAATCGCGTTTGCAGCACAGATGCAAAATCCGTAGCAAATTTGGCGGGAAATTTTATCTCAAATTCCACCGAAAATTTCATCAAAAATCCCGCTGCAAATCCCGCCTATTGTGAGCTTGTCACGCGCATAGACGTTAGCGACGTTTATGCCCCAAGCGCAAGCGAGGTCGCAGACTCGGTGTTTCAAAACGCATACGCAGAGCAAACTGCGGTGCAGGGGCGCATCACGCTGCTAAAAAATGGTCTTGCAGAGCAAATCGCGCGCATAAAAAAAGTCGCAAGCTCGCTTGCCGCGCCTAAAATTTCAGCGTTTTTTACCTGCGCCGATCCGATCCACCGCGTGCATGAGCGGCTGATTAGGCATATGATCGATAAGGCGGATTTCGTGGTGATTTTTTTAACCGGCACGAGCAGCGCGGATGCCCTGCCCTACGAGCTACGCAAAAAAACGCTAAGGTATTTACTGCAAAATTTTTTGGTTGCGCAACGCGCCATGATGATCGATCTGGGCTCGCTTGCGATTTTTGACGACAAGCCCGCCTTGCAATGCGCGATCGCAAAAAATTTAGGTATAAACAAAATAATTTTTGGGCAAAATCACGCAAATATGGAGCTATTTTTCGAAGGTGGCGGCGTGCATTCGGTGCTAGACGAGTATCAAAAGCGCGGCGAAATAGAGATTTTACTTATGCCAGAATACGTCTATTGCGAGAAGTGTAAGGTGCTCGTAAGCACCAAAAACTGCCCTCACGGCGCTCATCATCACGTGCATTACCGCACGCAAAACCTCAAGGCACTGCTGCGCGCGGGGATTTTGCCACCCGCGATTTTTATGCGTAAAGAGATCTCCGCGATGATTTTAAGCGAGCTCTTTCCAGCGCGATTTTCAGATCTGCAAAAGCTCTACGACGAGCTTTTTCCAAACAGCGGGATCTTGCAGAGCCACGGCGAGAGCGAGTTTTACGAGCAGCTGATGCAACTGTATCAAACCAGCGCGCTAAAGACGTAGCGTTTGAGGGCGCAACGCAAAAAATGACGTGGAATTTGCGGCATCTAGGCGAAAGGTAAAATTTCGTGGTGTTAGAATTTACGGCGGCTAGACGTAAAGTAAAATTTCATAGTGCGGAAAGAAAGGACTGCGCGGAATTTTGTAGAATAAAGAGCGGCGGACGCAGATTTGGCGTAAAATTTTGTGGCGCGACGAAGCTAAATTTTTAGAGCATTAGCAGCGGTACGATAAAACGAGCTTGAAATTTTAAAGTCTTGGCTTCGTAGCAAATTTATAACGGCGCAGTAAATTTTGCGGCGAAGCGGATTTAAAATTTTAAGGCACGATGGATATGTAAAGCAGCACGGCAAATCTAAATTTTAAGTTTTCGACAAGCGAACCTAAAATTTTAAAATTAAGCAGTTGCTGCGAGTTACAGCGCAAAACTCGGATGCAGCGCAACGACTGCTCGCCCACGCAAAATGCCGTGTGTTTGCGGACGGGTTTGAAATCTCCACGCAGGCGAGCAAAATTTTAAAATTTTTACGCAAATGAGTAGAATTTTAAAATTCCTGCGTTAGCGAGCGAAATTTTTGTGGCGAGCGGATAAAATTAATTTCGTGTAGGCGGACAAATTAATTCTACATGCACGAACGAAATTTAAAATTTTCGCACGCGAGCAGATGCCCTAATTAAAATAAGCGGTAAAATTTTAAAAAGCAAAATTTAAAAGGACAATTATGGATAAAATTTTCGTTACATTTTTCGGCGCGGGGTTGCTAAGGCCCGCGCCCGGCACCTGGGGCAGCATCGCCGGCTGGATAGTGGGGCTTGCGATCTTGATGCTAGCAGGCGAGGTGACGCTGTTTTTGTGCGCCGGCCTCGTCTTTTTCGTCTCGCTTAAGATCATAAGCGATTACGAAAGGCGGGTAGGCGCGCACGATAACAGCGAGATCGTCATCGACGAGGTCGTGGGGGTGTGGATTGCGATGTGCGTCGCCGCGCCCGTGGGCGAGATCTTTTCGCTGCCGCTACGGGAGCTGATCGCGGGGTTTGAGAGCAGCAGGATATCGATCGTCGCGATGATTTTGGCGCTGCTGTTTTTCAGGGCGTTTGACATCCGTAAGCCCTCAATCATCGGGCGCGTGGATCGCGACGTACCAGGCGGGCTCGGCGTGATGCTAGATGACGTGCTGGCGGGCTTTTTTGCGGGGCTTGGGGTTTTGATAGTTATCTCTTTAGGGGTCAAGCTCGGCGCCGCAGGATTGATTTTTTAAGCTTTTTGGATGTGTTCATGGCAAACACAGCACGATTGCGGATGCTAATAATCACCGAAATTTTAAAAACCGTATCTTGAGCGCGGCTTATGAAATTAGTGCAAATTTTAACTTCTGAGGCGTGAGCCCGCTTGAAATTTAAAATTTAAGCGGTATTTATTCGCGTAGCCTGCAAATAAAGCAGGCGTAAAATTTTAAAATTTTGCACGAATCGCGATAAAATTTGCGTGGCCTTAAATTTTAAATTTCGCAGCTTGCAGAATTCTACGGCGTAAAAATTTTAAGACGTAAATTTTAGGGCACGCGCAGTTGCGATACAGAATTTCGTAGCAAGAATTTTTGCAGTCTGACGGCGCAGAATTTCTACGATATAAAAATTTAATTGCGCTGCAAGAATCAAAATTATGCCGCCTGAAATTTTGTGCGACTAAATTTTAAAACAAAGCGGCAGGCGCAGCTCGCGCGTAAAATTTTAAAATTTATCGCTAATCACAGGCAGTCTAGCAGGGCGTGCTATTAAATTTTTTGGCAATATTTATGGTTTTTCTTGTAGCATTGCCGCAAAATGCGGGTATCGACGCAAAAAATTTAAAGGAACGAAAAATGCAAAAGAGCGCTATTGAGATACGTGGCGTTCCCGCCGCCGTTTGGGGGAACCGCTCGAAAAAGGTTTATATCTACGCTCACGGGCAAGGCGGAAGCAAAGATGATGCGGAGCTTTTAGCTTCCGTCGTTTGCGAGCAAGGCTGGCAGGTTATTAGCTTTGACTTGTCCGGGCACGGACAGAGGCGGCACGAGCCCGCTTCTTGCGAGTCTATTTTTTATGATCTGCGGCGCGCTATTTTGGAATTTCGCGAAATTTTATCGTATGCAAAGAAGCGCTGGGGCGAGGTCGCGCTGTTTGCCGTTAGCCTAGGGGCATGGCTCGGCCTGCAAAGCTTCCGCGACGAAAAGCTTAGCGACTGCCTCTTCGTCTCGCCGATACTTGATATGAAATACGTTATTTCAAATATTATGCGTAGGGCTGGCGTCAGCGAAGAGCGATTGAAGCAAGAGCGGATGATTTTGACTCATGTCGGGCAACCGCTTTTTTGGGAATATTGGAGTTTTGTTTTGAACAATCCGATCACTAAGTGGGAAACGCCGAGCCGGATTCTATATGCAGAAAACGACGATACGATGCCTCTGAAGATCGTCAAAAATTTTGCGCAACAATTTGGCTGCGCCTTAAACGTTATGAAAAACGGCGAACATTGGTTTCATACGCCGCAGCAGCTAGATTATCTGCGTAGTTGGATCAAATCGGCGGTTGAGAATCGGCGATAAAATTCTATGAGAGATTTTAAAACTCACGCCCAAACCCGCGCCGATGAAATTTCGCGCGTTTTCGGGGTGCAAATTTCATAAATTTAAGATGATCTTGATATTTTGCTTTAATACGCTTGTTTTATGAGGCGCTTTTCGTAAATCTCAGCTCGCATCGCGTCACGCGAGGGGCATAGCTTCAAAGCACCCATTTCATAAATTTAACCGCAATAGCATAAATCATGACCGATATGAATTACAAACTAAAATATGATTAAAATTTAGCCGATAAGCTGTCAATATAAATGTAAAAATACCGATTTTAAAGCTAAATTTTAAAAAAATACCTATAAAGATGAATTCTTGAAATATTAGCATGTTTTTGGCACGAGGTACGAGCCGACGCACGGCTACGCACTTCACTAGTACTATCGCGCTTTTGCTACACGGACGCTTTACGAATCCATAGCAGTCGCGCGATTAAATTTTAAAAATTATTTGCCTATTCTAAAGCCATTTAACTTCATATAAGTCGTATCTTTATGAAATGCTTCGCATCGCTCCCTGTTGCGATTGATATTCGAGGTCTCGAAAAAATATCCATCACTATCTTGACGCAAGGTGATCGTCGCGCAAAAGATCATATCGTTTTTGAGTTTCGGTCCTACTCCGTAATCAAAGGATTGATTTAAAGTGACGGTTTTTTCTAGATCGCTATCACTAAACTGTCTGGAGCCCGTCATACTCTTTAGCTCGCGAAAATTTCCTTGATTTAAATAGTCGCGTTGTATATCTTTAAATACGCCTTCAAGCTCGACTGCATAAGCTTTTACTAAAACCTCATCCTTAGCACCGCTTAATTTAGGATATATTATTTTTACTATCACGAAGATTATAATAGCTAAAAATATTATCCCACTTACGCCGCCGCCTACTGCCGCACCTTTTCTCATTTTCATCATTTTACTCCTTCGTCGATGTCCTTTACCAAGGCATCTATTTTTTTATTAAGCATAAAATTTTCATAGCTTTTTTGGATATAGGCTTCAAGCAGTTCGCCCGCATCCAGATGATCGCTGCCGCGAGTTAAAATCCGCCAGTCCCTGCCGAAGACCTTCGCAAAGTCATCATCCAGGCTTATCGCGTATTTTTTCGTCAAAGACTTACTCGTCAGCTGAACCGAAATTTCTTTCATTTCTCGCCTAAATTATCGCCTGCCAAAATATCGTCGATCTGCTTGCTTAGATCCTCATCACTCATCTTGCGATACGCCAGATCGTTTTCAAGCGTGCCAAGCTGCATTCCCAAAGCCTCGTTTTGCGCCTTGACCGTCGCTAGCTCGGTGCGTAGCTTCTCGTTTTCGTCTCTAGCCTCGCTATAGCGTCTAATCAGCTCAGCTACTTTATTGCTTAAGCCCTCGACCTTTTTCTCTTCGTCAAAGATTGATTCCATTATTTCGCCTTTTCTGATATAATTTAAATGAAAATATTACCCAAATTTGGCTTTAAAAAAGGAAAAATTTTGCAAAATTTTAAAATCGAGAGCAAATTCTCTCCGAGCGAGGATCAAGAAAAAGCGATCGAAGGCATCGTCGCGGGCTTTCAAAGCGGCAATAAATACCAAACTCTTCTCGGAGTTACCGGCTCGGGCAAAACTTTTACTATGGCAAATATCATCAAGCGCCTTGCAATTCCCGCGCTCGTAATGACGCATAATAAATCTCTCGCAGCGCAGCTTTATAGCGAATTTAAGGGCTTTTTCCCGCAAAATCACGTTGAGTATTTCATCAGCTACTACGATTATTATCAGCCCGAGGCCTACATCCCCAGGCAGGATCTTTTTATAGAAAAAGACAGCGACGTAAATGCTGAGCTCGAGCGCTTGCGGCTAAGTGCCACGGCGAGTTTGCTGAGCTTCGATGACGTCATCACCGTGGCGTCGGTTTCGGCGAACTACGGCCTGGGCGATCCCGCCGAATACAAAGGCATGGTGCTGTTTTTTGAGATCGGATCAAAATTTAGCACTAAATTTTTACTTCGCAAGCTCGTCGATATGGGCTACAAACGCAACGACGATTTTTTTGACCGCGGGAATTTCCGCGTAAACGGCGATGTGATCGACATCTACCCCGCGTATTTTAACGACGAGGCTTTTAGGATCGAGTTTTTCGGCGACGAAATAGAGGCGATGTATCATCTGGACGTGCTCGAAAACAAAAAGACGCAGAGCGTCAAAAAATTTATTCTCTACCCGACGAGCCAGTTCATCGTGGGCGAGCAGCGCCTAAAATCGACGATCAAAGGGATCGAGGAGGAGCTTGAGCAGAGGTTGAAATTTTTCGAGGACGCGGGCAAGCTCGTCGAGGCGCAGCGGCTGAAAGGGCGAGTGGAATTTGACCTTGAGATGCTGGGCGCTACGGGGATGTGCAAGGGGATCGAAAACTACGCGCGCTATCTGACCGGCCAAAAGCCGGGCGAGACGCCCTATTCGCTCTTTGATTACTACGAGAGCAAGGGCAAGGATTATCTCGTCATCGTCGATGAAAGCCACGTGAGCCTACCGCAGTTTCGCGGGATGTTCGCAGGAGATCGCAGCCGCAAAGAAACGCTCGTGCAGTACGGCTTCCGCCTGCCTAGCGCACTTGATAACCGCCCGCTGATGTTTGATGAGTTTATCAACAAAAAAGCTAAATTTCTATTCGTCTCCGCAACGCCCAATGATTACGAGCTGGATCTTAGCCGCGGAGCCGTATATGAGCAGATACTGCGCCCGACGGGACTACTCGATCCGCAGATTATTTTAAAAGACAGCGACAACCAGGTCGAAATTTTACACGATATGGCAAAGGAAGTCATCGCGCGCGGCGAGCGGATCTTAGTGACCGTGCTAACCAAAAAGATGGCGGAGGAGCTGAGCAAATACTATCTAGAGCTAGGCCTTAAGGTCAAATATATGCACTCGGACATCGATGCGATCGAGCGCAACGAGCTCATCCGTGGCCTGCGCAGCGGCGAATACGATATGCTAATCGGTATAAATTTGCTCCGCGAGGGGCTCGATCTGCCCGAAGTAAGTCTAATAGCGATCATGGATGCCGATAAGGAGGGCTTTTTGCGCTCGCGCACGAGCCTCATTCAGACGATGGGGCGAGCTGCGCGAAACGTGCACGGGCAGGTAGTGATGTTTTGCAAAAAGATCACCGCTTCAATGCAAGAGGCGATCGACATCACCCAAAAACGCCGTAAATTTCAAGATGAATACAACCGCACCCACGGCATAACCCCGCATTCTGCGAGCCGCAATATCGAGGAGAGCCTAAAGATCGAGGACGGAACCGAAATTTTAAGAAAGGGTGCCAATTTAGAGAAGATGCCCGCCGCCGAGCGCGCCAAGATCGTAAAGGAGCTCCGCAAGCAGATGCTCGAAGCCGCAGCGGCTCTGGAGTTTGAAAAGGCCGCGGCGCTGCGCGATGAGATCGCAAAGCTTAGGAAGCTGTAAATCGCGAGACTCGAAACGCCCTGAAATTTCGTCGTGAAATTTGCGCGTTAAATTCCACCTAGCGGAGCGTGAAATTCATGCACGTAACGCAATGTGAAATTCACAGCAGCTCGCGCCTCTATTCCGCAACGCGCTCCGTACCCATCTTTGCATCTTTTGCGCACCTTTATTGCTTTTCCGTGCGTCCATATTTACAGCCATCTTTACGCGTTTGCGCGCTATACTTAAATTCCGCGCCGAAGCGGAATTTCGCCCAATTTCTTACGTAAACATCCGTAAAATTCTAAGCAATTTTTTCCGTCCTAAACCACGCGAATAAAAACGCCGTAGGCACCGTAAAATTCATCAGCAAGAATATTCGCGAGCTCTCATCCCGTTTAAATTTAGCAGAATTTATCGTCTTTTGGAATATACGTGCTTCGGTTGAAAAAATAGCACGCTGTGAAAACGATCAAGCAAACAGACGATATATTCGAGCCACTTAAAAGCAAGTCCATTATCCTCTCATTATTTTTAGCGATCAATGCCACTATTATTAGTGCTAGCGGATACAAGATCAAAGCCGCACTAGCTAAATTTTCAATAGTAAAAACCACTAAAGAAATTCGCTGATTTTTTATGAAAAGCTTGCTATATCCTTTAATAGAATTACTTTTTAAATAACCTATAGTTAATAGAATAGACGAAAATAACATTACTAAAACAATAACAACGCCGCGCAATGTAGTAATAGCGCTCGCAAATGTAACAATGATAAATAAAAACGCCAAAAATATTGCGCTCGCACGCCTAACCAATCTATGTATGTCATATCGCCTTTTTAAATTTTTTGGAATATTGGCAAATTTCTCGTTTAGTTTATCCTTTTTAAATTCGGCTTCTCGCACCGACAAATCAAGCTTCGTTTGAGAGCCGCAGATATGGACCCTTGGAGTATATGAGCCTTTATTATAAAAATAGCATAAAAGAAAAACTAATATGCAAATCGGAGCTATAAAGACTCCGTATAAAGTGCCGGCGCCGCTTAACTCATCTCGCGAACCTCCCATTGCCGAAGATAGAAATAGCAAAGTGGGAAATAAAACCAAGACTAAACTAGCCGTATTCTCAAAAGTAAAAATCGTCAAACTGGCATCTTGATTTTTTATAAAAAAGTTGCTGTATTTTTTTGTCTTGTAGCACTTTAAACAAAATGCCGTCAAGCAAATGGATAAAACTACTGCCACACAAAACAAAATAGGCTCGGGCATCTGAATATCCACGTAAGAAATAAGTCGCGAAACTACCGATACAATACCAAACAAAAGCACTAAAAATACCATACTGGAGCACCTAATTAGCCTATGTTTGTCGTATCGCTTCTTTAAATTCTCCGGTATTGTAGCGAATTTTTCGTCTAGCTCTTTTATCTCGGCTTGAAATTTTTCGCTCACGGCTCGCTCCTTTTAAGCGTTTAAATTTTAGAGATTATATTAAATTCGGCGCCGCGCCTTTTTGATGCCGCACCTTGCGATTAAATTTTAAAATTTACCACATTACATTCGCAAAGAGCCGAAAAATTTCAAACTCGGCAAAGCATTAAAATTCCCGTCCGCCTTTAAATTTAGCATTTTACCGCAGCTAGCAAAACTCTAAATTTTCCACGCGCAGCGGTCTTTCGCCCTCAAAAATCACCCCGATGCCGAAAGGCTCGCAAATATCAAGCGCACCCTCGGCAAACCTCAGTAGCCACTGCGTATCGAGCGCGTAAAACGTGCATTGCGGCAGCTCAAACGGCAGATCGCAAACGGGCACGTCAAGCAGCCTAAGCTCATCCTCGCCCAAACGATACTCGCGCCTAAGCTCGTCTCGCAGGAAGGCGAGGGCGTCTTTTACGTACCGATCAATGTCTCGGGCGATGCGCTGCGCGAGCAAGATCGTCTCATCATCCACATCCGCTGTATCTGCAGACACGAGGCAAAACGGCACCTCACCGAAGCTTTCGCTTTTTAACTCCAGCTCCGCATACCAAATGAAGCCCTCGTCCGTCGCGACCTTTTCAAGCTCGCCAAATTTCCAAGCCATTTTTTTGCATTTTATTTCCGCCCCATATTTTCGCATCATTTTTTAAAATTTTGACGCTGCGCCTGTTTTTGCGCGCTGTGTTTAATCCCCGCCGAAATAGAATCCCGCTCGCTTTTTAAGCGGACGAGCAATGATAACGAAACAGGTTGCTTTTAAATTTTAAAATTTTAATGCAAGCCGCTTTAAAATTTCAAAAGACCTGCCGCTGTCCGCCGCGAGCGGAGATGAAATTTTAACGCCTCGCCTTACGGCAAAATTTTAAAATTTTAGCGCGCCGCGGGGATCGCGCCGTAAAATTTCAAGCCGAAATTTCAAGCCGAAATTTCAAGCCGAAATTCTAACTCAAAATTCCACGTCCGCAGCACAGGATTTAAAGCTCAAAAATTCCATCGTGGCGACTTAGAATTTTACTCGCTAAATTTTACGAATTTTGTGCGCTTTTAAATCCGCAAATTTAATACACCTTTACGAGCCGTAAATTTTTTAGATATATGACGCCGTCAAAAACGCCGCCTCCATTCGGCGCCGGCCAAGAAATGGCGATTCTTTTCGGCTCCCTGTCATATTCGGGCGAGCAACGATTCTTGGAGCAGTCTATTTTAAATACCTCTTTATCGTTGCTATCAAAATCCGTCAGGGTAGAATTTTTAGGAATTTCCAGCGTGTGGATTATGCGATACGGCTCGCCCTCTTTTGTGCGGGCGGACGTTATTTTTATTAGCGTATCTCCGCTGTCGTCCGAAGTCCTATAAACCCCATCTTGCCCCAAGCCCGCCAGCTCAAATTTTTTCTCCTTGCTATAAAATGCCGAGATTATGGAGCAGCCGCTAAAAAGCAAAACTGCCGCAAATAACGCAAACGCTCTCATCTTTCCTCCTTAGGCCGGTTAAATTTAGTTTTTAAAACTATGGATAGGTGCTGGGATCTGGCCGCCGCGGGCGATGAAATCGGCGGATGAGTTTTTATTTACGCTCATCACCGGCGCGCTACCGAGCAACCCGCCAAATTCCAGCGTGTCGCCCTCTTTGCCTTTTGGGATTATGCGCACGGCGGTCGTTTTTTGATTTATCACGCCGATCGCGGCCTCGTCGGCTATGATCGCGGCGATCGTCTGCTCGGGCGTATCCTGCGGGATCGCGATCATGTCGAGCCCCACCGAGCAGATCGCAGTCATCGCTTCGAGCTTTTCTAGGCTTAACGAGCCTGCGCGCACCGCGGCTATCATGCCCTCATCCTCCGAGACGGGGATAAACGCGCCGCTAAGCCCGCCTACTTGGTTGCAGGCCATCACGCCGCCTTTTTTGACCGCGTCGTTTAGCAGTGCCAGAGCCGCGGTTGTGCCGTGCGTGCCGACGCGTTCTAGCCCCATCTCCTCAAGCACGCGCGCGACCGAATCGCCCACCGCCGGAGTCGGAGCTAGCGAGAGATCGACGATGCCAAATTTCACGCCCAGCCGCTCAGACGCCATTTGACCGACGAGCTGTCCGATGCGAGTGATCTTAAACGCCGTCTTTTTCACGGTTTCTGCGACCACGTCAAAGCTCGCTCCGCGCACCTTCTCAAGCGCGCGCTTAACGACGCCGGGGCCTGATACGCCCACGTTTATGACGACTTCAGCCTCGCCCACGCCGTGAAATGCGCCCGCCATGAATGGATTATCCTCGACGGCGTTGGCAAACACGACCAGCTTTGCAGCGCCAAGATCGGAAAGCCGCGCCGTTTCTTTGATCACGCGCCCCATGTCGGCGACCGCGCTCATATTTATGCCGGTTTTTGTCGAGCCGATATTTACCGACGAGCAGACCTTCTGCGTCGCGGCGAGCGCGGCGGGGATGGAATTGATTAAAATTTTATCGCCCTTTGCGTAGCCCTTTTGCACGAGCGCCGAAAAGCCGCCGATAAAATCGATACCGACCTTTTTGGCAGCCTCGTCCATCGCTCTAGCAAGCGGGACGTAGTCCTCGGCGTTCGTCGCTGCGCCGATGATGGCGATAGGCGTTACGCAGACGCGTTTGTTTACGATCGGGATGCCGAGCTCTGCTGAAATTTCATTGCCGACCTTTACCAGATCGCGCGCCTTATCGGTGATCTTTGCGTAAATTTTCTCCGCCGCTTTGCCCATATCGGGATCGATGCAGTCAAGCAGGCTGATGCCCATCGTGATCGTGCGGATGTCGAAATTTTGCTCCTCGATCATCGCGATCGTTTCGGTTACGTTTTTGATGTCCATATCGGCACCTTAGATGTTGTGCATGGCGTCAAATATCGCCGAGCTTTGGATGTTGATCTTGACTTTTAGCTTTTCGCCTAGCTCGTTTAGCTCCTCGCGCAGGGCCGTAAAGTCCTGCTTTTCCTCGCTGGAAACCACCGCCATCATCGTAAAAAACTCGTCCAAAACCGTCTGGCTGATGTCGTCTATGTTTAGCCCAAGCTGCGCGAGCTTGGCCGAAACGCCCGCCACAATGCCGACCTTGTCCTTACCGATCACCGTTACGATCGCTTTCATTCTTACTCCTTTTTAAAATTTATTTAGCTATTCTGAGCGCGGAAGCCGTTAAAACTACTGAATTTTGCCGCCGTTTGAAATTATCAGCGCAAACACGATTGCGACCAAAGCGTAAAATATTACCGCGAGCCATATCGCCCATCTATTCACGCCGCCGCCCCGCCTTAGGGCTTCGTCGTCCTGTTTATCCAATAGCGCGACAAATCTATAGCAAACAAAATATTTCGCCATAGTTCCACTACTGACACTAACCGCCATTCCTATACTTCTATCATATTCATCCAAAAACGGAATAAAGCAGGAAATTAACACAACGGCAAATAGGGCTGCGGCAATTTTATACTCCTTGCGGTACAGAAAAAAGAACAGCGTGCCGAAAAAGGCCCACCAGCTCCACGTACTTGCATAATTTAACTCGCGCTGCTTACCCGCGGCGAAAAATTTCTCGCAGGCGCGCGCGTAAATTTCAACCTTGTTCGGAGTTTGCAAGAAAATTTCCAGCTTCTGCCGAAGTAGCTTGCCGTCAGATAAAATTTCTCTAGCATAATCCGTCATCTCACTCTCCTTAGCGATAGATCCCCACGGCGGCGCGAACCTTTTGCATCAATGAAGCAGCCGTCGCAGCCGCTCTTTGCGCGCCCTGTCTTAGCATCTCGTCTAAAATTTCGCGGTGGCTTTGATAGTATTCGAATTTATCTCGCGCGTCTTTGAAGTAGCTAAGCACGAGCTCGTTTAAATACGCCTTAAAATGCCCATGCCCCTCGCCGCCCCGCTCGTAACGAGCCTGTAGCTCCGTCTGCTCCGCTTCGTTTAAAAATAGCTTCGCGATATTATAGACATTACATCCGCGCCACTGCTTAGGCGCCTCCAGCGGCTCGGAGGTCGTTACGATACTTGAAATTTGCTTCTTTAGAGTCGCGGCATCTGAGAAAATATCGATCGTATTGCCGTAGCTCTTACTCATCTTCGCGCCGTCGGTGCCCGGCACGATCGCTACTTCATCGTTTACGCGCGCTTGCGGAATAGTTAAAATTTCGCCGTGGGCGTTGTTAAATTTAAGCGCGATGTCGCGGGCGATCTCGACGTGCTGGATCTGATCCTTGCCCACAGGCACGACCTCCGCGCTGTATAGCAGGATGTCCGCCGCCATCAGCACAGGGTAGCTGAACAGATCGTGCTTGCTCTCAAAGCCCTTGGCGATCTTGTCTTTGTATGCGTGCGCCCGCTCGAGCAGCCCCATCGGCGCATATCCGCTTAAAATCCAGTAAAGCTCCAACACCTCTTTCACGTCGCTTTGCACCCAAAACACCGTCTTTTTCGGATCGATCCCCAGCGACAAAAATGCCGCGGCGGCCTCGTAGGTGGAATTTTTTAGCTTTGCGCCGTCGCTTACGGACGTGAGCGCATGGTAGTTTGCGATAAACATAAACATCTGCTCGCCTGCGTTTTGCGCATCCACCATCTGCTTGATGCTTGCGAAGTAGTTGCCCAAATGCAGCTTGCCACTGGGCTGAAGACCCGTTAAAATTCTCATCGTTGCTCCTTTAAATCAAAATCAGATCGCCGTCCACAAAACCCACGGCAATGTGCTTGCACTTAAAAATTTTAGCGCTAGGCATCTGCTCTCGCAGCTCGCGCAGAGCCTGCACGAGCATTTTTAAAACCTGTCGCCACGAAAGCTCGCTTAAAAATTCAAGCTGCAAGCGCGAGCTTTGCGGATAAAATTCATCCTCGTCCTCGCACGCCCAGTCGTCGTCATCCGCGTCATAACTGCTCGATCCCGCCAGCTCAAGCGCATAAGGCTCGTAAAGATCGAAGTGCCACGCGATTACGCGCTTTGGAATTTCCTCGCGTTCTAAGCCCTCCAGCAGCTCGCGCAGCTTTTGCTTTAGCGTCTCTTTCTTTTCAAGCTTATCGTTTTTACCCTCTTTGCCGTGCGGCTTGGAATTTTTGCCGCCGCCATAGCACTTCTGCTTAGACATCTTTTTCCCCTTTAAATTTAGCCCGTCGCAGGCAGAGCAAATTTCTTTTACGATCTTTTTTACGCTTTTATTTTCGACGTCGATTATAATGTCGGCCTTTTTTTCATACGCCCCGTCTCTTTCGGCGTGCAGCGCCGCGGCCTTTTGCAAATCCGCTAGCAGCGGGCGCTTGGCAAATTTTTTCTCCGCGTTTTCGCTGCTTTTTAAGCGCCCCACGATCCCTTCAAAGCTTGATTTCAGATACACGACGGTGCCGATTTTGTTTAAATTTTTCACGGCGTAAAAGCCGCCGCCGGTGGAGATCACGGCGTGCCTGACGGACTTTTCTAAAAATTTCGCAAGGCCCGCCTCCATCTTTCTAAAGCTCTGCTCGCCCTGCTCTTTAAAAATTTGCCCGATCTTTTTATTGGCGTAGCTTTCGATCATATCGTCGCAATCAAGCGCAAACATCCCGCTTTGCGCAGCCAGCGCCCGCGCTACCGTGCCCTTGCCGACCCCCATAAAGCCGATGAGCACGATATTACCGCTCTTCATCGCTCTCCCCTTTTTTGCGCGGCAGCAGCACTAGCGGACTGCCCGAAAGAGCAAAGCTCGCGCGCAGCCTGTTCATCAAATAGCGCTTGTAGCTAAAATGCAGCGCTTGCGGGCGGTTCATTACAAGAGCGATCTTCGGCGGCGCAAAGCCGATCTGCGCGGCGTAGTAAATTTTAACCGATTTGCCCCGCTCGCGAGGTATCGGATGCGCCTTTATCGCGGCCTCTACCGCTTCATTGATCCTTGCAGTGCCGAGCTTGCGCGTGAAATTTGAATAAACCTCCAAAATGAGCGGATAAATTTTATGGATCCGCTTCCTGTCCGTCGCGCTGACGCTGATGATCGGCGCGTAGGAAAGAAATTTAAACCTATCTCTCAAATCGCGGCAAAACTCGTCGTAATTGCGCTCGCAAAGATCCCATTTGTTTAAAATTATGATGAGCCCGAGTTCAAATTTAGCCGCAAGCCCCGCGATGCGCTCGTCCAGCTCGTTTAGCGGCTCGCTTGCATCAAGCACCAAAAGCGCGATGTCGGAGTTTTGCAAAATTTTTTCGGTGCGATTTAGCGCGAAACGCTCTATGCCCTCGATCTTGCCGCGGCGGCGAATGCCCGCCGTGTCGATAAACTCTAGCGTGCGCCCTTCAAATTCCGTGCTTTCGTTTACCGGATCGGTCGTCGTGCCCGCATAATCGCTCACGACCGAGCGCTGTGAGCCCACAAGCGCGTTTAGAAGGCTTGATTTACCGACGTTTACCCGCCCGATGATACCCACGCCGATGGTTTTATTAGCGTAAAATTCCTCGTCGCGCCCCTCTTTCGGCTCGCCCTCGTCGTTAAAGCCCTCTATAAAATCATCAAAAATTTCATCCTCGTCCTGCTGCGCGGGCGCAGGGTCCAAAAAGCCGTAGATCCACTCTTTGAGCTCATCGATGCCGCTGTTGTGCGAAACGGAGATCGGGAAAAATTTAACGCCAAATTCGTTAAACTCCCAGCTACGCTCCTCGTCGCGCTTGCCGTCGATCTTATTGACCGCTAGGGCGATGGGCTTGCCGAGCCTTTGCAGCGAGAAAAATATCCGCCGCTCATCATCGCTCGGAAGCAGCTTGCCGTCCGTCATAAAGATTATCAAATCCGCGCTCTTTGCCTCGCTTAGCGTCTTAGCCTGCACGCGCGCAAACAGCTCGGAGGCGTCGTCCAGGCCGCCAGAATCGATCACGCGCACGCGGCGATCGAAAATTTCGGCTTCGGCTTTATTGGTATCGCGCGTCGTGCCCGCAACGTCGCTCGTGATGGCGATGCGAGCGCCCGCTAGGCGGTTAAAAAGGCTCGACTTGCCGACGTTGGGGCGCCCGATGATGATCAAACTTTTCACGTTCGTCCTTGTAGTTTTTGGCGCGATTATAACCAAAAATAGATTAAAGCCAAATTCTACGCGCTCGCTCGCGGAGCTAAGCGGCAAAATTTTATAAAATTTAGGCGCTAAATTTAGCGAAATTTTATCGCGACACGAACAGAGCGTCGCCTAGATAAAAGACGCCAAGGCGCGCGATCCGTCGCCGAACATATCGCCGAGGCAGGGCTGTGCGTAAATTTTATAAATTTTAAAAACGTAGCCTAAGCACGAAAGCTAGCGGTCAAAACACAAAAACGGGCGAGAACATGCGAAGGCATAAATCTCTCGGCTACGTAAATTAGGCTGCTTTGCGCATTCAAGCGCCGAAGTACAAAACCGAGCGGTCGCACGGGGTGCACAAAAGCAGGCGGCGCGGCGGAATATTAAAACGGCGGAATATTAAAATTTAATCATTATGCGTGTATAATTTCGCAAATTTAAAGGGTCGCGATGAAATACAACAACTTCTTGCTGCACCATCTAAGCGTGTATTATATGCTGATGGCGTGCTTTTACTACTCTCTTACGGGCGTTTTTGCTAAGCTTTTGGGCGCGCAAATTTCATCGCTTGAGGTCGTGCTCTTTCGCAATCTGCCCGGGCTTTTGATCCTGCTTTATAAAATCAAGGCTCGTCCCCGCGCGGCGCGCTTTGCAAACAAGGGCGGTCATCCTTTTACGCTCGCGTTTCGCGGCATTATCGGGATTTTGGGGCTGATGGTATTTTTTTATAACGTCGCTAACATCAGCCTCGGCGAGGCATTTACCTTTCAAAAAACGGCGTCCATTTGGACGGCGATCATCGCGTACTTTACCCTCGGCGAAAAATTCGGCGCGATGGGCTGGTTCTCGGTCTGCCTAGGCTTTGTGGGCATCGTTTTAGTAATTCAGCCGCAGTTTGGCTTGCAGCCGAGCGATATTTTTGGAATTTTAAGCGGATTATTCGCCGCGATGGCGTTTACCTCCGTGCGCGGGCTGCGCAAATACTATAGCTCCGATACGATCATCCTCTCTGCGCTTCTTGCCGGCACGCTAATGCCCGCAGCGCTTATGATCGCGGCAGAATTTATAGACGCGCCCGCGCTGAGTTTTATGCTTTGCAAATTTAAAATTCCAAACGCGCAGGGTTGGCTCTTTGCCGTGCTTTTAGGGCTGCTGGGGCTGTTTTATCAAACCTACGTCACCAAGGCCTACGCCGCGACGCGCAAAGCGGGCATAGTAGCTACGATCAGCTACACAGACATCATCTTTTCGACGCTATTTGGGCTGCTGCTAGGCGACGCCCTGCCCGGTTTAATGGCGCTTTCGGGCATGGCGCTCATCATCGCCGCGGGCGCGCTCGTAGCGAACCGAAAGTAGCGCGCGATGAAACAAAAATTCTACTCCGCGTTTTGGCTGAAACATCTGGGCGTTTATTATATGCTAGTAGCGAGCTTTTATTTCGCGCTCAACGGCGCGCTAGCCAAGGTCATGGCGGAGCGGATGAGTAGCGCCGAGATCGTGTTTTTCCGCAACGTCGTAGGCATCGGCATCGTGCTATTTTCGCTACGGCGGGTAAAAAACCTGGGCCCGGGCGGCAAGCCGTGGCTGCTTGCATTTCGCGGTTTTATCGGCAGCTGCGGTATCTTAGCGACTTTCTACAATATCGCTCACATCGATCTTGGCACCGCTTTTACCTTCCAAAAGACGGCGCCCATTTTCACCGCGCTATTTTCGGCGTTTTTCTTAGGCGAAAAGCTAAGCTCGCGCGGTTGGTTTGCGATACTGCTCGGCTTTGGCGGAATTTTACTCGTCGTGCGCCCGCACATCGGCATCAGCGTAACCGACGCGGTGGGAATTTTCGGCGGCATGTGCGCGGGGCTTGCATACACGAGCGTGCGCGAGCTTCGCAAACACTACGCCACCAACCTCATCGTGCTGGTCTTCGTCTCATCCGCTACCTTTCTAAGCGCGATGATGATGGCTGCGGGCTGGGCGCTTGAAGGTAGCGAGGTTAAAATTTTAGGACTTTTCAGCGGGGCGGATTTGGCGAGGCTCGCTTATTTCAACCCGCCAAGCCTTTTTGGCTGGGTGCTCGTGGCGCTTCTAGGCGTCAGCGGTATCTACTTTCAAATTTACATGACGCGCGCCTACGCCGCTTCGCGCAAAGCGGGTATCGTCGCCGCGATCAGCTACAGCGACATCCTATTTAGCATGGCGCTAGGAATTATGCTAGGCGATCATCTGCCCGGTCCGATCGTGCTAGCAGGCATTGCGGTGGTGATTTTAAGCGGAATTTTAATCGCCCGCGAGCGCTAAATTTAAATCTAAATTTAAAACTAATTCAAAATGCGGCGCAAAGCTAAATTTTATCCGCGCCGCAAGCCTACGCTAAATTTCAGCAGTCTAAAAGCTTAAAAAGACTAACATTCAAATCAAAGTTCTACGGCGTAGAAATATTTTTCGACGGATTTAAAATTTTATGCATTTTATCGGTACCAACATCGGCGGGGCGTCGTCAAAGCTCGCCGTTATGGACGAGCGCGGCGAATTTTGCGAGCTATTTTTGCTGCCAAGCGGCTTTAGTGCGGTCAAGGTCACGCGCCAGATCAAGCAAAATTTGGAGCAAAAAGGCTACGCAGGGGGCTTCGTAACCGCTACGGGCTACGGACGCGTTAGCGTGGAGTACGCGCAGCTTAGCATGAGCGAAATTTTATGCCACGGGCTTGGGGCACACTTTTTATTTGAGCAAGACTGCACCGTCATCGATGTGGGCGGGCAAGACACCAAAGCGATCAAAATAGAAAACGGCAAACCAGCGGATTTTATCATGAACGACAAATGCTCGGCGGGCACGGGTAAATTTTTAGAGATCAGTGCGGGCCGCTTGGGGCTTGAGCTTAGCGAAATTTACAAAACCGCTCGAAAAAATCCCGCGATTAAAATTAGCTCAACGTGCACTGTTTTTGCAGAAAGCGAGATCGTCTCGCTAAGCGCAAATGGGGCTGAAACTAGCGAGATCGCCTACGCTATCGTGGATTCCTCCGCGCACAAGGTCGCCTCACTCATCAAACGACTGGAAAATCAAATTTACTTTTTAAGCGGCGGGCTTAGCAACGTGCCGCTCTTTAAACAGCTTCTAGGCGAGCATCTGGGGGCTGAAATTTTTACTCACGAAAACGCAATCTACTGCGGCGCGATGGGCGCTTCGCTTATCGGCGCACGCAAAGCAAACGAAATTTCAAAGGAGACGAGATGAAGATGGATTTTGACGCGCTTAAAAAGCGTAACGCAATGGCTCTGCACGATCTAAAAGAGCAAGGCAAACACGTAGTTGGGATGTTTTGCACCTATTCGCCGAAGGAGCTTATTTACGCCGCGGGCGCCGTGCCGGTTGGGCTTTGCGCCTATGACGAAAGCCCGATAGATGCCGCTCATGCCGAGCTTCCGCGCAATCTTTGCCCGCTAATCAAAGCAAGCTACGGCTACGCGGTTACGAAAAAATGCCCCTATATGAACGCTAGCGATCTCGTCATAGGTGAAACGACCTGCGACGGCAAGAAAAAGATGTATGAGCTGCTTGCAAAGCATAAGGACGTCCACGTACTGCAACTGCCGAATATGACTGGCGGCAAGAGTTTGGAGCTTTTTACCGATGAGCTTAGGAAATTTCGCAAAGTTTTGGAGCAAAAATTTAATACGAAAATCACGGATGAAGCGCTACTTGATGCGGTGCAAATTTACAACGAAGAGCGTGATGTGATGATGGAACTTTTAGAGCTTGGCAAACTAAATCCGATGCCGGTAGCGGGCAGCGAAATTCATCAAATTTCATTTGCGAGCGACTTCATATACGACAAACGCGAAAAGCTTAAAATGATACGTGCTTACATAGCCGTCGCAAAGGAGATGACGCCGCCGAAAACTCGTAAAAAGCGGATCATCATCACAGGCTGTCCGAGCGGAGGCGTGTATGAAAAGGTTATCAAGCAGATTGAGGAGCTGGGTGCAGACGTAGTGGCATTTGAAAACTGCTCCGGCACCAAAGGCTATCAAAACCAAGTACAAACTAAGGGCGATTTGGTCGCAAATATCGCCGAGCGCTACCTTAAAATCCCCTGTTCGGTGATGTATCAAAACGACGCACGCTCGGATATTATCAAGGAATTTATCCGCGAATATCAAGCAGACGGCGTCATCGACGTCGTGCTAAGCGGCTGCCACACCTACGCGATCGAGACGAACAAGATCAAAGAGGCGAGCCGCGAAGCGGGAGCGAACTATATGTCGCTAGAGACCGATTATTCAAAACAGGATGTCGGGCAGATACGCACGCGGCTGGAAGCCTTTATAGAGCTGCTTTAGCAGGTCTTATTTGAAATTTTAAAATTAAAAATTTTCTAAATTTAAAAACAAACCAAAGAAAGGAGAGGTTGTATGAAATTTAAGGAGATAGACGAATCTCGTCGCGGCTTTTTAAAAGGAGCTTTGGCGGCTGCCGCCATCGCCGGACCCGAATCGATGCTCGCAGGCTTCACGCCGTTTAAGCCAGGTTCCCTGCAGGTTTGGTCGTGCGGAGGACTGTCCGAAGCATTTAACGAACTAAACGCCATTTATGAGTCAAGGACGGGACATAATATCCAGTACACCGGCGCCTTTGCGGGTGCGCTCGGAAAGTCGCTGCTAGCCTTGCAGGGCAAGACGGAGGTTTTCGGCGCTCGCGTTTTGGAGCTGTCTCAAAAACTACGCAAAGCAGGCCTTAGCCTTCGCTTTAGACCGCTATGTTTTACCGACTACGTTTTAGTAGTGCCAAAGGGCAATCCCGCGGGCATTCGCGATCTGAAGGATCTAGCAGAACCCGGCGTGCGGGTGATGCTACCGCTAAGGGCATCGCCTCCGGGTAGCGGACCGGTAAAGGGAATTTTGAAAAATTCAGGTCTCACGGGGCTCGTTATGAAAAATATGATTGCCAACGGCTCATGCGTCATCCAGATGATGTGCGATCTGGTAGATGGCAAGGGCGATGCGTCCATAATCGAAAAGCGCCTAACGACGCACGATAGGTTTAAAGACAAGATCGAATATATGCCTATCGACGAGAAACTCATCCCGCCCGGGCCGCTTACCTTTACGCTAAATATCATGAAATACGTAAAAGACGAGAAGCTTGCCGATGACTTTGCGGACTTCGTCTGCTCGGACGGGCAGGAAATTTTCGAGCAGCACGGCTTTACCTCCATCCATTCGGCGCGCGGGCTTGAACTCATAGAAAGGTTTGGTGTAAAAGATGTTTAGTATCGTAAATATGGCAAAGATGAAAAAAGTCTCTAGGCTAACTAAAATTCGTCGCTTGGTGCAGCTGATTTTTATCGGCGCGATCGGGCAATGGGCGTATTACGGGATTTTTAGATGCCCTTTTATCGTGCCTTTCGTAAACTGCCAATCCTGTCCGATCGTTACGTGCTGGGGGCGGATCGCGACCGTGTTTTTCGGCTTTTGGCTGTTTATACCCGTGCTTGTTATTTTCCTCGGGCGCGCGTTTTGCGGCTGGCTTTGCCCTGGCGGATTCGTAAATCAAATGCTGGGCAAATTTGCCGCTTTTAAGCTCAAGCTAAAAAACAATAAGAAGCTACGATATGCGCAGATAGGCATGGTTCTAGCCGTTTTGCTTAGCGCGGGCGTATATTTTATCTACGGCAATCCTCGCGTCATGATCCCTATTCGCACCAGCGACGAGTATCTCAACGCCGTTATCATGTCTTTTAAATTTTCCGACTGGACTTGGGCGGTTCGCACTGCCGTCGTCGTAGCCCTCATCGCCGCATCCTTGATCGTCGCAAATTTATGGTGCCGCTTCGCCTGTCCTAGCGGCGGCATAATGGAGCTGCTACGTAAAATTTCAATATTTCGCGTTTATAAAACGGATGCCTGCGACAACTGCAACGCCTGTTTGCGCAAATGCGAAATGGGCACGAGACCGGACGAGATGAACTGCACGAACTGCGGCGATTGTATGGATGTTTGCCACGCGGACGCCATCAAATTCGGAAGGAAAAAAGATTGATGAATTTTTTCGCCAAACCCTCCTTCGACAACCACCCCTGCTTTAGCAAAAAAGCGTCCGCCACCTACGGGCGCGTGCACCTTCCCGTAGCGCCGCATTGCAATATCCAATGCAATTTTTGCAACCGCATCTACGACTGCGCCAACGAAAATCGACCCGGCGTAACAGAGAGGGTGCAAAGCCCGGATGAAGCCGCGCTATACGTGGAAAATCTATTTAAATTTAGACAAGATATCTCGGTCATCGGTATCGCAGGACCAGGAGATCCCATGTGCGATGCCGACAAAACACTAGCGACCTTTGAAAAATGCAAAGCCCGCTTCCCTCACGCCCTACTTTGCCTATCCACAAACGGCCTATCTTTGCCCGAGCACGTGGATGATATCGTGCGAATCGGCGTGAGCCACGTGACGGTGACCGTTAATGCCGTAACGCCTGACGTGGGCGGCAAAATTTATGCGTGGGTGCGCCACAAAAACAAAATTTACCACGGCGAGGATGGTGCTAAAATTCTTGCGGAGCGCCAAGAGGAAGGAATCCGCAAGCTAAAAGAAGCTCGCATGATCGTAAAGATCAATACGGTCGTAATCCCCGGCGTAAATATGGCTCACGTCCCGCAAATCGCGAAAAAGGCCAAAGAGTGGCAAGCCGATATCATGAACTGCATGGCGATGATACCCGTGCATGACACCCCTTTTGCAAATATCAAATCGCCCTCGAATGAAGAAATTCGTAGCATGCGAAAGCTGATCGGCGGCTCCATTCATCAAATGACTCACTGCAGCAGATGCCGCGCCGACGCATGCGGCAAGCTTTGCGAGAAATGAAGACCTGCTTTGCGGGTCTTTTTATTTTACGCAAGATACGCTCTCATAGAGCACAAAATTTTATGTAGAGATTTAAATTTAAAATTTGTCTAAATTTAGAACTAGCAAGTGGCCGATAAGCGGCTTTTTAGCGGCGGCGGTTTTTTAAAATTTAAAAACAATTTTTAAATAATATTATTTTGCTTTTATTTAACTTTTGGTACAATAACTCCAAAATTAGGCATCTAAAAAAACCGTATAACGGTAAAATAAAGGAGACATCATGGAAAACGTTTCAAGACGTGATCTGCTCAAAATGAGCCTAGTTGGCGCGGGTGCTTTAGCGCTCGGCTCCGTAAACGCAAACGCTGCGGTAAACTCAAAGGACGTCAAATTTGACGAGGAGTGGGACGTAGTTATCGTTGGTTCCGGTTTTGCAGGACTAGCAGCAGGTATCACCGCAGCCGAAAAAGGCAACAAAGTCCTAATCCTAGAAAAGATGGGACGCGTCGGCGGTAACTCCGTAATCAACGGCGGAATTTTTGCCGTTCCAAACAGCGACAAGCAAAAAGCCGAAGGCATCAAAGATAGCAACGAGCTATTTATCAAAGACTGCCTAAAAGCCGGCCGCGGACTAAACCACGTAGATCTAATCGACACAATCGCTACTCGCGCGCAAGACGCATATAAACTAACTCTAAAATGCGGCGCTAAATACATAGATAAAGTTACTCACGCAGGCGGACACAGCGTACCTAGATCGCTCCAAACCGCTAACGGCTCAGGCTCAGGTATCGTTCAGCCGATGGTAGAATACTTTAAAAACCTACAAGGCTGCGAGCTAAGACAAAGAGCTAAATTTGACGAGTTCGTCCTAGGCGAAGACGGCGGCGTAGACGGCGTGATCATCAGAGAGGATTATAAATTTGATCCAAAGAGCCAAAAAGACGACGCCGAAAATACTACCGGAACTAAAAAGACTATAAAAGCTAAAAAAGGCGTAGTACTAGCAGCAGGAGGATTTTGCCGCGACATATTCTTTAGACAAGTCCAAGATCCATCCATCCTACCTACCACAGATAGCACCAACCACCCGGGAGCTACTGCAGGCGCTATGAAAGAGGCCTTCAGAATCGGCGCAACTCCGGTACAGCTAAGCTGGATACAGTTTGGTCCATGGGCATGCCCTGATGAAAAAGGCTTTGGCGTAGGCTCTATGTTTAACGTAAACGGAAGCTTCCGCTACGGAATTTCAGTCGATCCAAGAACCGGCAAACGCTATATGAACGAGCTAGCAGACCGCCGCACCCGCTCTCAAGCTATGTTTAAAGTAATCGACGCAAAAGCCGATATCTATCCGATCAACTTCTGTGATAGCGATGGTGTAAAAAACATGGTCATACCTGAACACTACACTAAACCGCTAGAATCTGGCGTACTAAAGAAATTTGAAACCCTAGACGAACTGGCTGCAGCTTATAAAATCCCTGCTACAGAGCTAAAAAAGACAGTCGAGAGATATAACAGCTTCGTTAAAAACGGTAAAGACGAAGACTTTGGCAAACCTATGGATAAAACCACTACAAACGGCGTAGATATCTCCAAACCACCTTTCTACGCTATGCGCGGTACGCCAAAACTTCACCACACTATGGGCGGTATCGACATCAATACCAAAGCTCAGGTTATCTCATTGCAAACAGAGATGCCTATCCCAAGATTATTTGCAGCAGGCGAGATCACCGGCGGCGTACACGGAGCTAGCCGCTTAGGTAGCGTGGCGATAGCAGACTGCCTCACATTCGGTATGATCGCAGGAGAGAATATAGGCTAATTTGAGGCGTCTTTTGAGCGTCTTTGAATGAGCTATAAAATTTCGGTCGGCGATAGGCTAGATGCCTTATCTTGACCGAAATTTTCGTCGCAACATTCAAATCCATCTCAAAATACTTGCAAATAATATTTCGTATCGCAGGCTAAATTTAAGACTAAATTCGAGAATTCGGCTTGCGATCTTTTTAAATTTAAAGCCGAATTTGCAGTTAAATTTGTAAATTTGACATCCGAAAGGAATTCGCATGGAACATAAAGCGTTTCTCGCCTTGTGCGCGTCTATGCTGCTGTGCTCTTTTGCATTTAGCGCAGGTGCCCCAAGCGCAAAGATAACGTCTTTAGCCGATCTTAACGTCACCGACGAACTGCGAGCCAAACACCCTTTAAAGCCTCATCACGAAAAACTAAGCTTCACCTGTCTTGATTGTCACGAAGGACAAGGAAACGACGCTAGTAAATTTAAATCCATAGGCGATAAAGGCTGTATGTCCTGTCACGGCGACAAGAAAAAGATAGCTAAAAGACTAGAATACATGGATCTGCTAAAAGCAAATCCCCACAACTCGGTTCACGACGGCCCTACGCTATACTGCGACGAGTGCCACAACGAGCATAAAAAATCAACCAATATGTGCACGGAGTGCCACGAACACGAAGTTCCGCAATGGATGGGGGTAACGCCATGAAAATTTCAAAGAAAATACTAGCGCTTATTATATTAGTAAGCGGCATTATAGGGTTTTTAGTGGTACTGCCCGTGCATTACGCCCTAGAGGAGACTAGCGGAGAGAAGTTTTGCGTAGTATGCCACGAGATGGATCCTATGGTTATAGCTTATAGCAACGACGTTCACAGCGGCAAAGGCAAAAGCGGAGTAAGGGCTAAATGCGTGGACTGCCACATACCTCATGACAACCTAGCCAAATACGTCCTAGTTAAAGCTAAAAACGGATTAATGGAGGGATATATTCATTTCTTTAAAGACCCGGAGGCTATAGACTGGCATAAAAATAGAGAGAAAAGAGAGCACTTCGTATTTGATAACGGTTGCGTTAGCTGTCATACGAATTTGATAGATAATAAGCTAACCTCAGCCCAAGCTCAAAAGATGCACGCTCACTATCAAAGCTTGCTAAATACCGATAAGCAACTAACCTGCGCTAGCTGTCACGCCGAGGTAGGCCACAGCGGGCTAAACAACATGCTAAACTACTGGAAGCCTGAATACAAAATCTACGAAAAGAAAGCCGCAATCAAAAAAGAAGAGATAAAAAAGGCTTATTTTGGGGAGGATTATGTAGCACCTAAAGAGGTGAAGGCTGAAGATAAAGAAGGCAATGCCACCAAAAAGTAGGCTAAAATGAAGAAAATTTTGCTCGTTAGCGACGACGCCCAGATGCAGCTAAACCTCAACGCCGCGCTTTAGCAAGGATCCGATAAATTTTAAGTCAGTAAAATTTCGCGCGATAACGGGAGTTTATCTCCCGTTACGATCTTCGTAAACAGACTATCTCTACGCTTTATAAAAAATTTTATACCAACAATCAAGCTTTTTATCTGAGGAATTTTATTTCTCGTATTTAGAAGCCGCCGAATTTTACTCGGGAATAAATTTGAACCAAAAGCTCGCATCTACTCAGCTCAAAATATAAAATTAAAATAAGCCGTTTTCGATATAATTTTCAAAAATTTCGGAGCGGAAAATGGGTAGAAAAGAGCTTCTGGGCGGCGCAAAACGTATCGTCGTAAAAATCGGCACTTCGACGCTTACGAACGCGGACGGCTCGCTAAATGAGCGGCTTATCAAAAGTCTAGTCGCGCAAATTTGCAAGCTAAAAGATGCGGGCTTTTGCGTGGCTTTGGTAAGCTCGGGCGCCGTGGGCGCGGGCATGGGGCTGCTAGGCATCGCGCAAAGACCTAAAATTTTAAGCCGCAAGCAGGCTCTAGCGGCGGTCGGACAGGTCGCGCTGATGCATCTTTACGAGCGGCTATTTTGGGCGCATGACCGCATTATCGCGCAGCTGCTGTTAAGCCGAGGCGATTTTAGCGACAGGGTGCGCTATCTTAGCGTGCGAAACGTCTGCGCGGAGCTGCTCTCGCGCGGCATCGTACCGATCATAAACGAAAACGATCCCGTCGTAGCAGATGAACTCAAAGTGGGCGATAACGACACGCTAAGCGCGCTAGTAGCGGGGCTAATCGATGCTGATCTACTCGTGATTTTAAGCGACATCGACGGGCTGTACGACAAAAATCCGAGCGAGCACGCAGACGCAAAACTTTTAAACTTTATTGAAAAAATCGACGAGCGCGTCGTCAAAATGGCAGGCGGCGAGGGCAGTAAATTCGGCACGGGCGGCATGGCGACAAAGATCGCAGCGGCGCAAATGGCAAATCAGATCGGCACGAGCCTGATCATCGCAAACGGGCGTACGGACGGAATTTTGCTTAAAATAGCGGCGGGCGAGGAGGTCGGCACCCTCTTTAGCGCGGGCGCGGCGCGACTTAGCTCGCGTAAATACTGGCTCGCATACGGCGCGATCAGCAAAGGTGCGGTGATTATCGATGCGGGCGCGGCAAAGGCGATAAAATCGGGCAAAAGCCTGCTTGCGGTCGGGATTGCCGAGGTGCGCGGCGAATTTGAGCGCGGCGAGATCGTAAACATCTGCGCGACTGACGGCAAGCTGCTGGCGCACGGCATTAGCAACTATTCAAGCTGTGAGCTTGCGCGCATAGCGGGCGCAAAAAGCGATGAGATAGAGCAGGCTTTAGGCTACAAAAGCGACGATGACGCGATACATGCGGATAATATCGCGCTGCAATGAAATTTTAGCCGTGTTCGCGCGTTTAAATTTTAAACGGAGGGCGAAGATGAAAAAGATTATATTTTTGCGCTACTTTTGGCGGGCGCGGCGTGGGCGGCGAAATTTGACGAACCGGACGCCGATAAAAACGGCGAGCTAGACGTTCTTGAACTGCGCGGATAGGAGCCGGCGGATTACGTAAAAGCATTATGCGCGAATTTGGAACGGGAAGGTTGGGCATAATGCCGGGCGAGTACGGAAAATTTAACGCAAGAAAATCCGAAATAAAATGGCCCGAAGCGCGCTAAATTTAAGCCGCCGCGCGGATAAAAATAAGACGCGCAGGAATTTTAGACGCGATAGAGGGGCTACTCGCGGTATTTTGACACAAAGCGTGCGATTTGATTTATAAATTAAGGAGTGAAAATGAACGAAATTTTAGAGATCTGTAAGCGCGCAAAGGCCGCTTGCGGCGAGCTTTTGGGACTTGGTAGCAGGGCTAAATTTGAAATTTTAAACGCCGTAGCGTATGAGCTGTTGGCGCAAAAAGAGGCTATAAAAGCGGCGAACGCCAAAGACCTTTCAAGCGGCGAGAAATCGGGGCTTAGTGCGGCATTGCTCGATCGTCTGCGACTAACGGACGCCCGTATCGAGGCGATGGCGCAGGGCGTGCGCGAGGTGGCGGGCTTTGCAGAGGTCGTGGGCGAAAATCTAGGCGGCTGGAGCCATCCAAACGGCATGCAAATCAGCCGCGTGCGCGTGCCGCTGGGGGTGCTGGGTATCATCTACGAGAGCCGCCCAAACGTCAGTATCGACGCGGCGGCTCTGGCGCTAAAAAGCGGTAATGCGGCGATCCTGCGAGGCAGCGCTAGCGCGCTAAATTCGAACATCTTTTTAGTAAATTTATTTAACGAAGCGGGGGCGAAATTCGGCTTACCGACGGGCGCAGTGCAGCTCGTGGAGAGCGCTGAACGCGAAGTCGTAACGCAAATGGCGAAAATGAGCGAGTATATCGACGTTTTGATACCGCGCGGAGGCAAGAGCTTAAAGGATTTTATCGCGCAAAACGCGACCGTGCCGATCATCATGACGGGCGCGGGGGTGTGCCACATCTTCGTCGATGAGAGCGCAAATTTGAGCGAGGCCGCGAAGATAATCAAAAACGCCAAAACCCAGCGTCCAAGCGTTTGTAATGCCGTAGAGTGCATGCTTTTGCACGAGCGCATAGCGGGCGAAATTTTACCGGTGCTAGTGCGCGATATGCTGGGGGTCGAGTTTCGCGTGAGCGAGCAGCTGCTAGATGCGTGCGAGTCGGAGCTGCGCAGCGCGGCAAACGTCAAGACTGCCGGCGAGAGCGACTTTGGCGCCGAGTTTTTGGATCTCGTTTTGGCCGTGCGCGCCGTGCGGGATACGCAGGAGGCGATCAGCTTTATAAATGCGCATTCCAGCGGGCATTCGGACGTAATTTTGAGTGAAAACTACGCAAACATCGAGCGGTTTTTAAACGAAGTCGACAGCGCGATCGTCTACGCCAATGCCTCGACGCGCTTTAGCGACGGCAGCGAGTTTGGATTCGGCGGCGAGATCGGCATCAGCACGCAAAAGCTGCACGCCAGAGGGCCGATGGGGGTGAGAGAGCTCACGACCTATAAATACGTCGTCCGCGGAGGCGGGCAAATTCGCTAGCGGCTCGTCTTTTTCAAAAGGATCATCTTGCGAGCGCTTTTGAGAGAAATTTTGCTTCTCTTGCGCTCGCAACTGCAAGCAGAAGTCTAGCTTGCGCAAAATTTTAGCTTCTAACTCAAAAAAATCGCCTCAAAATACTTGCAAATACTATTTAGTATCGCAGACTGAATTTGGTCTGCGATACTTTTACCTAATAAACTTGAAATTTTATAAATCGCCTCTGTCAAAATTTTAAAAATATATGACGCTAAAGCTTTACCATACAGGCGAAATTTTGTATCACGTCTTACTAAAATTTAAAATTTTTAATAAAAATTATATATTCCGCACGATATAATCGCGCATCTGCTCGCAGCGCGAGCGATAGCTAAATTTCAAGGAGATGCAATGAAAATATTTAAAGCCCTGCTCGCAACAGTGCTAATCACCGCTACCCTAAGCGCTAAGACGCTCAAAGAGGGTACGCTCGTAATAGCCACGGAGGGGACTTACTCGCCGTATTCTTTCTATGACGAGAAAAATAATCTTACCGGCTTTGATGTCGATATCGCTCGCGCGCTGGCAAAAGAGCTAGGGCTAAAGGCGGAATTTTTAACCGCGCCGTGGGATGCGATGCTCGCGGCATTTGACGCAGGCAAAGCGGACATAGCGATGAATCAAGTAAGCATCACGCAGGAGCGCAAGAAAAAATATAATTTCAGCGAGCCTTACACTGTGGCTTATGCTGCGCTAGTAGTGCGAGCTGATAACGAGGAGATCAAAAGTTTTGCGGATCTTAAAGGCAAAAAAAGCGTCCACTCCGCTACCAGCAACTGGGCTGACATGGCGCGCAGCTACGGTGCCGAGATCGTTACGGCAGACGGATTTAGCAAGGGTGTGGAGCTCATCATAGCTCGTCGCGCAGACGCTACGATCAACGATAACATAACATTTTTCGACTATATGAAGCAGCGCCCAAACGCCCCGCTAAAGATCGCAGCTCAAGGCAATGAGCCGATCTATTCAGCTGTGCTGCTTAAAAAGGATGATGAGCTGACGGCGCAGATAAATTCCGCGCTAAAATCGCTAAAGCAAAAAGGCGTTCTGAAAGAAATTTCACTTAAATATTTTGGCAAAGACATTACGGAATAAATTCTACGACCGCTTAGTTGAAGCGTGGAATTTTAAACTTAGCTGAGCGGAATTTTGCATTTTAAATTTCGCTCATAAAATTTTGGAGGAATTATGAAAAATTTAATAAAAACTTTGCTTGCGTGCGCGCTTTTAATATGCGGCGCAAACTCTAAAACACTACGCGAAGGTACGCTTAAAGTAGCTACGGAAGGCACCTTTTCGCCATTTTCGTATTATAACGACAAAAATGAGCTCGTAGGATACGACGTAGATGTCGCGCGCGCAGTCGCCGAAAAACTTGGTCTAAAAATAGAATTTTTAACTGCGCCTTGGGATGCGATGCTTGCAGCATTTGATGCAGGCAAGGCAGACGCTGTGTTTAATCAAGTAAGCATTACTGATGAGCGCAAGAAAAAATATGAATATTCTGTGCCCTACACCGTCGTTTACGGAGCTATTATCGTGCATAAAGATAACAACGACATTAAAGGCTTCGAGGATTTAAAAGGCAAGAAAAATGCAGACTCCGCTACCAGCAACTGGGCACAAGTCGCTAAAAAATACGGCGCGCAAAACGTAACTGTCGATAGTTTCGCCAAAAGTATGGAGCTGCTGATCGCTCGCCGCGTAGATACCGTCGTGCGCGATAATACCGTATTTTACGACTTTTTAAAACAACGTCCGGACGCTCCGATTAAGATCGCCGCAAAGCTAAAAGATGTCGATTATAGCGCTGCAATCGTGCAGAAGGGCAATAAAGAGCTCGCAGATCAAATCAGCAAAGCCTTAAACGAACTCAAAGCTGAAGGCAAGCTAAAAGAAATTTCGCTTAAATATTTCGGCAAAGACGTGAGTGAATGAACGAAACAAGCAGAATTCTAGAGCTTGTTAGCAGCTCGCTAGAGCCGATGGCGCTAGCCCTGCTGCAAGTTACGATCCCGCTTACGATAATCTCATTTCTGCTTGGGCTCGTGCTTGCGGTGCTGACGGCGGTCGCACGCATCGCAAATTTTAAAATTTTAAAGCAGCTAAGCGAAATTTATATTTGGATTTTTCGCGGCACTCCGCTTTTGGTGCAGCTTTTTATCGTCTATTTCGGACTTCCAATCGTTGGGATCACACTTGATGTTTGGGCTGCTGCGATCATTACCTTTAGCCTAAATATCGGCGCTTACGCTTCAGAGGCGGTGCGAGCTGCGATCCTATCAGTGCCAAAGGGACAATGGGAGGCGGCTACCTCGCTAGGCATGAGCTACGCTCAAATTCTGCGCCGTATTATCGCTCCGCAAGCAGCGCGCATATCGCTGCCGCCGCTATCAAATATATTTATCTCTACGCTTAAAGACACTTCGCTCGTAGCCTCGATTACGATGGTCGATATGTTTATGGTCGCTCAACGTATTGCTGCGCGGGCATTCGATCCGCTCACGTTATACGTGCTGGCGGCGCTATTTTATCTAGCGGTCTGCACCCTTCTTACGTTCTTACAATCCAAGCTAGAGCGACGATTTTCAAGGTTCGTATGATGATAAAATTTACGAACTTAACTAAGCGCTTCGGCGATCACGTCGTGCTAAATGGGCTAAGCTTAGAATTTCGCGACGGGCAAACGACAGTGATTTTAGGAAGCTCCGGCTCCGGCAAATCCACGATGCTGCGCTGCATAAATCTGCTCGAAATTCCAAGCGGCGGCGAGCTACAGCTAGGCGAGTTTAAGATAAATTTCGACGCTCAGCATAAAACAAGCGAATATCATCCATTCCGCGCGCATACGGGCATGGTTTTTCAAAGCTTCAATCTCTTTCCTCACCTCAACGTCTTGCAAAACGTCATCGAAGCACCCGTACACGTGCTAAAGCAGCCACGCGAGCTTGCCGAGGCAAATGCAATGGCTCTACTAAAAAAGGTCGGCATGGCGGATAAAGCTGGCGCGTATCCGGCTCGCCTCTCCGGCGGTCAGAGCCAGCGCGTGGCGATCGCGCGGGCGCTTGCGATGCAGCCTGAGTTTTTGCTGCTGGATGAGCCTACGAGCGCGCTTGATCCCGAGCTTGAGGCACAGGTGCTAAAGACTATCGCCGAGCTCGCCGCAGAGGATCGCTCGCTTATCATCGTCACGCACAATATGGGCTTTGCGCGCAAGATCGCAGATAGAATTTTATTCTTAGACGGCGGAGTTATCGCATTCGACGGCGACGCAGAGGAATTCTTCGGTAGCAGCGATGAGCGCATAGCTAAATTTATCGGAGCGATGAGCTTTTAAATCCATTAAATTTCAAGGAGAAAATATGAAAATAGACACCCTAATCGTAAAGGGCATAGAGGCCAAGTCCAACCCCTACAACGCGGTGATTCCGCCGATATATCTAGCCAGCACCTTCGTGCAAGAAAGCCTGGATGATTTCGGCAAATACGCCTATTCGCGCGGCGCAAATCCTACGCGCAACGCCTTTGAAGAGCTTTTTGCAAAATTTGAAGGTAGCAAATATGCCTTCGCGCTAGCCTCGGGTATGGCGGCTACGAGCGCTGCATTCGCGCTGCTTAAAAGCGGCGATCGCGTGCTGCTAAATAACAACGTTTACGGCGGCACCTATCGCTACGTAAGCGGGATTTTTAAAAATCAAGGGGTCAATTACGACTTAGTGGACGATCTAAATTCGATCACCGAAATTCCGAGCGACGTCAAAATGGTCTTCATCGAAACGCCATCAAATCCGCTTTTGCGAGTAACCGATATTGAGCGCATCAGCGAGCTCGCGCACAAAAACGGCGCGCTTGTGGTTATGGACAATACCTTTTTGACCCCATATTATCAGCGCCCGCTAGAGCACGGCGCAGACGTCGTGGTTTATAGCGCGACCAAATACATAGGCGGGCATGCCGATCTGATCGCCGGCATCGTTACGACGAATGACGATGAGCTTGCCGCAAGAATTCAGTTTATGAAAAACACTCTGGGCGCGACGCTATCGCCTACCGACGCGTATTCGCTCATACGCGGGCTTAAAACGCTAAGCGTGCGCTTCGACCGCCAGAGCGAAAATACGCTAAAGATAATAGAATTTTTACGCGGCAATCCTGCGGTAGAGGCGGTAAATTTCGCGGGCTCGCATTCTAAGAGCGAAAAAAAGATACAAAATCGCCAAGCTAGCGGCATCGGAGCGGTCATCTCGCTAGTGCTTAAGCCGCAATACGACTATAAAATCTTTGCGCGCAGCCTTGAGCTATTCGATCTGGCGGTTAGTCTGGGCGGCGTAGAGAGCCTGATCTGCCATCCTGCGTCGATGACGCACGAGAGCTATCCGCGCGAGCTGCAAGAGCGCATCGGCATCAGTCAAAATTTGCTGCGTCTAGCCATAGGCATCGAAAACGCGGACGATCTCATAGCGGACCTTGCCGCCGCGCTAGAAAAATCTAAAAAATAGGCGGCGCAGAATTTGCGCAAGCTCGCGGAATTTCTACGCAGGCTTGTAAAAATTTACGCGGGCGCGCAGAATTCATGCCAAAATTTCGTCCAAAATCCTTATAGCTTCGCTCGTGAGGCTATAAGGGCGCGGTCTTTACGAAGTGGCGCGCATGGCGGGTTTAAAAAGACCCGCCGTCGATCATTTCATCTTACAAAAATCGCTTTTTGCAAAACCCAAGCCATTTCTCGCGGGCTAAATTTTGTATGAATTTTCACTCGTTAAATTTTGCGAAGCATGCGGCTTTGCGTAGAATTTAAATTTAAAAATTCCGCCACTACGCCGCTGAAATGAAATTTTAATTTATACGCACGGCAAAATTTATCCAGACCTCTTGCTAAAACACATTGTTTAAATTTAATTCTGATAAATCTATCTAACCGCCGTTTGATATTGCCAAGCGGAGAGCTTAAATTTAATCAAAATTTTAAAGGCAGCGGCGATCTGTGCCGCACCACGCCAGCTATTTGCAATCGCTCGGTTTAAAATTTGATGAGCCAAATTTTAAACTGGACAAATTTAGGCTCCATCCTGCTTAAAATTTAAAATTCTACGCGCCGTTTAAATTCCGCTTAAAAATTTTAGCCGCTTTAAATTTAGCGGAGTTACTTCAGCTCGCCCCAGCGCTTGGCGATGTTTAGGCTCGTCTTTAAGGGCACGTTCAGGCTCGCCGCGCTTTGCATTATCTCCTGCGCGCGCTCGCCGAAGCTCTGCGCCAAATCGTCCCGCACCTCGAAGATCAGCTCGTCGTGGATCTGCAAAATTAGCCGCGCCTCATCGTTTAACAGCGGCGAAATCTCAACCATCGCCTTTTTGATGATATCGGCGGCAGAGCCTTGAAATTTCGTATTCACCGCCTCGCGCTCGTAGCTCGCATAGACCATGTTGTTGCGCGCGTTTGCGAAGTCGAAGTACCGCCTGCGCCCAAAAAGCGTGCTTACGTAGCCGTCTGCTTTCGCGTCCGATTTTATGCTTTGCAAAAACTCCTTGATCGTGCAAAACGCCGCGAAATAGCGCTCGATATAGCCCTTCGCCTCGGCGCGCGCGATGCCTAGGTTGTCGCTTAGCTTGCCTGCGCCCATGCCGTAGATGAGGCCGAAATTTATGCTCTTTGCGATCGTGCGGTGCGCGGGCTGCGCGTCGCCGAAAATGCTGATCGCCGTACGCGCGTGAATGTCCTCATCCGTCCTAAACGCCGCCAAAAGCGCAGGATCGCGCGAAAAGTGCGCTAGCAGGCGCAGCTCGATCTGCGAGTAATCAAGCGAAATCAGCGAGTAGCCTTCGTCTGCTAGGAAGCAGTCCCGCACGTCCTTCGCAAAGGTGCCGCGCGCAGGGATATTTTGCAGGTTCGGATTTTTGCTCGCTAGCCGCCCGGTAGCCGTGCCGGTCTGCAAGAAATTCGATCTGACGCGGTTTTGCGGATCGGCTAGGGCAAGCTGCAGCAGCGGCTCGCAGTAGGTGCTTTGCAGCTTAAACAGCTCGCGGTAGTCTAAAATTTTACCCACCGCGGGGTGCAGCGCCGTAAGATCCTTCAGCACGCTTTCGTCGGTGCTGTAACCCGTCTTCGTGCGCTTCGCCGCAGGAAGTCCTAACCGCTCGAAAAGTACGGCGCCGAGCTGAGCGGGAGAGTTTATATTAAACTGCTCGCCGCAAAGCTCATAAATTTCATCCGTGAGCGCTCGCAGGGACTTTTCGTTGCGCCCGATTAGGCGCTTTATCATCTCCGCGTCGATCTTGATGCCGCATCTTTGCATCTGCCAAAGCACCCGCACGAACGGAAACTCAAGCTCCTGTGCGAGCTTAAAAAGCGCGGGTTCGAGCAGCTGTTTGAGCTTAAAATACAGCCTCAGAGTCACCCACGCATCCTCGCTCGCATAGATAGTAGCAGCGTCCAGCTCCACGGAGGCGAAGGTCTCGCCCTTTTTGACGACGTCGCCGAAATGCACAGTCTCATACCCCAGATACCGCGGCGAGATAGAGTCCATCCCTACGGCGTTTGCGGGATCGAGCAGCCACGCTAGCACCATCGTATCGGCAAAACGCGCGGGCGGTTCGATATTAAAATTATTTTTCACGATCTCAAAATCGTATTTTAAATTTTGCCCCACGACATATCCGCGAAACAGCGAGCCGATCGCGGCCTTTGCTGCATCCGAAGAGATTTGAGCAGGAGCGCCCAAATAACTATGCGCGAGCGGGACGTAGTAAGCGCGCTCCTCATTAAACGCAAATGAAAAGCCCACGATCTTGGCGTTTTTGCTATCGACGCTAGTGGTTTCTGTATCGAAGCTCACCAAGGTCTCGGCGTCGATACTCTCGCACAGCCTTGCAAGCTCCGCGGCATCGGTAATGCAAATAGGCTCAAAGGGCGTTTTAAAAGCGCTCTCGCAGCTTTGCCCGCCGCAAGCGGAGCCGCTAGAGATAGAATTTTGCCCGTCTAGCCCCCCTACGGCAGCGTCCAAGATAGATCCGTCGCAAGACGCCTCTGCGCCGAAACCTTTGCCGCCCGCGCCCAAAACGGAGCTTTTTGCGCCCGCGCTTGAGCCCTCGACCCAAAGATCAAGTCCGTTCTGCTCTTGCAAGCTTAACGCTGAAAGAAGCCTATTTAGCGCGTAGTCTTTTAAAATTTCGCGGATTTTAAAAAGCGGATTTTGCTGCGGAAATTTTGCGTCCTCCAAAGGCGGGATTTCCAGCTCGTCGTAAAGCGTGGCCAGGCGCTTGCTTATGTAGGCGCTCTGCTTGCCTTCTATCAGATACTCGCGCTGTTTGTTTTGCGGCAGGCGGTCTAAATTTGAATAGATCTCATCTAGCGAACCCCATTCGTCTAAAAGCTTCTTCGCCCCCTTATCGCCGATGCCCCGCACGCCCGGGATATTATCGGCGCTGTCGCCGCAGATCGCCAAAAAATCCACGATCTGCTCGGGATAGACGCCGTAGCGCTGCAAGCACTCCTCTCTGCCGTAAAGCATCTTTTTGCCGTGGCTGTAAATTTTAACGTTTTCGCCGATTAGCTGGTACAGATCCTTATCAGAGGTAACGATGTTGATTTTATGCGTGGCGCCGTGCTTTTTAACGACGCTTGCGATGAGATCGTCCGCCTCGTAGCCCTCGCGCCCGAGCGAGTAAAGCCCCATCTTTTCGATCATCTCGATGCAGACCGGCAGCTGCTGCAAAAGCGTGGGCGGCGGGGCTTGGCGGTTGGTTTTGTAGTTTGGATCGATATCCGAGCGGAAGGTCTTGCCCTTGCTATCCAGAGCGAAAATTATATAATCGCTCTTAAATTCCTTCGAAAGATTTGCGATGAAGCTCGCAAATCCGCTCACCATGCCGCTGGGTTTGCCGTCTTTTGTTTTAAGCCCGCTCATAGCGTAGTAGAGCCTGAAAAAAAAGCCGAACGTATCGATGATCGTGATGGTCTGCATAATGGTCCTCGGATTTAGAATTTTAACGCGTAGTGTATTAAAATTCGGCTAAATTTACAAATTCCGAATAGGACTTGACCTGCCTCATTTCAAAATTTTAAAATTTGCTATATAATCGCGCGAAATTTTAAAAAAGGATCAAGTATGGATTTTTTCACAGACTGGCAGGAGTTCGACGCGGCGGGCGCTACGTTGAAATTTTATAAAAAATCGCAAGGCGGCGTAGAATACATCGGCTTTGATTCGCGCAAATGCGTCCCGCCCGAGCCGATGGTAAATGCGCTGGTGGCGCTAAATTTCGTAAAAGACGAAACCAAAAAGGTCGTCATGGTCAATCATAAATTTCCGATGGGGCTGATCCCGAAGATCGAGTCTAAATTTGACATTGCCCGCGAGGATCTGGACGGAGATGCGGTCAAGCTCACCATCAGCCTAAAACCGGGCGCGGTCAATGAGGGCTTCGACACCAACGCAAAGTGCCACGGCTAAAGGGCTTTAAAATTTAGATGAATATCACGACCTTTTCGCCGCCATTTCGCATCGTAGGCGGCTATTTCATCTGCGGCTTTATCTTTTTGCTGCTAAGCGCGGCAAGCTTTTTAAAGGCCGATTTCGGCGCGATCCAAGCGCCGCAGACGGCGAGCTTTTTTCACGTATTTTTGCTGGGCTTCGTAATCAGCATAATCATCGGAGCGCTCTATCAGCTTACTTCGGTCATTATCCAAAAGGAATTTTTCACCGTCAAATTTGCGTTTTTAAATCTCCTCGCCTACGGCGCGGGCGTGGCTATACTAAGCGCGGGATTGCTGCTTTCAAGCATCCCTTTGATGCACGCAGGCGGCGCCGTTTTGCTGCTTAGTCTATTTTATTTTACGATCTGCTACGCGCTAAGCTTCATCGGCACGCCCAAATGGAGCTTCCCCGCCGTAGCGCTTGCGATCTCGGCTGCGTTTTTGGCGGTAGGGATCAGCCTTGGCTTTGCCCTCGTACTAGCGCTTAGCGGCGTGGAGATTTTCGGAGTGTATTTTTCGGAAATTTTATCCTATCACATATACTTCGTGCTGGGCTTTGTATTTTTCGTCATCGTAGGCGCTGCATGCGTGCTGCTGCCGATGTTTAGCCTGGCACACGATCTAAGCTTCGCACTAGCAAAAGCTTCGCTGGCGCTGTATCTGCTCGCGGGGCTGTTTTTGCTAAAAGATTTTGGAATTTTCATCGCATTTGCCGCGCTTGCGAGCTTTGCGGCTCAGGCGATCTATATCCTAGCTAGGCGCGTGCGAAAAGCGATCGATTATTGGAATTTAAACGTCTATATCTCGCTGGCGGCTTTGGGATTTAGCACGGCATTTTGGATTGCAAATCGCGCAGATTTGGCGGCGTTTGGGCTGCTATACGGCTTTTTGTTCGCCTTCATCGTCGCGCACCTTTATAAAATCGCGCCCTTTCTCATCTGGTACCACTACGTCTCGCCCTTCGTCGGCAAGCGCAAAATCCCTATGCTGGAGGATATGATAATCAAAAAGATCGCCTACGCAGCCTGCGTACCGAACGTCTTAGCGCTTGCGTGCGCGGGCTTTGGAGCGCTAACGCCTGCGGTGATCTTGCAAGCGGCAAGCATAATTTTGGTGCTAATTAACATCGTAAATATCTTTAACTACATAAAATTCGGAGAGGAAAAATGAAAGTAACGAAGGAGCAAATTTACGACGCGCTTCGCGCCGTGGTGGACCCTGAGGTGGGCTTTGACGTCGTGTCGCTGGGGCTCATCTACGATGTCGCCGTGGACGACGAAAACAACGCCAAAGTCACGATGACGCTATCGACTCAGTCGTGCCCGCTGCATGAGATGATGGTAGAATGGGTGCGCGCGGGTGCCGAGAGCGTGGAGGGCATAGGCGAGTTAGAGATCGATCTCGTCTTTGAGCCAATGTGGAATATCGATATGGCGGAGGATCACGTCAAAGAAGCGCTCGGTAGATTTTAAACAGCTTTGTCGCGTCCCATAGTTTAAGCTTTGAAATTCTAAAATTAGACTTCAAATTTACACTTAGGGGCTGCTATGAAAAAATTTACCAACGGCAAGAAAGAAATTCTACTTCAAACATACGGGCTTAGTTTGATTTCAAAGACGCTACAAAACGGCAAAGAAAGGCTAAGCTCTAAAGAATTCGCAAATTGCGATGCCTTGCAAAAAGCTTTTGTAAAAAAGCAAGTTGATGCCCTAAAAAAGGGCTTCATCTATGAAAACAAAAAAGCGAAATTCGGCGAGGCACTAGCGCATGCCTATATCGGCGGCGGATACAGCGGGGCGCTTGGATTTGCCGAGTTTGAGGATAAATTTTACGTCTATAAATGTAATTTTGACGAGCATGGCTGCGATTATTTAATCGTGCTGGACGACGAGCTAAGAACTCTTGCGCAAATTAAGCTACCAAAAATTTTAGCGTGGAAAATGACCGCTACCAAAAAGGCCTTAGTGCTTGATTTGGATCACGAATTCTTTCTTTTTGACGGAGAGAAATTCGGTAAGCTTTTTGAAGCCTGGGGTATCACAGGAGGAGGCTTTAGCTCTGCTCTAAGCGGCAACGGCGAAATTATAGCCTGCGGCACAGATGGAATTTTGGCTTTCGGAAGCGACAGGAAGCTAAATTTTAAAATGGGATTTTCGGCAAAAGCAATAGGCTTCGGCAATAAAATTTGCGTAGCCTGTGGGGATGAAGGCGGCAAAAATGTCGCTAGGCTCTACTGCCTAAAAGACTTCGCCGAGCTTTGCCATATCGAATGCGACGTGGGCTATATCCACTCCCTAAACGTGGGGCTCATCAAAAATGACGCGATTTTGGTCGTAAATAACGGCTTTGATGAGCTGTATTTTTGGGACGTCGCAAGCAAAAAGCGTCTAAGCGCGCCAAGAAGCTTGCCAAGAAGCGTAATGAGGTTTGCCGCAAACGATCAAATTTTTCTTACATACTTTTACGGTGGATTTAAAGCATTCAGCTTGGAGGATTTTCGCCTCTTAGGCGAGTTTGAGTGCGAGCACTGCGTTAAAATCGCCGCTATTAAAATCGCAGGCGAGCGCCTTTACGTCCGCACCGACTACGGATTTTTTAGCGTCTATTCTTTAGCCAAGAATGGAATTAAAATTTAAAAAGCGCTATTGATAGGGATTTATCGCCCGCTTCAAGCTCCTAAAATTAAACGAACTCCGCCCGCCTTAAACTTGCGCGACAAGTAGGGGCGCTATTTAAAGAAATTTTATCGCAAAAATTGCGGGCTTTGAGAGCTTTTTAAGGCTTCCTTTAAGCATTATCAAATTATCCGCGCCGGAGATTTTAAGAGTGGAATTTTCAAAGTTAAATTCTAAATTTTTTAGCGCGTTTTCGCTTAAGAGGCGCGCAAGCTCCAAAATATAGCTGAGCCAGGCAAGCTTGCCGGCGTCCGGCAAAATCGCGCTCAAAGGCGCGAACGTAGCGCCCAGCTCGCGCTTGCCGTGCATCGAGATGATCGCGGCTATGAGCGCCTTTTCTTTGTGCGTCGTGCGGTAGTTCAGCCCGCCGAGCACCATATCTGCACTGGTTTCATGCTTGGCGTAAAAGCCGATCGCCTGCCCGATCTCGCAAAGCGATGCCGCAGTTTGTAAAATTTTAATATATTTTTCGCTCAAGCCGTGCAGAGGCGATAGCGCGCAAAACAGCGCCTTTGCGAACTTCGGGGCCTCGCTCGGCTCGGAAGCGAAGCGATCTTTGAGGCTTCTTAGGCTCGGATTAAAGCCTCTAGGTAGGTTTGCGCCGCGCAGAATTGAGCTTAAAAACGCCCCCTCTCGCACTCCCACGCCGCTTGTGATGATCTTTTTCGCCCCCAGGCGCCTTACGATCTTATCAAAGATGATGGCGCCCTCTCTGATCGTGTCGTAGCGGTCTTTTTTGATCGGGAATTTCGCCAAATCAAGCGTCTTTGCGCTCATCAGCTTGGCAAAAAACGGCGCGTATTTTTCATAATCGTAGCTGAAATTATGCACGATCTTTAGCGGGTGGTTTTGCAGGCTCATCACGGCGCCGGAAAGCGCTCGCGCGGAGCCGCCCATTACGATTAAATTTTGCGTACGAAACTCGGCGCCGAGCTGCGAGATCGCGCTGTTTATGTATTTCTCCAGCCCCTTCGTGTCGCCGCGGTCGAAAAACAGCTCCTTTAGCCGCACCGTGCCTAAATTTAGAGAAATTTTATTTTCTATCCTGCCGTTTTTGATGTAAGCAAGCTCGGTCGAGCCGCCGCCGATGTCAAGCGTAACGCCCTCGGAAAAGTCGCTAAGCAAATTCTGCGCCGCATAAGCGCCCAAATACGCCTCCATCTGCCCATCTATCTTGCGGATCGTAATGCCCGTTTGCTTGCGGACGAGATTTATAAACTCGCTCCCGTTCGGTGCGTCGCGAAGCGCGGATGTACCGATACAAAGCACGCGCTTGGCTTTGTAATTGCATACGAGGGTTTTAAATTTTTTAAACGCCAGCAGGCATTTTTGCATCGCTTCGAGAGTTAAAATTCCGCCGTTTTCGTAGGCGCCCTCGCCTAGGCGGATCTTGATCTTGTGCTCGGCCAAGATGAAAAATCCGAGCCTGCTAGTACGCTCAAAAATCACGGCTCTGGCGGAATTTGAGCCCAGATCTATGACGGCGACACGCTTGGGCATTTAAATTTCCATATGGACGTGTTTGTATTTCAGCTCGTCCGCCGTCTCGATATTATCGGGATCGGTGATGATACACTCGACCGGGCAGACCACGATGCAAGCGGGCTCAGAGTAATCATCTACGCACTCACAGCATCGATCGGCGTCTATGATGTATATCGGCTCATCCTCAAAAATCGCTTCATTAGGGCATTCCTCGCGGCACGCGTCGCAACTGATGCATTCTTTTGTAATCAACAATGACATATAATTTTACCTTACGAAAAAATTTATGGCGTTTATACCATAAAAAGCTTCATTTTGTTTTAAAATAGCGGAATTTCGGGCTATTTCTTAAATTTTTTAGCGGAAGTTTGAAAATCGCGACAATTAGCGAGCGTCCTTTGTCGTTTTTAAGATCTACTTGCGCGCCCATCGCTTGAGCAGCATTTTTGGCTAAAAATAGCCCAAGCCCCGCCCCCGGTTTGCCGCCGTAGCGCTTAAAAGGAGCGAAATAATCGATCTCTTCGTTAAGCGGCTCGCCTTTGTTTGCGACCCGCACTATGAAATTTCCGTCCGAAATTTCGCTCTCAATCAACACCTTTTCACCATCGGGAGAAAATTTTATGGCGTTTTGGATAAAATTTTGAATCACATGCATAAAGAGACTTTTCTGCACCGAAATTTCAAGCTGTTCAGGCTTAAGATCCATCGTCAAGTCCTTGCCCGCCGTACGCGCTAAAATTTTAAAGCCTACGCATAGCTCCCGCAGATACGCGATCATATCGGTCTGCTCTGGCGCCTCAAACTGCGCCCCCTCCTGTCGCCCGATCTCTAGGATCGAACTGATCATTTTATTCATATTATCGATCGAATCGTTGTTATTTTTAAGCGCCTCGATATATTTCTCGCTCTCGCGCGGCTTAATTAGCGTGACTTCGTTTTTGGTTTTCATAACCGCAAGTGGAGTTTTAAGCTCGTGCGCGATGCCGATAAAAAGCTCTTTTTGATACATAATAAAGGTCTCGATGCGCTCAAGTAGGCGGTTAATGCTGTTTGAAAGCATATTAAACTCGCTCGGGATTTCGGCCCCGTCGATCGGCTTTAGAAATTTTTCATCCACAGAAGCGAGCCTTTGGCTGATCAGCTTAATCGGCATCAGCAGCATGCGCGAGAGAAACATCGCGTAAAATACCACTAAAAATATCATAGTCAAATTTACCAAAATGATGTCGATGAGTATTTGATTTACGATGTTTGCATAGACGCTCACGTCTGCTTTGATGCTTAAAATTTTATCCTTACCATAAGGGTAGTGCAGCTGTAAATAGCTCTTGCCATCCTCAGAGCTTTCAATAAATTTAGGTTTATTGATACTTTCGTTTTCGATGATTTTGCTTTCGTATTCACCGGATGCGTCTTGTAAAAAAGATGAAATTTTCTCAGGCGGCACGGAGGCTTCTACGATTTTTTGTGCTCTTTGGATTAAATTTTGAACTGGAGTTTCGAAGATGGTAATTCTCATATAATTATAGAGCATTACCGAAAAAATGACAATTAGCATCAACGAAGCGGATGCTAATTGTATTACAAAGCGGACTCTTAGGCTTTTTGTGGAAAGCAAAATCTATATCCACGTCTGCGAACGGTCTCGATCGTAGAGATATTTAGAGGCTTATCCATTTTCTGGCGGATTTGATTGATCGCTACTTCGATGACGTTTGGCGTAACAAGCTCAGGCTCCTCCCAGATGGCATCTAATAGCTGCTCTTTGCTTACGATCTGATCGCTGTGGCGCGCCAGGTGAGTTAGCACCTCAAACGGCTTACCCTTAAGCTCGATCTCTTGACCCAAGTAAGTAATTTTTTCCTCATCAGGATCGATGATAAGATCGTCGATTTTGATGATATTTGAGCCGCCGAAGCGAAGTCTAGCCTCAAGGCGCGCTACTAAAACATCAAAGTCGAAAGGTTTTTTGATAAAATCGTCCGCACCCGCGCGAAGCGCTTTTATCTCGCTTTCTTTATCGTCTTTTGCAGATAGCACGACGACAGAGGTGCGCGCGGATTTTTGCTTAACTAATGCGATGAGATCGATGCCGTTGCCGTCAGCTAGCATCCAATCGGTTAGCACCAAATCATAATTTCTAATGCCGATATAATACTCTGCGTCCTTAAAACTCTCGGAAGTATCCGTCTGATAGCCGAACTCCATCAAGCCCTCCGCTATCGTCTTGTTTAAAGTCACCTCGTCCTCGACTATTAAAATTCTCATTTAATTTCCTTACCTTAAAATTTTGCGGCGATTTTAACATATTTTAAGCAAAATTTCAAGATTTTTTAAAGAAATTTTAAAATTTTATCTCTATTTCTGCGCCAACGCTCGCATCTTGCAAAATTTCGGGTTTTAAAATTTTCATATAAAAATAATCCATCGATCGAAATTTTGAGTGAAACTCCTGCGCGAAGTATTTTAGCGCGTCCTCTACGAGGCGAAATTTTTTCTCGCGGAACTCCGCTTTGATATATTCGCAAACCCGCGCATAGTCGATAAATTCCTCCGCTCCGAACTTCGCCCACACCCACACGCGCTGCTCGCGCTTGCGCTCAAAATCCAGCGTCCCGATTATCGCGCCAAATTCCAACTTTTCGATTAAAATTTTAATCATACTACGCGCTTTTCCTCGCCCTTAAGCAATCTTGCGATATTCGGCGCGTGTTTGTAAAATACGATGAAAACTATCAGAAAGATCGGCGCATGAGTGTTGATCGCTGGCATCTGCGGATGGATCACGTAGCTTGCAATAACTAGCGCAAGCGCCGCTGCAAGCGAGGCTACGGATGAAATTTTAACCGTCTTGCCGACTACGAACCAAACTGCAAGCGCGATGATAAGCTCGATAGGGATGAAGCAAGCAAGCACGCCGGCTCCCGTAGCAATGCCTTTGCCGCCGTTAAATTTCAGATACGGGCTGAAGCAATGCCCTACCACCGCAAAGACCGCCATACCCCACAGTACGTTTTGATCAAAGCCCAAGGCTCGCGCGATCAGTATCGGCAGGACGCCCTTTAGCGCGTCGCAGGCGACGGTGAGGATCGCGAGCTTTTTTGCTTTTTGCGGATCGCGAGTTTTTAAGACGCGAAGGACGTTGGTGGCGCCTATGGAGCCACTGCCCTCGCTTTTGATATCCACGCCGCCGAGGTATTTGCCGATCAGTAGCCCAAAAGGGATCGCAGCGATCAGATACGCAGCAAAGTAGCACCAAAAATTCGGCGCCGTAAATGTCCTATATAAAATTCCAAGAATTCCCCTTCCTAGAATTCCATGCTCATCTCCTAGAAAATATTTTGAGCTAGGATCGCAGAGAGCGGCGTATATGATATTTAAAATTTCACTAAGTTTATCCATAAAATTCTCCCTTTAACTCTTCCAAAGTAGCGAAATTTTTTCATCGTAGATGTCCGTTTTCTTCGGCGAAATTTCTTTCGTTTCGAGTTTAATATTTTTCAGATCCAGGCTCTGTTTTAGCGCGTCCACTTCGGCCTCAAATTTCTGTGTGAGCACCTCCAGCTCATCTTGTAGCGCGCTTAGGCTATTTTCGGCATTTTTGGCTTCGCTTCGTTCGTTTAAAATTTTATGCGCGCTTTTAGCTCCGCTGATCGCTTTAGAGATATTGCTAGCGCTGCGCGAGCGACCTAAAAACGCGCCTAAGATCGCTCCGCCTATGTTTAGCGCTGCATCCACGCCGCGACTTAGCACGTCGCCCTTTTCTTTCTCGTATTTTTCGCTAGCGCGAGAAATTTTATCCTCAAGGCGCGCCTTTTCCTTTTCAAATTTAGCCGCGATCTCGTCGGTTTTCGCTTCTAAAATTTCATTCGCCTTATCGCTTAGGCGCACAAAAAACTCCTCCCTGCTCTCGCCCGGTTTTGAGAGCAGATCAAGCGCGCTAAAAAGCTCGAGTTTTTCATTGCGATATAGCCACTCCTTAAAGCTTTTAAGCTGAGCGTTTAAATTTTTTGCGCCCGCGATGAAGCTAGGAAGCACGCCGTAAAGCGAGCCTGCCTGCTCCTGTCCGCTTAAATTTGCAACTTCTCGCGTGCTTGCTTCATTCCAATCTATTTCGCTTGCGTCCGAAAGCGAAAGCAAAAAGGAGCGCTGCTGCGTAAAATCGACTCCCTTGTCACAAAATCGCATCTTTGCGCTTGCATACAGATACGGGCTTAGCTCAAGGCTCGCGCCGTAGCTGTAAAGCTGCGAAATTTCAGCAGAAACTACAGGCTTGGCGGCGCCGGCGGATTTGACGCCTTGAGTGGCGCCCGACACGGATGAAATTTCAGCCTTTTTGTCTTTCATTAAATTTGAAATTTGCTCGTTACTTAAAGGGCCTTTTAAATAGCTTAGCGCAAAGCGCGTCTCGATTATCCGCAGCACGTCCTCGTTGATATTTTTTACCAAAAAATTTCGCTTTTTGAGATTTGAAATTTTCTCCATCAGAACGCTTTTGTCGATCGGATTTGAGCCGATGCCGCTTAGGCCGCTGATAACGCGCTCTTTATCCTGCGCGGTCTGCAAGCGCCCGATAAACCACGTACCGATATTGCTAAGCCCCTTATAATCGAGATCGACCGGGTTTTGCGTCGATAATACGCAGCCAAGGCCGAAAGCGCGAGCCTGCTTTAGCAGCGTAAGCATCGGGGTTTTGCTCGGCGGATTGCCGTTTGGAGGAAAAAAGCCGTAAATTTCATCCATATAAAGCACTGCGCGCAACGAACTCGTGCCGCTGGTGGTGCGCATCCATTTGATCATCTCGCCCAAAAGCAGCGTAACGAAAAACATCCTCTCATCGTCGTTTAGATGCGCGATGGAAAATATATTCGCCCTCGCCCTGCCGTTTTCGTCAAAGAGCATCTTGGCGATATTTAGCCGCTCGCCCTCGCACCAAAGCTTAAAGCTCGGACTTGCGATGAGCGCGTTGATCTTCATCGCAAGCGCCATTCGCTTATCGCTCGGAAAGAAGGTATTAACGTCAAAAACGCCGATTTTATCGAATGGCGGGTTGCCGATCTGCGCGATGAGATCCACCACGCTCACCCCCTCGCCTTTGTTAAAATGGCAGGACAGAATTTGGCTGATTAGTAAAAATTCCGGCGAGCTGAGATTATCGCTGCCGATCCCCGCAAGGCTTAGCACGCTAGTGGCGATACCGCCGACGTAGTTGTTCAGATCCTCTTCGTTTAAGCCCTGCGGCGCTTCAAAATCGCTTAGCAGACTGATTCCAAGACCTGCGCTTGATTTAGGCGTATAAATTCTAAAATCGGCGCTGTTTTTCAAAAGCTGTACTCGCGCCAGATCTTGATATGAGCCCTCGATCCCCTCGCGCCAAGTATTTGCAGTCTGTTCTGCGTACTCGCGCACGCTAAGACCTTTGTTTTGCGCCTCGGCCTCGTCGATATAAGGCTCAAAATCCTCAGCCCTCATCTGCGGAAAGGTAAGAGCTAAATTTGTCAGATCGCCTTTCGGGTCGATGATGATGGATGGGATATTATCGATCGCAGCTTCCTCTAGCAGCGTGATGCCAAGTCCCGTTTTGCCGCTGCCGGTCATTCCGATGATAAGCGCGTGAGTCGTCAGATCCTTGTTTTTATAAAAAAACGGCTCGCCGTTTTCAAGCCCCAGATAAAAAAGCTTTAAATTTTCTTGAAGCGTTTTCATTGCGTTCCTTAAATTTGCAATTTGCTCGGCATTATATCATTTAAATTTTTAAATTTAAATTTGCTAAAATGCGCGAAAAATCAAGGAATGGCAAGTGTTAAAAGAAAAAATTAGAAACGGAAAAAGCGGAATTTTACTCTACGGCATCGTTCCGCCTAAAATCACGTCCTCTCAAGACGAGCTCGAGCGCCTGGGTACGGCGTGGTCGCAACGCCTAGGCGAATGCGAATGCGACGGCATCGTCATCTACGATCTACAAGATGAAAGCGCACGCACGAAAGATGAGCGGACCTTCCCTTTTGTGCATACGATCGATCCTGCGCGCTATTACACGCAGTATCTACACACCGATAAAGAAGCGATCATCTATCGCGCGGTAGGCAAATACGACGAGGTGGAATTTTGTGAAATTCTAAGGCATGCCGCAAGCAGACTGGGCGTTTTCGTGGGGGCGAGCTCTAAAAACGAAGAATGCAAGCTGCATCTAAGCCGCGCCTATGAGATCAAGCGACTCGTGGCGCCGCATCTTTGTCTAGGCGGCATCTGCATACCCGAGCGCCATGAAAAGAGCCGCGACGAGCACCTAAAAATCGCGGAGAAGACTGCGGACGGATGCGAATTTTTTATCACTCAGGCGGTTTATAATGTGCAAAACGCCAAAGATTTTATTGACGATTACGCCGCTTTGGAGTGCAAAAAGGTGCCGATAATCTTTACTTTCACGCCGTGCGGTAGCCTAAAGACGCTTGAGTTTATGAAATGGCTTGGCATCTCGGTGCCGGATTTTTTGCAGCAGCGGCTACAAAGCAGCGTCGATATTTTGCAAAGTTCAACAGCGCTGTGCGCAGAGATGTTTGATTTCATCTATAAATACGCCCTCGCAAAAGGCGTAAGCGTAGGCGCGAACATCGAGAGTGTCAGCACCCGCCGCGTAGAAATCGAAGCCTCGCTTAGCTTACTAAAAGAGATCAGAAAAATTATCCTTAAGCACGAGAATTTGGGATTTTACGTTATTTAAAATTTTAAATCGGGCACATGAGCAACACTCTAGATAGCCCAAGCTAACGGCTGTCTCTTATACACATCTCCGAGCCCA
>UQCL01000006.1 GCA_900539505.1 uncultured Campylobacter sp. | reverse complement strand
AGAAATTTAATCGCGAAGCCACTACAGCGTTTTGAAAATTTGAACCATAATTTGCTTGGTCAAAACAATAAATTTTATACTTCGATAAGTCCATAAAGAGATCAAATTTGATCCTTCTGTAAATTTGAGCTTTGAGATTCAAAATTTAAACTGCCCGGTGACTCCACTGCAAATTTTATCCTCGCTCAATTTCGTGCCCGAAAGCGCGCATCGGCGGCGAGCCTGCGTAGATACGAAGCCGTGCCGCCTCATTCGCGCTCAAAACTGCGCGAGCTAAGTGGCAAAAATCGGCTCTGTAAATTGAATTTTACCAAAATCCATATTTCTTGATACCAAAGCGCTCAAATTTCAGGTAGAATATCGCCACATAAAATCAAGGCGGTAAAATGAAAAAATTTATGGTCGTTCGCGGACACGCGGGCTCGGGTAAAACGACTTTCGCAAAAGAGAAAATTAAAGAATTTAAAAACGAATATCCGCAGGCGCAAATTTATCATCTGGAAAATGATATGTTTTTAACCGATGAGGCGGGGGTTTATACTTGGTCGCCAAAGCTTTTGGAAGACGCGAAGCGCAAGGTCGCCCGCGAGATAAAGCAGGCGTATAAATTTGCTCTGGAAAACAAGACCAAAGATGTTCTTATCGTGCTTAGCAATGTGAGCGCGCGTACCAAAGAGCTGCTAAGCCTAAAAGAGCAAGCCGCCCAAAACGGATTTATTTTCGAATGCTTTAGAATGCAAAATTTCTTCGCCTCCGAGCACGGCGTCGATGAAGATACGATAATAGCGATGTTTATCAAGGTTGCAAACAACAAAATAGAGGGCGAAATTTTGATCCCGCCCGTTAATCCTATGAGTCAAAGCGTAGCGCAAAAGATTAAAGACGCGGCGGCTCTAAATAGGCGCGATCTGCCCTTTGATGCGGCGCAAAATACCTACGTAACGAAAAAATATATCGCCGCCACGCAGGATAAAAGGCTCTGGAGTGCGCGTCAAAGCGAGCTTTATCCCGAGCTTCGCACCTACAAATACTCAAAACGCGTCTTTTTCAAAGCCGATTGGGATAAGGCGTTGCTTGAGATGCGCGGGCTCATAATGGACGATAATCTAAATATCATCGTGCGTCCGTTTAAAAAGGTCTATAACTACTCGGAATTTACCTCGCGCAAAAGCCTTTATCCTATCGATATCACGGACGATACGCCCGTGCTTGCCGTGCGAAAGGTAAACGGCTTTTTGGGGTGTTGTACCTACGTAGATATCGGCGAAAGCGGCGCGAGCTTTAACCGCCGCGTCATCTACTCCACGACGGGATCGACCGATAGTAGATTTGCGCAGATGGCACGCGAGCACTGCTGTAAATTTGAAGAAATTTTCAAACGCTATCCAAATAAAACTTTTTTATTTGAGATCACCGACGAGAGCGACCCGCACATCGTAGAAGAGGAGCTTGGAGAGACTTTTATCGGACTTATCGACGTTAAAACCGGCGCGCAAGAGAGCGAATTTGAGCTGGATAAAATCGCCGCAAGTACCGCTGGCGCACTAAAAAGACCTTTTTATAAAGAGGGCGAGCAGTATCTAAAAACGAGCTTTGCGGAGCTAAAAAATATAGTCAAAGAGGCGAAATTCGAGGGCTTTATGGTGTATATCCCGAGCCAAAATGATTTTTGCTTTAAGATGAAAACGCCTTATTATCTCGTGAATAAATTTTTCGCTCGCAGTAAAAATGAGGCGCTTTCCGGCAAACTGGATAAAACCAAGCTCGATGAGGAATTTCACCCATTGGTCGATCACATCAAAGCAAACGAGCGAGAATTCAGATCTCTTGACGAGCAGGGCAAGCTGGGCTTTATAAAAGAATTTTTAGAAAAAGTTTAACGATTACCGCGAATATTTGGCGCCGCGTAAATTTGAACGTAAAGCGCAATTCGATGCGGCGATTAAAGCTTAAAGGAAAATGATGATATTTTTTACCTCCGATTTGCATTTTTATCACGGCAATATTATGAAATATTGCCCTAAATTTAGGGATTTTAACGACGTAAGCGAGATGAATGAAAAGCTAATAGAGCTCTGGAATGCCGTAGTGAGGCCCGAGGATACGGTTTATGATTTGGGCGATTTTGCATTTTGTAATAAATTAAAAGATCTAAAAAGCGTCGCGCGTAGGCTAAACGGCTCGCATGTGCTGATTTTAGGCAACCACGATACGCTCATTAGCCAAAACAAAGAAGCTCTGTTACGAGAGCTAAAAGACGACGGAAATCCCATCTTTAGCGATATCCTGCACTACAAGGAGCTAAATTTTGACGGCGGCGCGGGCGCGATGAAGGACGGCAAAGCGGGTATGAGCATCTGTATGTTTCACTATCCCGTAGAGGAGCACAACCACGCCTCGCGAGGCTCTTTTATGCTTCACGGACACTTGCACGACCGCGCTTCCAGCCTGGAGGGGCGCATACTAAACGTAGGCTTTGACTCGCACGGCAAAATTTTAAGCTTAGATGAGATCGTGAAAATTTTAGGGCAAAGGCAAATCGCGGCAAGATATTCGTGATCCGGGCTAAACACGGACAGCCGCAGCATTGATTTAAGCGTAGCCTACCGCAATATCTTGTAAAAGTACCCGCATAATACCGGGATAGACAAAGGGCTCGGCGGCAGCGGCAGCATCTTTATCGACAAGCACGGGCATACGGGCTTTGCATGGACGAAAGATAAGCTAGGGATGTATCACGGCGAAGCAAGGCTCGGAGCCAAACCGATCGTTTATTGGCCGCTAGGAGAGAAATGATAGATTTTAGCAAATAGCGCAGAGAGCGAGGACGCTCGGCGAGAAACGATCAAATTTGCCCCGCCTATTTTGACTCGGGCGGGGCAAATTTGGTTAAATTTAATAGCTTATTCAAAAATCCCAGAATTTGATTTTATATGAAAGACGAAGTCAAATTTGAAAAGCGGCAAAGCTAGGTTTTACCGCTAAAATTTAGCCTCTTTTGTCTCGTTTGCTCTTTGCTTCCGCGCAAATTTTAAAATTTGCCGCCCGTTTTAAAAGATCGGTGCGTTTTAAAGAACATCTGCGCACTTAAAATAGCTACTCCGCCCGTTTTAATAAAGCTTCGCTTCGGCGTGACGGAGCTAAATTTTAAATTTACTCGCGCGTAGTCCACGCCGACGCGCCGAACGGTAAGAATGAGAAGCCGAATAGATATTTTTATTGGGTATCAAAACCCAAAACGATACCGCCTTTTGCACTAGCTATGAATACGGCGCGTATGAAGCAACAGAGCAAGGGCGAACCCAACCGGTGCGCGGGCTAAATTCGCGAAATTTAGTCAATTGTCGCGTGCGATTTTATCTAAGCTGCTGCAAATTTTATCCCTAGCCGCCGTAATTCTGCTCGCGTCCAAATAAAATTTCACGAAATTCCGTAGAATTTTCGCTGCGTATTCTGCAAGCCGGCGGGCGAAATTTTGCGAGCGCGACCGGATTGCATGCGTAAATTCCGCCATCAAATCATAACTCAGCGCAAATTTTTACGAACGGAATCGCTAGCTAAATTTAAACCTACGCGGTAAGCCTAGCAAGCCCGCCTGCTAAAATTTCGTTCGCGCAGAATTTCATTTGGGTAAAGTTAAAATTCCAGCCAAAACTCCGTCTCTCCAGGCTCGCTTCTGCACGAAATTTTAAGCCCGATCTCGTCACAGTATTTTTTCACGATAAAAAGCCCGATGCCAAAGCCGCCGTTGCGCTCGTCAAAGCGGGTGTAAAGCTCGAAAATATGCGGCAGATTTTGCCGCGCGATGCCAGCACCGCTGTTTTTGATGCGAAGCGAGCGCTCGCGCAGGCTCACCTCGACGCAGCCGAGCTCATCACAATATTTTATCGCATTGCCAAGCAGATTGTCGATGATTTTTCGCAGCTTAAACTCATCCGCGCAAAAGGCTACCGGGCGCAGATCGGCGCGTAGATTTATGCACTTTTGCTCGGCAGAGACGCCGAAATACTCTATGCGGCTTTGCAGCAGCTCGCCTAAATTTACCTCTCGCCCGCTGCCGCTTTTGTTTAAGCTTAGCGCGGTTAGGTCTTCAAACAACGCGTTTATCGTGTTTGCACCCGCCTTGATATTACCTAGATATTTTTTCGGTTCGGTATCGAAAAGCTCGATGCTCATCAAAATCACGCTAAGCGGGGTTTTTATCTCGTGCGTCGTGTCTCGGATGAAGCCATTTAGAAACTCGATCTTTTCGTAAAGCGGGCGCAGCGAAAGGCGGATGATAAAATACGCGATCAGCAAAATAAGCGCCAAAACAAGTGCGCTCGCGGCTAAAATTTTAAGCTTCAGCGCCGCTAGCTTGCCCCCAAGCGCCTCCGTTTTGATTGCCACGTAATACTCCGTGCCGTCCTTGCCGGTGAGATTAAACTGCTCGATCCTGCTGGCCCCCTCCATATACACGCGCGGCGCGTCATCCTTCGGCTCGAAATCCCGCGCGATCTCATCGCTGCTATTCAGATCTGCAGCGTATGCCTGCATGGCGTCGAAATCGCCCTCGTTTAGGCGCCCGCCGCGCGCGAGCTTGGCCTCTAAGCCGTGCTTGAAATCTCTGATCGCAAAGGCATCGCGATCCGCGATAAAAAACTTCTCCCGCTCGTAAAATACGCTGCTTACCAGCGCCAAAAACAGGACGCTAGTAAGAGTGTAGAGTAAAAAAATCGGTAAAATTTGACGCATTTTGGACACGGCGCGCTCCTAAAGATATTTGTAGCCGAGCTTGGAGGCGTTTATGATGCGATCCTTGCCTAAAATTTTTCGCAGCTCCGCGATATAAACGCGCAGGCTAAGCTCGCTCGGACTCTCGTCGTAGTCCCACAGCGCGGCGAAAATTTCATCCTTACTAAGGAATTTATCGCGGTTTTTCAGAAGCAGAGCAAGAAGCCGCGCCTGCTTCTGCGGCATCGGCACGGCTCTTCCGTCGCGATAAAGCGCGTGCTGAGCCATATCGAAGCTAAAGCTTCCGCCGATATCTTCGCGCAAAGCGGCGTTGTGAACGAAGGTGCGCTTTAGCAAATTATCCGCGCGCAGGGCCAGCTCTTTTAGCTCGAAGGGCTTTTTGAGATAGTCGTCACAGCCGCTTTTAAAGCCGCTTTCAACGTCTTGCAGAGTGCTTAGCGACGTCGTGAAAATGCAGGGTGCGCCGCGCCCGGCCTCGCGCAGCTCGCGAAGCAGCGCAAAGCCGTTGCCACCGATGATTTTGACGTCGAATATCCACAGATCGAAGCTCTTTTCGTACGCTAAAGAGAGCGCCTCGTCGTAGCTTTTACTGCCGCTTACCTCGTGCCCCGCGCCGCGCATGTAGGTGCACATCATATCTAGCAGCATCCCCTCGTCCTCGACGATCAAAACCCTTGCCATGGCCCGCCTCCTTGCGTAGAATTTTTGAAATTATACCCTGTGAAATTCCACGTAAAATTTAATTGCGAAATTTCACGGCAAAATTTTATCATGGCGAAAACGATGCGTCTTGGCTCAAAGTATACTTGCTAAATTTAGGCTTGTAAGATTGCTCGCCTAGTATTATTCGCGCGGCGCGGCGCAAGAAACTAAAATTTTACGGTATAAAATTTTCGCGCCGCGGAATTTTAAAATTTACAGGTAAAACATTGGGCTTTAAAATTCCGCCGCTACGAAATTCTAAATTTCGCGATATAAAATTTCTCGGCGTAGAATTTCAAAACCTCGCCTGCGCCGATAAGGTTTTGCGAAATTTTATCGGCGCTACGCCGCATAAATTTCAAGCTAAAATTCTAAAATTCTCGCACCGTGTTTCGATAAAACAAAATTCCGCGCAAATGGTGCGCGGAACTACGTAGCTTGCGCGCAGGCGGCACTACTGCGCTATAGGACACGGAGCGGCGCCCGCGTTTTGATTGCACGGCATCTCGCCCCTTGGCGGCATTGCCGGACCCGCACCGTCGCCCATCCCTTTATGCGGCATATGGCCGCACTCGCCGGGAGCCGCCTGCGATCTGTGCGGACCGAACCCGCGAGCGGGCCTTTTAAATTTGCCGAAATTGCCGCGATCTTTAAGCTCGATATCGAGCCTATCCGCCTGCTCAACGCTTAGCTTGCCCGCCTGAGCGTTATAGTTTTGTCTAAACTCGTCTAGGAATTTCTCGCGATCCTCGACGCTCATAGCGTCCAGCTTCTTTTTAAACTCGGTCTTAAATCCGCGCTTGAGATCCCTTGCCTGCGCTCTTAGCTCACCCGCGCGCTTGTCGATCTCAAACGCCGCTTCGCTTAAGCTCTTGGCATCCGCGCCGGCGACTGCGGCGTTGATCTGCTCGGGGGTGCTTGAGCTAAAATCTGCGGCGAACAGCACGCCCGCGACTAAAACGCTTGCTAAAACAATCTTTTTCATTCTCTCTCCTTTGTGGAAGTTAGCGTGATTGTAGAAAAAAATCGTGAAGAAAAAGTTAAGCGAGCTCTCGCGCCGCCAAAACAGCTCGGCGCCGTAAATTTAGAGTCTTGATTTAAATTTGGAAAATTTACGCCGCTGCGGCAAAACAGGACGTAATGCGCGTAAATGGAGTTAAATTTTAAAATTTTAAGCGGGAGAGGGTGCTGCGCAGCGCGTAAATTTAGCGTAAATTTCGCGCTGCATAGGTTGTATCAAAAGGCCGCCGTGCGTAAATTTAACGGCAGAGCGGGCTCATCTCGGCGCTGCGGACGGCGAAATTTCGTCGCGTAAATTTAAACCGCAGGGCTGCTAAATTTAGAGATTGCGGATGATTAAATTTCATCCGCAACGAAGCCTATTTTATAACGCCGCAGACCATTCTAGCGCCGCCGCCGCCGAGCGGCTTCGGATGGTCGCTGTGGTTATCGCCGCCTACGTGAACCATCAGCGAATGGCCCTTTAGCTCATCTAGGCTCTTGATCTTCGGAGCTAGCACCGGATAGACCGCATTGCCCTCGGCATCGACGAAAAGCGCAGGCAGATCGCCCTTGTGGCCGCTATCGTCCCAAGCAAACGAGTGCTTTTTAGTGTCGTTCGGATCCCAGTGGCCGCCCGCTTTCATGCCTAAGCCCTTCTCGGTAGCGCCACAGTCGGCGTTTTGATGCACGTGAAAGCCGTGCGCGCCGCTAGCAAGACCTTTTAAATTCGGGAAAAACGCCACGCCGTAGTTCGTCTCGACCGCTACGACCTCGCCGACGGTTACGTTGCCCTTCTCGCCCAGCTGCTCCATAGTGATGACGAGGTGCTTGCCCGTCTTAGGATCGAAATTTTGCATATCACCGTGCTCGTGAGCGATCAAGGCGCTTGCGACTAAAATTGATGAAATTAGAAATTTCTTCATGAAAAATCCTTTAAAGTAAAATGTGAATGCAATTTTATCCAAAAATACTTAAAAAATAATTTTTCTTATTTAGATAAATTTCGCTTTTTATCTAAAAGGCTTATCGCGAAGAATAAAATCAAGCTAAAAATTACGAGCAAAACGCTTAAAATCAGCGCCCGCTCGTTCTCGCCGTCATACACGGCGTTGTAGATCGCAAGGCCTAGCGTGTCGGTTTTGCCCACGATGTTTCCGCCCAACATCAGCGTGATACCCACTTCGCCGAGCCCGCGCGAGAGCGCTAAAATAAGCGCGGAGCCTAGCGTTTTAAGCGAGCTAGGAAGGATGACGAAGAGGAAAATTTGAACTCTGTTTTTGCCCAAAATTTGCGCGGCTTCGATTAGGCTTTTAGGAAAGAGCTCAAAGCTCGCACACACGGGCTTTACAAACAGCGGCAGCCCCACCAAAAATGCGGCGATTACCAATGAAGAAAAGTTAAAAACGATGTCTAAATTTAACGCAGAGCCGATAAATCCGCTCTTTCCGAAGATGTAAAGAAGCAAAAATCCCGTCGCGATCGGCGGGAAGATGAGCGGAAAAATCACTAAAATTTCGACGATCTTTTTAAATTTGGCTTTACTGAAAGCTAAAAAATACGCAATTGCTAGCCCTACTGAAATCAGCAGCAAAAAGCTGCAAAATAGGGCTTTCGCGCTTAGTACCAGAGGATGCGCGATCCAAGCGATATCGCTCATTTAAGACCGAATTTTGAAAAAATCTCTTTTGAGCGATCCGATTTAAACTCCTCCATCACCTTTTCGCAAAGCGCTTCATCGCTGCACGCGCTAAGCCTTGCGATGCCGATAAATGCGGGGCTGTAGAGGCTCTCGTCGATGTAGATGATCGAGCCGAACTCATCTTTTTTGGCGACCGCTTCGGTGCTGTTGATAAAGCCCGCCTGCACCTCGCCGTTGATGACGTATGCGACCACCTGCGGCACGCCCGCGACGGCTAAAATTTTATCTTTTACCGCATCCATCTTGGAGTTTTGTAAAAATTCGTTCGTCCTGATACCGTAAATCGCCTTTTTAGGATCGGGCATCGCGATCTTATCGAACTTTTCGATCTCAGAGACATTGTTTATTTTGATATTTTTCGGCGTCACCAAAACAAGCGTGCCGCGCCCGATACGCTCAAATTTCGTGATATTTAGATCGCTTTTTTTCAAAAACGTCTCGTCGCCCACGATGAATGAAATTTTATTCTCGCGCGATTGAATGACGAGCTGGCCGAGGTTGGCAAACGATCCAGCCACGTCCATACCCTCTTTTTTCAAATTTTCTATCACGGCCGAGACGGGCTTTTTGTATCCGCCGCCGGCTGCGATTATCAGCTGATCCGCGCAGAACGAAACGCTTGCCGCAAGCGCTAAAATAAAAGCAATTTTTTTCATGAAAATCCTTTTTTGAAATTTTAAGAATTTTACAAAATATAATCTTATTTATTAATAAATCCCGCTTTTTTAGGGATCTAAGGCGCGCAGACTGCATCATAATTAAAATTTAATATTTAGACAAATTCTATCTTTCCGCCTAGATCGCACACGCCCTGATTCCAAACTGCCGAGCTTACGAGCACGTCCGCGCCGGTAGCTGCAAACTCGGCGCAGTTATTTTTATTTATGCCGCCAGCGGCGCAAATTTTAATCTGCGGCGCCGTCTCATCTCGCCTCAAAACGCAGGCTCTAAGCTCGCCAGGGCTCATCTTATCGCACATTATCGCATCAGGCGCGTATTTTAAGAGCTCGCTAAATTCGCGCTCGCTCGCTACTTCGATCATGATCTTTCGCTCGGGCGCGCGCTCTTTAAATTTAGCGATCTGCGCGCAAAACTCGCTAAAACTCGCAAACGCACGGATGTGGTTTGAAAAAAACAGGACGCTGTCGTGCAGCCCCAGGCGGTGCATCGTTCCGCCGCCCGCTATCAGCGCATTTACGCAAAGCTCCTTCGCAAAAGGAAAGCTCTTGCGCGTCGCACCCAGCACGCAGCGCGGATTAGCCTCTCGCATCAGCGCAACCATCTCATGCGCGTAGGTAGAAATTTTGCAGGAGTACTCAAACACGATCTGAACGATCTTCCAAGCTTTATGCAAGCTCTCGAAGCTCCCCTGCGCGCTAAAAATTTCATCCCCCGCGCAAAATGCGCTTCCCTCGCGCGCTAGCTTTTCCGTCTCGCAACCAAAGCGCGCCGCTACCTCGCGCGCGATTCCTCCGCCGCTAAAGATCAGGTCCTGCCTCGTTATGATCGAAAGCCGCGCGGGCGCGTTTAGATCCACAAAGTCCTGCAAAAGCTCGGTCGTAAGGTCCAAAAACGCGCCGTCGCTAGCGATTAGATCGTCGATTTTACTCTGCGAAATAAACATATCTAGCCTACGAAGTGAATTTTAGCGGGCTCAAAGCGTGAATGCGCCTTTGTGACGCGAGACGGAAAGCCCAAAGGCATAATGCAAAACGCCTCTAAATGTCCAGGCAGATCCAAAATTTCTCTTACGCGCTCCATTGCGTAAATATCGGGCGCTACGCCCAGCCACGTGGTGCCAAGCCCTAGATGATGCGCCGCCAGCCAAAGATTTTCTGCCGCACAAGCGCAGTCGTAGCGAGCGTAGGGCTGGAATTTTAAGCCGCTTTTGCGCGTGCAGACCACGATCGCAAGCGGCGCGTCTTTCGTGCAGCCGCCGTAGGTGCCGACGCTGCTAAGTAGCGTAAGCGTGGTGCGGTCGCGCACTACGTAAAACTCCCATGAGCGCTGGTTGCCCGCGCTAGGGGCTTGCATCGCGGCTTTTAGCAAGAGCTCGATCTGATCGTCGCTCGGCATTTTTTCGGTAAAATTCCGCACGCTCGTGCGTGTAAAAATTTCATTCATCGCTGCTCCTTTAAATTAAATTTCTAAATTCCGCTTTTTGCGAGCGGTAAAAAATGGAATTTAGAAGTAAGCTTGCCGCTACGTTTGCTTGAGCCTCGCTTACACTTTACGCTTATTTAGGCGCTGCGCGGCGGCTGATGCGCGCAGATTTGGTTTTACTTGCCTGAGCGCGCCTCTTTTTGCATCGGAAAGCGTAAAGTTGCGATAGAATTTCAAGCCTCATCGCTATGAAACGCGCCGCATAGGATAGCTGCGTGAACTTAATTCAATCAAAATTTCGCTCACGAGCAAGCTCGCGACCCGCCTATTTAAATTTTTAATCCTAGACCGCTATTTGGCGCCCGCTAAAACGGCGCACCGCATACTATAGATATGCACGCGTAGCTTGCGCGGTCTTTAAATTTCATCTCGCGCGTAGCCTGCGCCGATCTTTGCAGACAAAATTTTATCCTTCGTGGCGAACGAAATTTCACCTTCGCGCCGAGCAAATTTTATCTTCGTCGTCTGGTAAAATTCCGCTTTCGCCGCTTTTGAATTTTAACCGCATCGCGCGCCGCAAAGCACCGGCCGCGCCGTACCGCATGCAAAGCGCACTCGGATCATCAAAAGCTCAAAATATCTAAAATTTAACCGCAAAACACGACCAGACGGAGCCGCAATCCGAAACGCTATGAAATTTAAGCGTTAAGCCTGATCGCCTATCAGTCTGCGCACGACGTAGCTTGCGATGAAAAGCCCGAAACTAGCGGTCACGCCCATGAAGCTACCCATCGATTTGACGCGCGGCGGCTCGCTCGAGCAAACGACGTCAAAATCGCCCGCAAAGCCGCGCTTTCTCAGCTCATATCTGATCTTGCGCGCGAGCGGATCGCCTTGCGTCCGCCAGATTGAGCGGATTTCGATCTTAGCGGGATCGAGCCTCTTTGCGCCGCCCATTGAGCTTACAAATCCTACGCCCGCCTCGCTACAGCGCAGCGCAAGAGCGATCTTAGCGGGCACGTCGTCGATCGCGTCGATTACGAAATCAAATTGCGTTAGGTTAAATTCCGACAAAAATTCCTCATCAATCCTAGCGGCGATCGGCGTCACGCCTTTAAATTTGCGCGCGAAAACCTCGCATTTTAGCTCGCCTACGTGCTCGCTTCCAAACTGGCGGTTTTGATTGGTGATCTCGAAGCGATCGCAATCGATCACGCTTAAGCTTACCGCGCCGCTGCGGTATAGCGCCTCTATCGCCGCTCCGCCCACGCCGCCGCCGCCGCAGATTAAAATTTTAGCGCTTTGAAGCCTTGCGAAATCCTCGCCGAAAAGCAGGCGCGAGCGCGAAAAGCGGTCTACTACGACCTCACTCATCGTTTTTCATCCACCTTTCTAGCGCGCTCATCTGCTCGTGCGCGGTCAAATTTAGCTTGATCGGACTTAGCGTCGCCCGCCCCTCAAAAAGTGCCGAAATGTCGCTATTTTCGTTTTTGCTTGCATCAAAACTGAGCGTAGATTTGCCTAGCCAATAATACTCCATCCCGCGCGGATTGCGGTTTAGCTGCGCGTTGGTGTCGTAGAGCTTCTCGCCGCAGGGCGCAACCGAAAGCCCCTTAAAATCCTGCTTTGAGACGGCAGGAACGTTTAAATTTAAAAACTGCTTCGGCGGCAGCGGAAAGCCGTTTTTGAAAATTTTTCTCACTAGATCAACCGTGAGTTCGCACGCGAGGTCAAATCCGTACCGCTGCAGCGAGTCTGCGACGTAAAACTGGCTCACCGCGAGCGCGGGAATGCCTTGCAAAACCCCCTCCATCGCGCCTCCGCAGGTGCCTGAATAGGTTACGTCCTCCGCGACGTTGGCGCCGTGATTTATGCCGCTTATCACAAGATCGGGCTTGCGATTATACAGCGCGCGAAGCGCCAAATACACGCAGTCTGCGGGCGTAGCGTCATCGAGTTTAAAAAATCCGTCGTCGAGCTTGATAAATCTAAGCGGACGCGCAAGCGTGAGTGAGTGCGAGCAGGCCGATTTCTCCGAGCTTGGCGCTACGATGGTGACGTTTGCGACCCCTCTTAGCGCGCTTGCGAGCTCCAAAAGCCCGCGCGCTTCGAATCCGTCGTCATTGGTGATTAAAATTTCTTTCATATTCTCTCTTTAACTAAAATTTCGCGACAGACCTATCAGAGCGGAATTCTGTCTGTAAAATTTTAGCGCTTAATTCTTTACTATGCAAAAATTGCTATTTAGCTTGCGTGGCGTAAAATTCCGTCGCGCCAAATTTTTCAATAAAATTCCATGCGAACTTAGATCACAAAATTCATAGAAAAATTCCGCCTTTTTGCTACGAAATTTTATCTTTTTTCGCTACAAATTTTTATAGCTTTTTATAGCCTGACACGCAATTTTATCGCCTAAATTTCGCTTTCGAAATTTCTTAAATTAAATTTTGCGACCGCACTCCGCAACTCGCCACAAAATTTCGCCTTTTAAATTATCACAGATTTTACATCATAAAATTTCGCTTTCGCGCCGATGTAAACTGCGGCATAAAATTACACGAGACTATCTATAACCCTGCTTTGCGGCATATCTCCTCGCTCACCTGCGAATCAAGTAGGTGCGAGCTCGGATAATCGTAGAAAAATCGGTGCACTTCACGCACTCCGCTTCGCAATAAAGCTCGTGTACTAGGTGCGTTGCAGTCATTTTCGGTAATATCCTTGGTTAGCAATTTGAGATATTTTTGCCGATCGGAGCTTTTCAGGCTCGCCCAGCCAGGGCTTAGCGAGTAGGCATAGATCAGATCGCTTCCTTGCGCGCTAATTTCTTCGAGGAAGGCAAACTGCGCGACCTTAACGTGGGGCTTGGCGCCGCCTACGTCTGCTGCGATCTCGCTAGCTGCGGCTTTAGCGACGAGTGCGGGCGAGCCTAGCTTACTAAGCGCCTCAAAACGCGCCGTTACTGCGGGATCCTCGGTGACTTGACGCTTTTGGTATTTAGCCGCGCCGCAACCGCCTAGCAACATCACGAACGCGCCGCATAGCGCTAAAATTTTAAAATTTCTCATCTTAAATCCTTTGTCGGCTTAATTTTAGCACATTTTGCTATAATTAACAAAAATTTAAAAGGCTAAATTTGAAATATTTAATCTCTTGCCTAGAGCCCTCTGCGAACCTGCATTTTAAAGAGGTTCTAGCGCATCTTAAAAGGCTCGATCCCGCTTGCGAGATTTGCGGAATTTTCGATGAAAAGCTGGGCTCGCCGATATACAAAAGTAGCGAGTTTTCGGCGATGGGCTTTATAGAAATTTTGCCGCTAATTTTAAAAGCCAAGCGCGCGATAACGCAGATGACGCGGCTTGCGGCGGAGTGCGATCGCGTGCTTTTGATCGACTCGCCCGCGTTTAATCTGCCGCTTGCTCGCGCGATCAAAGAAAGCGGCGCGCGCGCGGAAATCTCATATTATATCCTGCCGCAGGTTTGGGCGTGGAAGCCGCACAGAGCGGAGAAGCTAAAGGCGTTTTGCGACAATCTGCTCTCAATCTGGCCTTTTGAGGCGAAATTTTTCTGCGCGGATTGCGAGGGAGATAAAGACTTCGTTCTGCAAAAAGCGGAGAGCAAAGACTCTGCGCTACAAGAAACAAAAGATAAAGACGCTGCGCCGAAAGAGGATGTCGCGCACCCAAGCGGGCAAAGCGCCAAAACCGCAAAATACTCTTTCGTGGGACATCCGCTGCTTGATGAGATAAAACTTCAAAAGCAAAGCTACGAAAAGCAGGGCAAGATCGCCTTTATGCCGGGCTCTCGCAGGGCTGAAATTTCAAGGCTGATGCCGATTTTTAGAGCCCTTGCGCCTAAATTTGAAAATAGCGAGCGAGCTCTGATAATCCCGCCGCATCTGATGGATCAAAGAGATGAAATTTACGGGCCTCTGGACGGCTTTAGCATCGCAAACGATACTCCTGCTACGCTTAAGGATTGCGATTTCGCCTTCATCTGCTCGGGTACGGCGACGCTTGAGGCGGCGCTCATCGGCACTCCGTTCGTGCTGTGCTACAAGGCTCGCGCGTTTGACGTTTGGCTCGCGCGAAAACTCGTAAAGCTAAAGCACGTCGGGCTTGCGAATATTATTTTTGATTTTTTGGGCGAGGAGCCTCTGCACGAGGAGCTTTTACAATCCGAAGTAAGCGCGCAAAACCTACTCGCCGCATACGAGCGCTGCGACGCCGCTAAATTTAAACTTGCGAGCGAGAAGCTGCGAGATTATCTGAAATTCGGCTCCAGCGAAAACGTGGCAAAAATTTTAACGCAGCCCGCGAGCTAAAATTTTAAGGCTAAAGCTTATATAATTTGATAAAAAAGAAAGGAAGATTATGACGACAGAACCAATGACGCTTTACGGATATGAAAAGATCACCTCCGAGCTCAAGGAGCTTCAGAGCGTGAAGCTGCCCCACATAGTGCAGCAGATAGACATCGCGCGCGGACACGGCGATCTGAAAGAAAACGCCGAGTACCACGCAGCGCGCGAAGAGCAGGCGTTTCTACTCTCGCGCATCGCCGAGCTTAGCGACATCGTCTCTCGCTCAAAGATCATCGACCCCTCGACCTACGAGCACGACCGCGTAAAATTCGGCTCCACCGTTACCTTTATGGACGTGGAGACCGAGCGGGAGGAGGTTTACACGATCGTAGGGCTTAGCGAGGCGGACATCTCGCGCAAGCTCATCAATATTAATACGCCGCTTGCGCGCCAGCTTTTAGGCAAAGCCGAGGGTGATGAGGTGGTGCTTCAGCTACCATCAGGCACACGCGATGTGGAAATTCTAAGCGTCGAATACAAGCCGATTAAATTTGAGAATTAGCGTGAAAAAAGTAGGCATCATCGGCGTTAGCGGCTATACGGGGCTTGAGCTGATTAAAATTCTACTTTCCCACCCGGGCTTTGAAATTTCGTATTTGGGCGCTTCAGCGCAGGGCGAGATAAGCGAAATTTTCCCGCAGCTGCGCGGCGTGTTTGAGATGCGCATAGAAGCCGCGGATGCTCGCGTCGCGGCGCAAAGATGTGATCTTATTTTCTTGGCGTTGCCGCATGGAAAAGTGATGGAATTTGCCCGCGAAATTTTAAAATTTAAAAGCGTCAAGGTAGTCGATCTATCCGCCGATTACCGCCTAAGCCGCGAGCTTTACGAGAAAAATTACACCGCTCATTTAGATCCTCGTAATTTAGCCCACGCCGTTTACGGACTGCCCGAGCTAAATCGCGAAAAGATCCACGCTGCGCGCCTTACGGCAAATCCGGGCTGCTATCCCACCTGCTCTATTTTGGCGCTCGCGCCGTTTATGCGGCTACTCGATCCGGATACCGGCGTATTTATCGACGCAAAAAGCGGAGTAAGCGGCGCGGGCAAGGCTCTTAAAACGAGCAGCCATTTCGTAAGTGCGAACGAAAACGCGGGCGCCTACTCGCCGATCTCGCATCGCCACGCAGACGAGATCAAAGAGCAACTGCAAATTTTAAGAGGCGGTGCGTTTAGCATGCTTTTCGTGCCGAATTTGCTGCCGATTACGCGCGGAATGCTAGTTAGCGCGTTTGGCGTGCTGCAAAAGAGCGTGGACGCAGAGGCGGTGCTGCGAGAATTTTACGCGAACGAGCCTTTCGTGCGCGTTCGAAGCGAACCCGTGAGTATAAAAAACGTCGTAGGAACGCACTTTTGCGATATTTTTGTAAAAACGGCGGGCAATAAAATTTGGATCAACTCGGCGATCGATAATCTTTTGCGCGGAGCATCGTCGCAGGCGGTCGCAAACGCAAATTTAATGTGCGGATTCGCCGAAGCTACGGCGCTGCCGCGCATCGCGCACGGAATTTAAGCGATGTATCGTTCGCAAAAGCCTTCACGCGCCGGAGCCTAGATGCAAAATGATCAAATTCAGACGATAAAACCCGGCGCGATCTTTATCGGCGATGCGCACGCGGGCGCGAGCAGAGCGCAATTTTTGAAATTCTTGCGCGCGCTGCGTTCTGCACAAAACTTGCCGCCTCAAATTTTTATGATGGGCGATATGTTTGATTTTTTGGCAAACACGACCTACGTGCAGCGCTTCTATGAAGAGGAGATCGCGCTAATAAACGAGCTGTCGCAAAAATGCGAAATTTTTTACTTCGAGGGCAACCACGATTTTAATCTGCGCGAAATTTTTCCCCGCGCAAAAGTTTATCCAAACGGCGTGCAGCCCGTTAAATTTATGAGCGAGAGCGGCGAGACGGTACAGATTGCGCACGGCGATCTGTTTTTGCCGCGCCTGACACAGTTTGCGCTGCTTTCGCTACGAAATAGAGCTTTTCTGAAATTTATGGATCTACTCGATCGCGCTTTAAAATTTAAAATTTCAAAAGTAATCTTAAAATCGCAAGAAGGGAAAAATCTATACAAAAAAATGCCAAATTTTAAGGATATAATCGCGCCGAAGATCGATTTTTACGCGGCAAATTTAATCATCGAGGGGCACTACCATCAAGATGAAATTTTATATTTTGGCGAAAAAAAATATATAAATTTATGCTCGTTCGGGGTTAGGAGCAAAATTTACGAGGTCGCAAAAAGCGAAAAATTTATGCTAATTCCAAAAAACTTAAACTTAAATTAGCTATAATTCCTAAATTTTTGCGAGGATATTTATGATAAAGCTTTGTGTTTTCGACTTTGATTCTACGCTGATGGACGGCGAGACGATAGGTTTTTTCGCCGCTAAAATGGGCACGCAGCGACAAGTTAGCGAAATTACAAAGCGCGCGATGGCGGGCGAGCTTGATTTTTTCGAGAGCCTTAGCGAGCGCGTGGCGCTGATAAAGGGGATGAAGCTTAGCGATGCTAAAGCTATCGCGGAAAGCCTGCCTTTTGTTTGCGGCGCTAGCGAGATCATCGCGTATCTGAAAAATAAAGGCATAAAAGTGATCGTCTTTAGCGGCGGATTTCATCTAGCCACCGACGCCGCGCAGAAAAAACTGGGTTTTGACGTGAGCTTTGCGAACTATCTGCATGAAAAAAACGGAATTTTAACTGGGCTTTTCGGCGGCGAGATGATGTTTGGCTACTCAAAAGGCGCGTTGCTTGCGCAGCTTAAATCGCTGATGGGATTAAAAGCAAGCGAGGTAATGTGCGTGGGAGACGGCGCGAACGACGTTTCGATGTTTCGCGAGGCGGGACTTAAAATCGCCTTTTGCGCGAATGAAATTTTAAAAGAACATGCGAGCGTCTGCATTGAAAAAAAGGATTTGAAGGAGATTATGAAATATGTATGATAAAGCCCTAAATTTCAGCCTTTGGTGCGACTTTTTGGAGCGCGATTTTATCGATAAAGATTTCGACGAGCTGATCAAAAAAGGGATAATTAACGGCGCGACTTCCAATCCCACAATCTTTAAAAACGCGATCCTAAGCTCCTCAGCATACGATGCGGCTAAAGAGGAATTTAGAAAAAAAGAGCCTAAAAAACTGTATGAAATTTTAGCCACCGCGGACATCAGAAGCGCGGCGGAGAGCCTGCTTAAAAATTTCATTAACGGCGATGACGGCTTTGTTAGTATCGAGGTCGATCCATATTTCGCAGACGACACCGAGGCGATGTATCGCGAGGGCAAACACCTATACGGCACGATCGGCATGCCAAACGTAATGATCAAAATCCCTGCTACGAAGGCAGGCTACGAAGCAATGCGCGATCTGCTGAAAAAGGGGATCAGCGTAAACGCGACCTTGGTTTTTTCGCCGGAGCAGACCGCAAAATGTATCGAGGCGATAAAAGAGGGTATCGCGGGCTTTCGTCGCTACTTCCCGAAGGCAAGTTTACCAAAAACCGTAATTAGCATCTTCGTTAGCCGCTTCGATAGGTTACTGGATGAAAAAATGGCTGCGGCGGGTCTTCCTGCCGGCCAAATCGGCATAATGAACGCCGCGAAGTGCTACAATATCATCGCTAAAGAAAATTTAAACTACGTAAAGCCGCTGTTTGCGAGCACGGGGGTAAAAGGAGACGATCTGCCGAAGGATTACTATGTAAGCGAGCTAATGTATCCGGGCTGCGTAAATACCGCGCCGCTTGAGACCATAGAGGCTTTTGTAAGCGGCGATCAAAAACCTAAAATGCCGCCTAGCGACGCGCAGATAGAGGAATTTTTCGCTCGCGTAGCGGATGCGAAGATCGATATGAAAAAGGCGTATAAAAAGTTGTTGGATGACGGACTAGCGGCTTTTGAAGAGGCATTTAAAGAGATAATAAAAACACTTAAAAAGGAGAAATGATGGCGGGTTCTATAGATTATTCGCAGTATCAAGTTGACGCTTCTACGCTGGATTTTAAGCAGCGAGATAGGCTAAATAAATATCTGGAATTTCTAATCCAAAACGGCGGTAGTGACCTTCACATAAAATCAGGCGCGGTTATCAGAGGGCGCATCCACGGCGAGCTAGTAAAATTTAGCAAAACGCCATTTTTGAAAGAAGATGCGATGACGCTAGCTAAGGAGCTTCTCATCACGCGCTTTCCAGAGCTTATCGAGAAAAAGAGCGTGGATTTTACCTACAAGCTAAACGAAGATTATCGCTTCCGCGTTAATATTTTCTTTCAAATCGACGGTATCAGCGCGGTTTTCCGAACGATCCCGGTTAAAATTCCAGAGATCGACGATCTAGGTCTGCCGCCTTCGATCAAAGATATTTGCGACACGGCTATGCGCGGCGTCGTGCTACTTACGGGGCCTACGGGAAGCGGAAAAACGACAACGATCGCAAGCATGATAAATCGCATAAATAGGCAAAGAACCAGCCACGTCGTTACGATCGAAGACCCCGTAGAGTTCGTATTTAAAGACGATAAATGCATCATCAATCAGCGCGCTATCGGTGAGGACTGCAATAACTTCGCCGATTCGCTTCGCGCTGCGCTGAGAGAGGATCCGGACGTTATATTCGTGGGCGAGATGCGCGATTTGGAGACGATCGAGACCGCGCTTCACGCCGCAGAAACGGGTCACCTCGTGTTTTCGACGGTGCATACTATTGACGCAAAAGAGACGGTAAACCGAATCATCGCGATGTTTGAGCAGGCCGAGCAGGAGCGTATCCGAATGACGCTCGCATCCGTCTTAGAGGCGGTCATCTCTCAGCGCCTTGCCCGTACTATCGAAGGCAAGCGCGTGGCCGTCGTCGAAATTTTACGCAAAAACACCCGTATTAAGGATATGATACTTGATGCGCGCGATGATGAAATTCCTGACGCGATTGCCGACGGTCGCAACACCTACGGCATGCAGACCTTCGATCAGCACCTGCTTGATCTTTACAGAGACGGCATTATTACCCGCGAGGAGGCGCTGGATAAGGCCTCTAAGCGAAACGATCTCGATTTGCAGATCAAAAACGTGGACCTTGCCAAAAAAAGGGATTTGGCGGCAGAATCTGGAGAGAGCGCCGAGGAGATGCTCGCAGGCGAAGTCGTACAACTAAAAGAGATCCGCTAAGTCGTAAATTTTAAAATTCTAAATTTTTGCAATTTAAAATTTTAAAGAATTCTGCCTGCCGCCGCGCAGGCAGAATTCTATTCGTCTGTCCCATTGTGTACAAATATGCCGTGACTTGCAGGATTTAGCGTAAATTTTAATCGGCTAAATTCCGTGCGGCTTTACTTCTAAATTTCATCGCGGCGCTTAAATAGATTTAAAGCAACATTTAGCTATTATCACGCTTCATTTTTTCACAAAGGAAACCTAATGTTAGAAGGTATCGTTAGAGATAGTATCGGTAAAAGGGCTTCAAAATCCCTAAAACGAGATGGTTATCTAATCGCTAATATTTATGCGAAAGGATTTGAAAATATTAACGCAGCGTTTAAAGTAAACGACTTTATCAAAGCTATGCGCGCAAAAGAAGATCTTCCTTTCGAGGTTAGCGTGGGCGGTAAGACATATCGCGTCATAGTGCAAGAATACCAAAAGCACCCTGTCACAAATACCCTAACTCACGTAGATTTGCGCGTAGTTCAGGATGACGTCGTAAGCAAATATTTAGTGCCGGTTAAGGTAACTGGCGTCGCTAAAGGCTTAAAAAATAAAGGCATTTTGGTGCAATCCAAGCGCCGTATCGCCGTAAAATGCGCAGGCAAAGATCTACCAAACGATTTTACGCTCGATGTGAGCGATCTTGACGTAGGCGATTCACTTTTGATCCGAGACATTCCGGTAAAAGAGGGCGTCAGCATCATCCTAGACGGCTCGGTAGCGGTAGTCGGAGTTACTTCGGCTAAATAGGGGCGCCTATGATACTGATCGCAGGACTTGGGAATCCTGATCAGAAATACGCAGACACCAGACACAATGTCGGTTTTATGCTAATCGACGAAATTTTAAAGACGGGCGGCTTTAGCGAGCTTAGTTCGTCTAAATTCCAAGGCGAGCTTTTTAAAAAGGGCTCGCTGCTTCTTTTAAAACCCCAAACTTTTATGAACTTAAGCGGCAACTCCGTAAAGGCGGTGAATGATTTTTATAAGCCCGAGCGCATCATCGTGGTGCACGACGATATAGATTTGGATCTGGGCGCCGTTAAATTTAAAAAAGGCGGCAGTAGCGGCGGGCACAACGGGATCAAATCGATCGACGCGCTAATCGGCGCGGATTACGAGCGCGTGCGTATCGGCGTGGGTAAAAAACAGCAAGGGCAGGACGCGGCAAATTTCGTACTCGGAAATTTTAACGAAAGCGAGCGCGAGAAGCTGAGTGAAATTTTACCCTATGTCGCGCGCGCGGTAGAAGAGCTCATTTGCTCGGATATAGAGCAGATCGCGCAAAAATTTACGATTAAAAAGGCTAGGGCGTGAAGTTATACGTAAAATACGCGGCTCTTTCTTATCTGAAGTATTTTTTTATCCTGCTAATAGCCCTTGAGTGCTTTTACGTAGGCATCGATGTGCTTACCAATCTCAAAGATTTTCCCTCAAGCGCGAATACCGCTCTTTTGTATATTGCTCTAACCGCAGCGGTCGCACTTAGCTACACGCTACCGCTAAGTCTTATTTTTGCGCTTATTTTGATGGGCTTTAATATGATCCGTAGCAACGAGCTGGTGAGCTTTTATGCGCTTGGAGTTAGTAAAAACGCCCTGATAATCCCTCCATTTTTGATCGCACTTGCGATTACTGTGGGCTTTATAACTTTAAATTCCACCCCGTTTGCATACGCGTTAAAATTTCAAAAGAATTTAACCGATTTATCGCCTACGGGGGGAGATATGTTTTTGAAATTTGAGGATAAATATATCTACATTAAAGCTCTAAACGGTAAAAACGCAAATGATATAACGATCTTTGATATGGGTGATAACTCCGTTGCTTCGCGCTCGCATGCAAGCTCTGGCGAATACGCAGGTAAAATTTGGTATCTGCGCGACGTAAATACCACGACTTTACCAGTGCAGCTTAAGCTTGGAGGAAGTGGATTAAGAAGTAAGCTTAGCGCGCAGGGCGAGGCGCTTAAGGGCTTTGATCCAAGCTCAATTGCAAGCGTTTATGATACGAGTAATGTATATTCGATCAGGGATGCTTTGCGTTCGATCCGCACCTTTTCGCATCAAGGCGTAAATATCTCCACTATAAAAGCAAGTCTTTATAATATGATATTTTTTCCGTTATTTGCGCCTTTAGCGGTATTGGTGCTGTATTATTACCTGCCCGTTACGGGGCGATTTTTTAATCTCGCGCTACTAAGCTTTGGATTTTTTATCGCTACGCTATGCGCTTGGGGCGTGCTTTTCGTGTTAATTAGGTTTTCTCTCAACGGCGTCATCATCCCAGAACTTGGCATTATCGTGCCCATAACAGCGCTATTAGGCTTTGCGGCATTTTTAGTTTTTAAGCATCGTTAAGCCTTGATTTGTTAGAATGGCGCAAAATTTATCGGTGGAAATTCTATGGATTATTCAAGCTTAGCCCGCAAATACGGCACTCCTTTATACGTTTACGATTTTAACGAGATACAAAAGAATTTCATAGCGCTCAAAGAGGCCTTCGCAGCGCGCAAGTCGCTCGTTTGCTTCGCGATTAAAGCAAGCTCGAATTTAAGCATTTTGAAATTTCTATCGGATCTGGGTAGCGGCTTTGACTGCGTCAGCATCGGCGAGCTGCGCCGCGCTCTGTATATCGGCGCAAAGAGCTATAAGATCATATTCTCTGGCGTCGGCAAGCAAGACAGCGAGCTCGAGTTTGCGCTAAAGTCGGACATCTTGCTGATAAATTTAGAAAGCGAAGCCGAGATGCTGCGCTTAGAGCAAATCGCGCAAAAGCTAAATAAGCCCGCTCGCATCAGCATCCGCGTAAATCCGAACGTTGATGCTAAGACCCACCCCTATATCTCTACGGGGCTTAGCGAAAACAAATTCGGCGTCAGCATCGAGGCCGCGCGCAAAATGTATATCTACGCCAAAAAGAGCAAATTTTTAAACCCCGTCGGTATCCACTTTCACATTGGCAGCCAGCTTACGGACATCTCTCCGATCTGCGACGCCGCAAAAATAGTAAGCGATCTGCTGCGCGAGCTGCAAGCCCTTGAGATCGATATAAAATTTTTCGACGTGGGCGGCGGCATCGGCATCCGCTACGAGGATGAAAAACAAATCGTGCTCTACGACTACGCGCAAGGGATTTTAAAGAGCCTAAGCGGGCTAGACGTCACGATCGTGTGCGAGCCGGGTCGCTTCATCACGGGGGCTGCGGGGGTATTTCTTACCCGCGTGCTTTACGAAAAACAAAACTGCGGCAAGCGCTTCGTTATCATCGACGGCGCGATGAACGATCTCATACGCCCGAGCCTCTACGGCGCGCACCATAAAATCGAGCTTGTAAGCGAGCAGAATTTCGCCTGCGAAAGCTGCGCGAGCCAAAACGACACCGAGAATTCTACGGCACGAAATTCCTCTCAGCAAAGCGGCATTACGCAGGATTTAGCCGAGAATTTCACGGCGCAGAATTCTACGCATAGCAAAGCTTTCGGCATCGAGGCTAAGTCCGCCTCAGAGGATTTCGCACAGCAAAATTCTACGTCGCAAAACGGTGTTTCACAAAGCTTGCAAGGAAATTTCGCGCCACAGAATTCCTCTAATCTAAGCTCCGCCGTGGATAATTCTGCGCCGCAAAGCTCTGCAGAGAGCTTAAGCCTCTGCGACGTCGTGGGGCCGATCTGCGAAAGCGGCGATTTTTTGGCCAAAGGCGTTAGCCTGCCTAGCCTGCAAAGCGGCGATCTGCTCGCAATCAAAAGCGCCGGCGCCTACGGCTTTTCGATGTCGAGCAACTACAACACCCGCTGCCGCGCCGCAGAGGTTGCGGTTTACGACGGGCAGGACCGCCTGATTAGAAAGCGCGAGAGCTTTGATGATCTAATCGCGCTCGAAAAGGATTTCGTATGAGCCGCGCGGCGAGCCGTCCAAAACGGGGCGCGATCTTAAATTTCAAATCCGAGCGTGCAGCGGCTTTAAATTTCAATGCCGCAACGAGCGCGGTCTTAAATTTTAAACGCACCGCCGCTTTAAATTCCAAGCCAGGATGCGCCCCTGCTTTAAATTTGAAATCCGAACAAAATGCGTCTCTAAATTTTACGGCAAAACAAAGCCCCGCTTTAAATTTTAATCGCGGCTCTTTAAATTTAAAATCCCGCCGCGACGAATTTTATCGTGCCTTCTTAGCGCGCGAAAGCTACGGCGCAGTAATTGCAAGCGATGAAATTTTAAGTTCGCGCGGTCAAAATTTCAAAGCGTGCGGCAAAAGAGGCAGCATAAAATTTTTAAAATCCGCGCCGAAATTCGCGGGCGTGCAAAAGGAGGGCTATGATGCAAAACATCGATGATCTGCGCGTTTGTATCGACAGGCTGGATGATGAAATTTTGCGCCTTATCGACGAGCGCATGGGGTTTGTTAAAAAGATCGGCGAGCTGAAGCAGACCGCTGGCAGCGCGATCTACCGCCCGGAGCGCGAGCGCTCGATCATCAGCAGGCTGGACGGCGGAAAGGCGCGAAATTTAAGCAAAGAGGCGATCGAGGCGATATTTTTTGAAATTTTCTCGGTTTCGCGAAATTTAGAAAAGCCGCAGATTGTCGCGTTTTTAGGGCCTTTCGGCACCTATTCGCACCAAGCCGCCAAGAGCCGCTTCGGCGCGGTAAGCTCCTATCTGCCGCTCTCAAACATCGAGGCGGTTTTTAAGGAGCTTGATAGCGGCGAGGCCAAATACGGCGTCGTGCCGATCGAAAACAACACCGAAGGCGCGGTAGGCGCGACGCTTGATTGCTTGCGAAAATACGAGGGTGTCAAGATCGTCGCCGAAATTTATATGGATATCCACCACTGCTTTGCGAGCCACTGCGACGACGTAAGCACAGTAGATCAGATATTCTCGCATCCGCAAGGATATAATCAGTGCCTTAAATTTCTAGACGATCACGGCCTTAGCGGAGTTAAATTTACCGCGACCAAATCGACTGCGCTTGCGGCGCAGATGGCAGCCGCTACGCCGCACTCCGCCGCGATCTGCTCCAAGATCGCCGCCGATCTTTACGGCGTGCCGATGATGTTTCAAAAGATCGAGGACAACTCCGCCAATCGCACGCGCTTTTTCGTGCTGAGCGACTTTAAAAACCAAAAGAGCGACCGCAACAAAACGAGCATCCTAGCCAAAACAGACGACCGTCCGGGCGGACTCGTGGACTTTTTGCAGATGTTTCGCAACGAGGGGATAAATTTAACCAAATTAGAAAGCCGCCCTGTCAAGCTTAGGGATTTTAAATGTGTCTTTTATGTCGATTTTGAGGGACATATCGACGACGAGCGAGTGGCGCGCGTGCTGCAAAACGCGCAGAAAAACGGCCACGAAATCACATGGCTGGGAAGTTACATAAACGGAGGGGAGTGATGAAATTTAATGAATTTGTAGAAAATTTAAGCAATTACGAAGCGGGCAAGCCGATCGAGCTTGTGGTGCGGGAGTTTGGTATCCGCAAGCAGGACGTGCTAAAGCTTGCCAGCAACGAAAATCCCTTCGGCACGAGCGAGGCGGTGCAGGAGGCAATCGTGCAAAACGCCGCCTGTGCGCATCTTTATCCCGATGATTCGATGTATGAGCTAAAGGGCGCGCTCGCCTCGAAATTCGGCGTAGAGCCGCAAAATATCATCATCGGCGCGGGCAGCGATCAGATCATCGAGTTTGCGCTGCACGCCAAGCTCAATTCGCGCCGCGCGATACTGCAGGTGGGCGTTACCTTTGCGATGTACGGCATCTACGCAAGCCACTGCGAGGCTAAAGTTTACAAAACGAGCGCGCAGGAGCACGATCTAGCTGAGCTTTTAAAAATTTATAACGCGCATAGAGATGAAATTTCGGTCATCTTTTTGTGCGTGCCGAACAATCCGCTAGGCGAGTGCTTGGATGCGGAGGCGGTGTATGAGTTTGCTCGCAGCGTGGATGAGGACACGCTTGTGGTGATTGATGCTGCGTACAACGAATTTGCGGCGTTTAAAGATGAACGCAAAAAACTCGATCCGAAATTTTTAATTGGGAATTTTAAAAACGTGCTCTATCTAGGCACCTTCTCGAAGGTCTACGGCCTGGGCGGTATGCGCGTAGGCTACGGTATCGCGCCGCGCGTAATCATAAGCGCGCTTTATAAGCTGCGACCGCCTTTTAACATCACGACGCTTAGCCTCGCGGCGGCGATTGCGGCGCTGCAAGACGAAGCTTTCGTGCAAAAGAGCTTGCGAAACAACGCCGCGCAGATGAGCCGCTTCGAGGATTTTGCGCGCGAGCGAAATTTAGAATTTATCCCTAGCTATGCAAATTTCATCACGTTTAAACTTAGCTCGCCGCTAGATAGTAGCGAGCTTTGCGAGAAGCTTCTGCGCCGCGGCATCATCATTAGAAATTTAAAAAGCTACGGGCTAAACGCCGTGCGTATCACGATCGGCACGCCTGAGCAAAACGATCGCGTCTTGGGCGCTTTGGGAGAGATTTTGAGTGGATATTAAAAATAAAAGCCTAGAGGAGCTACGAGAGCTCTGCACGCAGATCAGAGCGCGCATCATCGAAGTCGTGAGCAAAAACGGCGGCCATCTAAGCTCAAATATGGGCGCGGTCGAACTCATCGTGGCGATGCACTACGTATTTGACGCCGAGAGCGATCCGTTTATCTTCGACGTGAGCCACCAAAGCTACGCGCACAAGCTTTTGACGGATCGCTGGGAGGAGTTCGGCTCGCTTAGGCAGTTCGGCGGTATCAGCGGCTACACGAAGCCTAGCGAGAGTAAATTTGATTACTTCGTCGCAGGACACGCCTCAACCTCGATCTCTTTAGCCGTGGGCGCAGCAAAAGCGATAAGTCTAAAGCGCGAAAATCGCGTGCCGGTCGTACTCATCGGCGACGGCTCGATGAGCGGCGGTATGACCTATGAGGCGATGAATGAGCTGGGCGATCTGCGCCTGCCCTGCATCATCATCCTAAACGACAACAAAATGAGTATCAGCAAGCCCATCGGCGCCTTTAGCAAGTACCTAAGCCAAGCGATGGCGGGCGAGACCTATCAAAAATTTAAATCCCACGTAAGAGAGCTGCTCTCCCACGCTCCGCAAAGCGCGACATATATGGCAAAGCGCTTTGAAAATTCCTTAAAGCTCATCATCCCGGGGATGTATTTTGAGGAGCTAGGGCTCGAATACATCGGCCCGGTGGACGGCCACGACCTAGCCGATCTCATATCGGCGCTAAAGACGGCAAAAAGCGCGCGCAAGCCCGTCGTCGTGCACGCTCAAACGATCAAAGGCAAGGGCTACGACAAGGCCGAGGGCTATTTGGAGAGCTGGCACGGCGTAGGGCCTTTCGACATTCAAAGCGGAGAATTTAAGAAAAAATCCGCCGCCAAAAGCGCCACGCAAATTTATGCCGAAGCGCTTTTAAATTTAGCCGCCAAGCATGAAAACGTCGTGGGCGTGACCGCCGCGATGCCAAGCGGCACCGGCATGGATAAACTGATCGAGAAATTTCCCCACCGCTTCTGGGACGTCGCGATCGCCGAACCGCATGCGCTAAGCTCGATGGCCGCGATGGCGCGCGAGGGTTTTAAGCCGTACGTTACGATATATTCGACCTTCATGCAGCGCTCTTTCGATCAGATCGTCCATGACGCGGCGATTATGAACTTAAGCTTAGTCCTTGCGATGGATCGCGCGGGCATCGTGGGCGAGGACGGCGAGACGCATGAGGGGGTCTTTGACGTGAGTTTTTTAAACGCTATCCCAAACGTCAGCATGTGCGCGCCGCGGGACGAGACGAGCTTTAAACGGATCATCGAGTACTCCTACGCGCACGAGGGGGTTTTGGCGATCCGCTATCCGCGCGGAAGCTTCATTTTGGATTGTGACGAGACCGGCGCGTCTGCGGTAGAGCTTGCAAAATCGGTGTTTTTAAAGCGCAGCGATAGCGCGCGCGTAGCGCTAATCGGCTACGGAAACGGCGCTGGCAGAGCGTATAAAACGGCTGAGGCGCTAGAAGGGCAGATCGAGGCGGACGTCGTAGATCTAGTCTTTGCAAAGCCTTTAGACGCCGAGTTTTTGCGAAGCTTGGCTCGCAAAGATAAAATTTGGTACGTCTTTAGCGACAATGCCAAAAAAGGCGGCGTAGGTGAAATTTTAAGCGCATTTTTGCAAGAAAATGAAATTTCGGACGTAAAGATCGTGAGCTTCGAGTTTACCGATATCTTTTTACCGCACGGCAAGACCGCCGACGTGGAGCGTAGCTTGGGCTTGGATATCCAAACTCTAACCGAGCGAATATTAAGTGATAAAAAGTATTAGTTAATATCAACTTTGTTTAAAGTAAAATTTGATAATATCACTTTAAAATTTTTTGAAGGACAAAAATGAGCCACGTAGAACTACTCAAAACTTGCGGTTTGAAAGCAACTCCTCAAAGATTGTGCATCCTAAAGGTGCTGGATCGCCACGAACATCCAAGTATAGATGACCTATACGAGGGGATCAAGGAGGACTATCCATCCATTTCGCTAGCGACGGTTTATAAAAATTTAAACACTTTGCTCGACGAAGGCGTCGTAGTCGAGGTCAATGCGCCGAATAAAAAGAGTCGCTACGACATTTATCAGATGCCGCACATCCACGTCGTATGCGAAAAATGTGGTAACGTCACGGATCTTTTCATGGATGATGCCTTTAATAAGGACGTTTTGAAAAACATCGAGCGCAAAGCGGGCAATTTCATCCGCAAGCTAAATATCACCGCTACGGTCGAAGACTGCGAAAAGTGTAGATAGTTTAAAGAATTTTCTGCTATTATTACCCACTTTATTTTTGGAGCGGGTATGCAAACTAAGCGTAAATTTTTATTGAGCGACGATTCGATTCTGCGGACGCTAGAGCGTGCGGGGCTGAAATGTCGCAAGGTAAAGATCACTTGGTTTTATACTTCGTTCTATCCCGAAATTTATTATATCCGCCAAAACGACGAGTGCTCTTTGCACCACAAAAAAGAGGATCTCGACAGACAAACTCTAAATTTTAAAATTTCAAAAGATGATTTCAAAGAGGCTTTAAAAAGCAGGGTTGCCCGCGTCGTGCAAAAAAACCGCTACGGCTTTGCTAACGACGAGGCGGAGTTTTGGCTTGAGCTTTACGGCGGCGAGCTAAATATGCTAGCGGTGCTACGGGCTAAATTTAAAGACGAGCTCTCTAGCGCAAATTTTGATTTTGTAAAAACCTTCGGCAGCACAGATTTTTGCGAGATCACCGACGATTACCGCTACAAAAGCCGCTATCTGGCGCGTTACGGCATACCGCCGCGCTCGCTTGATTTCGCGCACGCCCGCAGCGTTTTTAAAAAATTTAGCCGAGTTAAATTTTTCGCTCCGCCCTATGCGGACAGCGTTAAGCTCGCGCGCTTGACGCTGGAGCTAGCGTGGACGAGGGCGTGCGCCGCAAAAAGCGAGTATCAAAAAAACCTCGCCCCCGAAGCTCTTCACGAGCTGCGCGTGCAGATCCGCAAATTTAGAGCCGTTTTGAAGCTATCTGCGCCGCTTTTTGAGGCGGAAAAAAGGGGCGAAATTTTAAAACTGCTCGCAGGATTTATGAGCCGTACCAATCAGCTGCGAGACCTTCATGTTTTTGCGGAGTTTTTAAAAGCCGACGACGCGCCCGCAAGCTTTTTGCAGCAGCTAAATCTTATCGCAAAGCGCTCGGAGGATAAAATTTTAGAATTTCTTTCTAGCGCGGAATTTGCAGATTTAAGCGGCGCTATTAGTGGCTTTTTAAGCGGTGCGGACGGCATCTACGCGCGCAGCGAATATGAAAAAATTTCAAAAAAGTTCGCCTCCGCCCGCCTCTGCAAGCTGATTAAAAGCTTGCGCGCGGAGCTAAAAAATTTACAGCAAGGCTCATCGCTGCAGACATTTCACGACGCGCGCATAGGGCTAAAGAGGCTGCGATACGCGCTTGAGATTTTTGCAAGAAGCTTTGATGAAGGCTGCGTCAGGGAGCTGTTTAAACGCGCCAAGGCCGCCTGCGAGGATTTCGGCGCGCTGCAAGATATCAGCGTGTGGCAAAATTTTATCGCGATCTATCAAAAAGCAAGCGATAAAAGCGGCGTCGCGTTTGCATATCTGCTGGCTCTGGACGCCCGCTTAAACGACCGCCGCGCCGAGCTGGAGGAAAAAATTTTAAATGAAAAAGAGCCTCTTTTGCGCGCTTTGAAAAGATCGCTGCGCAAAATCAAAGCATACGAATAAGGAAAGCCCGTGCAAAAACAGGAAAAAATCATAAAGATGTTCGATGAGATCGCGCCTACCTACGATCTGGCAAACCGCGCCATCAGCTTCGGCGTGGACGTTTCGTGGCGCAAAAAAGCGGTCGGGCTGACGCTTGAAAAGCTTAAAGGAAAGCTCGTGAGTATCGCCGACGTCGCGTGCGGTACGGGCGATATGATAAGCTCATGGCGCGACGGCGCGGCACAGCACGACGTGCAGATCGAGCGGATCGTGGGGATCGATCCCAGCGAAGGAATGCTCGAAGTAGCGAGGCAAAAATTTCCCGGCTGCGAGTTTATCAAAGCAACCGCGGGCGCCACGACGCTAGATGATGCGAGCGTGGATATTTTAAGCATCAGCTACGGCATAAGAAACGTCGTGGAGCTGGACGCGGCGCTTGCGGAGTTTAATCGCATCATCAAACCGGGCGGCTCGCTCGTAGTTTTGGAATTTACCAAAGCCGCAAGCGGCGGGCTCGCGTTTAAAATCAGAGATTTTTACGTGAGTAAAATTTTACCCAAAATCGGCGCCTTTATCTCAAAAAACAAAGAAGCCTACGAGTATCTGCCAAGCTCCATCGGCAGCTTCCTAGACGCCGCTAGCTTTAGCGAAAAGCTCAAAAACGCGGGCTTTGAGTTGCGCGTGCAAAAGGGCTTCAGCTTCGACGTCAGCACGCTTTTCATAGCGGAGAAAATCGCACGGAAGAGCGACGATGCTTAGCGTAAGCGAGCTAAACGCTCAAGCCAAGGCGCTTTTGGAGACGAGCTTTAGTTTCGTCGAAGTCGAAGGCGAGATATCTAAGCTTAGAATTCAAAGCACGAGTGGGCACTGGTATTTTACGATCAAAGACGCGAGCGCGGCGATCGATTGCGCGATGTTTAAATTTAACGCCGCGCGGATAAATTTTATCCCCGCCGTCGGCGATAAGCTCATCGTAAGCGGCAAGGTCTCGCTATACGCTCCCACGGGCGCGTATCAGATACAGGTCTCAAACATCCGCAAAAGCGGCGAGGGCGAGCTGGAAGCGGCGTTTGCCGCGCTAAAAGATAAGCTCAGCAAAGAGGGTCTTTTTGATGCCGCGCATAAAAAACAGCTTCCTAAATTTGCCCAAAGTATCGCGATCATCACGAGCGCGGGCTCCGCGGCGCAGGCGGATATGCTTCGCACGGCGCAGGACCGCTTCGCGCTTTGCAAGATCGATCTGTATAACGCGCTAGTGCAAGGCGAGAGCGCGCCTGCTTCGATCATAAGCGCATTGCGCGTAGCCGACGCAAAGGGCTACGATGCGATCGTAATCGCTCGCGGCGGCGGCTCGCGCGAGGATCTGTGGTGCTTCAACGACGAGGCCTTGGCTCGCGCGATCTACGCGGCCAAAACGCCCGTCATCTCGGCGGTCGGGCACGAGATCGATTTTAGCATCAGCGATTTCGTAGCCGATCATCGAAGCCTCACGCCCACCGCCGCGATGATCGATCTGCTGCCCGATATTTGCGCGATTTTTCAGAGCCTCGACGGCGTAAGCGACGCACTTGATAGGCTGATAAAAGATAAAATTTCATCCGCACAAAACGTGCTTAGCCTCGCAGCTTTAGAGCTTAAATCAAAATCGATCGAGCCAAAAATTTCAGGCTCGCTTGCAAAGCTTTTAAATTTCGAACTTAAATTTAAAAATTTTATCGCCTCTAAGCTAAGCGCCGCAGAGCACGCGCTAAGTGCAAAGGATGAGCTTTTGGCGCAAAAGGCGAAATTTTTTGAGATCACTAAAGACCTCGTTCAAATCCAAAAGGGCGGCAAAACGGTGAGCTTGGGCGAGCTTGCCGCGGGCGACGAGTTCGTCCTTTGCTCACAGCAGCTCAGCAAAAACGCAAAAATCATCTAAAGGAGGCAAAATGGATAGAGTAATAAATTTTAGCGCAGGACCTAGCACCATCCCGCTGGGCGTGCTAAAGCAGGCGCAAGAGGAGCTGCTAAACTACGCTGGGCGCGGATTTTCGATAATGGAGATCTCGCACCGCACTAAAATTTTTGAGGAGGTTCTACATAGCGCGATGAGCCGCGTGCGCGATCTCTACGGCTTTTCGGATGATTTTACGATTTTATTTTTGCAAGGCGGCGCGAGCCTTCAGTTTGCGCAGGTGCCGATGAACCTATACGCGGGCGGCGTCGCAGAATACGCCAACACAGGCAACTGGACGAGCAAGGCGATCAAGGAAGCGGGCGTGCTCGGCATAAACTACCGCGTGGTCGCAAGCAGCGAGGAGAGTAAATTCGACCGCATCCCCGAGGTTAAATTTTCGGATGGCGCGGACTACGGCTACATCTGCTCGAACAACACGATCTACGGCACGCAGTATCCGCAGCTACCGCAGTGCGGTTGCCCGCTCGTGGTCGATAGCTCAAGCGATCTGTTTTCGCGGCCGGTGGAGCTCAGCAGCGTGGGGATGTTTTACGGAGGCATTCAGAAAAACGGCGGTCCCGCGGGCGTTACGATGGTGGCGATCCGCAAGGATCTGCTGGACCGCGCAGACCCCAAAACGCCGATGATCCTGCGCTACAAGACGCAAGCGGATGCGGACTCGATGAGCAACACCCCGAATACCTTCGGAATTTACATGCTAAATTTAATGCTCGGCTGGATCAAGGATGAGATTGGCGGGCTTGCGGCGATGCACGAGCGCAACAAGCGCAAAGCGGCGCTACTTTACGGCGCGATCGATGCTAGCGGCGGCTTCTACCGCGGCCACGCGCAAAAGGATAGCCGCAGCCTGATGAACGTGAGCTTTAATATCGCGGACGCCGCGCTTGAGCCGGTTTTCGTCGCGCAGGCGGAGGCGGAGGGGATGATCGGGCTTAAAGGACACCGCGTCTTAGGCGGCATCCGCGCCTCGATCTACAACGCGATAAGCCACGAAGACGTTGAAAAACTAGTCGCTTTTATGAGCGAGTTTGCGCGCAAAAACGGTTAGCGGCGGTTAAATTTAGAGGGTTTGGGCGCGGCTCGCACTTATAGACGAGATTGTTTAGGATCCGCGCTTACCTTGTCGCTGAGCTAGTTATTTGCCATAGCCCTCGCTTTTATAGCCGGTATTTTACGGCAGAAATAGCTTTGATGCGGCTTGGATTTCGCCGCTAGAATTTTATTGAAGATGAAATTTTATGATGTTAAAATTTTGCATTGGATGAAGTCTGATGGCTTTGATTTTGCAGCGGCGAGCGGACTTGGCGCTGCTGGGATTTATAGGTAGGATTTAACATTTAAAACGCTATTATCGGTGTTCGAGGAGGGTCGGCGGTTTATTTATGTAGGCGCAGGTTTAGCGTATCTAGCGCCTAAATTTAAGCTTAACCCTAAAAACAGGCAAAATTAAACGAAAGGATTTAAATGAGTTTTAAGAGATTTTTTGCAGTAGCGCTTGCGGTGGGCGCTTTCGCTTCGGTGAGCGCAGAGGCTAGCGCTGCTGGGGATTTTTGTATCAAAAATGGCGGCGAGCTGATCGTCCGCAAAGACGGCAACGGCGTGGATTACACCGTTTGTAAGCTGCCTGACGGCACTATGATCGACGCTGAAGAATTTTATAAAACAGGCGGCGATTTGAGTAAATTTAAGAGCGTAAATCGATAGAATTTTATCGCTTGCGAAATTTGCAGCAGCGAAATTCCATAAAATTCTGCGTCAAAATTCCTCTTTAAAATTTAGATAAATTATAACTAGCAAGCGTTAGCACAAGTAAATTATTTGGGTACCTCATACAAAGTGAGGGCAGCAGAGTGATGGAAGGAATTCAATTATCCAAATGTCAACGATGTGTGGAGATTTTGCTCTAGCAAGGTGCTGAAAGCGGCGGCTACGCAAAGCAGAAATATTTTAAGCGATTTGACGCAATGTAGACAACCTGCTAGATTGCTTGATTACGACGCAGGTTTTTTGGATATGCGATAAGCGTTTGTGCTCATACTTGCTGAACTTAAATTTTAGCCGTTCGTGGACGTCGCTCGCTTCCTTTTTTTGAAAGACTCAAATTTTAGTCGCCTGTGAGCGCCCATTCGCTTCCTTTGCCCGCGTAAATTTAGCGCGTAAAAACCACGACCTCGCCGCGCTCAAACGTGATCTGCCGTCCCGCTAGATACAGCTCGAAGTAGGGCTTCAAAAAGTCCTCCTGCGGCCTTTGTGCGTAATTTGGATACTGCAAGTACGCAGGTAGCAGGTAGTCACAGTTGATCGAATAGTACGCCTCGCCGAGCACCCATAGCTTCGTATCGAGCTTAGGCGAATCTATCATCCACTCCGTGATCGCCTCATAGACGGCGTCCGCAAGCCCATCTTCGTGATGTGCGAGATCAAAGCTTTCCTGCACGCGCGCGGATTTTATTTCGTTAAGCATTTTTAAAAGCTCGTCATCGTCGATAAACTCGGCAAAAATTTTTAAATTTCGAACGTACGCTAAAGCTAGGCTCTTAAGCGCTTCGTCATCAAATTTCGGATCCTGCGGCGGGCAAAAATACCCGGGCGCCATGCCCTGATCGAACGCCTCTCGCGTCCGCTGCGCCGTGACTGCGTAGATCGGCATTATGCGCGCTTGTAGCTCAGCGCCGTTTTGCAGCGGCGCAAACACCGCTCCCACGCCCGCGCCCTCGGGCATAAAGCACTGAAAAAGCCCGTAAAGCTTATCCTGCAGATCGATCTCTTTGCAATCTAAGCTTAAATCTAGCCTCGCAGCCTCGTTAATGCGACTAGCGTACTCGCAATTCGTCATTTTCGCCCCTTTAAATTTTAATCGTCAAAGCGTTTGCGTGGAATTTTACCTAAATTTTGCGTATTTGCCGAATTAAAATTTATGTGCGATGAGACTTTTGTATAATTTAAAATTTAGCGGTTCGGTTTGAGCTGATTCTGCGGCAAGGCGGTGGAGAGATTGGCGGCGACGGGTTGTCGTGCAGGCGGTTAGTAGTGGTGGATGGGTATTGCCCGACGGCGGTACCTACGGCACGTGACGACGGGCGGTAGCCGATGATCGCGACCGCAGCGCTCGCAGAAGCAGGTTTTCGTACTCAGGCCGTTGCAAAATGGCGGGCGGTGTATTGGATGACGGCAGCGCTCGTAGCGCCCGTGATGAATGCTGTATTTTTCACGATCCCTCCTTCGGTAGAAATTTATTAAATTTAGCTCGCCCTTTTACCGCTTGCATTAGTAGTGTCCTTCCATCTACTGGCCGTATCGCCGAAGAGGCGCAAACGCAGCATGCAATGTAATTTTACAGATCTTTTTATTTTTGCTAATTTTAGCTAAAATTAGCAAAATTTTAAAGGAAAGATATGTTGATTTCTTACTCGCTACAAGATAACCGGAAATTTGCTAAAATGAGAACTAGAATTTCGCGCAGAATTTATAAAGGGAGCAAGTTCATCCACGCCGTCTGCGCGATAGATTTGCTTTTCGCTTTTGCGTTTTCGGCTTGCCTTTTTATTTTTGAGGATGATTGGATAGAGTTTTTACGCGAGTACTATGGTGATAAGTCCTGGATAAAGAGCTTAGGAGCTATCTTGCCTACTGCTTGCGCAGTTTTTTATATTTATGCTATTTGCGTTAGATCGTGGCTACTAAATTCCGCGATATATGATAAGAATAAAAATGTCACTTTCGGCGATTTTAGCATTGAAATTTCAGACGATTTAAAGGGGCAATTTATATTCGTAAGTGAGCGAGATACGCTCATTTATGATGCGGAATTTTGTGAGGTGGTAATGGAGCGCGATTTTTTGGTAATTTTGCTGGAAGGAAGTCTTTTTATCGCCGTACCCAACGAAGCGTTTAAAGAAATAAGCAAAGAGGAATTTGCTGCGAAATTAAATAAAACAATAAGTGAGGCAAAAAGCGAAATTTAAAAAGCTATGGGCAGATAGAACGGATATGATTGCGATCACAATGGAATCTTAGCCATAATGAAATTTTATCCGTTGCTTGCAAATCTTTTGCTATTTTTGTTTTAAAAATTTTTGCTAAAGAATTTTATTTATGCTTACGAGCACATAGTAAAAGTACCGCACTAAAATTTATTAAGCTCGGTGATGTCCTCTTGAGAGTGCGTCTAAAATATTTTTATGCTCACGCTCCGCACCGCTGCGGCGGTGCGGTAATGAGCGACGATAGATAAGTTGTCGCGCGGCTATGAGCGGCGACGATCAGCGTATTGGATAATGGCGGCTGCTGTAGTACTTGCAGGCAGCTCGCTCGCAAAAGCGGGCTTTGCGCCGCTAAGAGCGCGCATTAGCGGCGCAAAGTCGGCGGCATTATTCGATCCGTTGCGCGCAAAATGAAATTTTATCGTTTAAATTCTAGAGCAAGACCTGCTTCTGCGGCGGCTAATTTGCTTGTAGGAATGAAATTTGTCGTTCAAATTTAGTAAAAGATAAAATTCCAAATCGCGCATTAAGTAGTGTGAAATTTTATTTGGTTTTGTTTCGCCGCGCAGCAGTTTGCGCGGCTTGCTTTAAATTTTATTCTATCCCCGCAAATGCTGCTTTTGCGTCCGCCAGATCCTTCTCGTCCGGGTGTTTCGCAGCCTCCGCCCAGCGCGCAAGTCGCTCGGGAGTGATAGGGTGGGGCGAGTTGCCGCCGGCCGCCATTTTGCGCATCGTTTCAAGTAGATTCGGATCGATCGCGCCCTGGCAGGCAAACTCCCTTACAATCTTGTTGCCGTTTGCCTTAAGCCCCTTTTCGAAAGCATCTAAGCACTTGCGCGAATGTTCGCCGTCCGGTTCCGCGCCCAGAGTCATGAAAACGCCAAGCTTCTTGCCGTGAATCTTGCGTAAAAAGCGCATAAATTTCGCCTCTGCTTCGCCCTTATCGACGTAAAAGCCTAAAGCTATGAAGTCGTAGTCATCGACCTCGCCTTCAAAGTCGCGGAAATTTAGACTCTCGCAGCCTAGTTGTTCGGCGATCGCGTCGCCTACCTTTTTCGTGTTGCCCGTTTGCGAGGTGTAAAGCACGATTTTTTTCATACAAAATCCTTTTTCATAATGTTTGCTATCTCTTCGTTGATGTTGTTGCCCCAAAAAATTCCGTCCAAGTTTAAGACTGATTTTTCATCCTTAAGCTCCAAAAGTCCCCAGCTCTCAAATTCTTTGAGCTTTCGCACCGCTTCGTCGTAAATGCTCGCACTCAGAGCCTCTTTTAGCTCGTTTAAGCTTACGATCGGGTACTGAAACAGATTGCTTAGCACGCCGTATTTTGCTTCACGCTCATCGATTCGCGAGATCATCTTGTGTCCCGACACGCCGTAAATTCCGAAGCCCGCTACGTGTCCGCCCGCGCCGTTGCCGATAGGTAGGATATCCGTGCCCTTGTGGCTTAGCTTGATGTAGCCGTAGTTATCGCGACCTTTTCGAGCAAGTTTGGTAAGCTCCAAAACCTCGAAATTATCGCTTCCAAGCAGCGCCTCCGCGAAAGCGTGGTGCAGCTTTTTATCAGTCGGCAGATCGTAGTAGGAGGTGTCGATCTTTTTGGATAGCTCCGAGCCTTCAAAGAACATCAACGAGTAAAAGCTGGCGCTATCAAGTCCTAGCTCATTTACATAGCGTGCGTCCGCGATCGCCTCCTCTACGCTTTCGTTAGGGAAGTTGTAGATGATGTCGCAGCAGAGCATGCCTTCAAATTTTTCTCTAAGATCCTTTAGTCGCTCGATTGCGCGAGCGGGCTTATGCACGCGGTTTAAAAGCGCGCGCCCCTGTCTGCTGAAGGTCTGCACGCCGATACTAAAGCGGTTTACGCCGAAGCTTTGCAGAGCGAGTGCTTTTTGCGTATCTAGATTATGCAGGGTGGTCTCTATGCTGATCTCGCAGTCGTCCGCGATCTTAAAATTTTTATGTAGCGCGCCGAGGACCTTTTCGAAGTGCGCCTCGCTAAAGACGCTCGGCGTGCCGCCGCCGAAGTAGATGCTTTTAATCTTTTTGGTGTCGAAATAGGGCATCTCGCCGTAGTCTTTGATCTGGCGGATCAAAAATTTAGCGTATTCGTCCAGCTCGTCGCCGAGTTTGGAGCGCATCATCGAACAAAACGAGCAGATGTTGTCGCAAAACGGCACGTGCAGATAGATCACGCAATCGCTGTCTTTCGCGGGCTGCTCCAGCGCGTCGAACAGCTCGTTTTCGCTCGCGGAGACGCTCTCGAAAAGCTTGGAGCGATGGTGGGATTTAATGCGTTCTTTAAACATCTATTTCGTTGCCTCCGCGTAAATTTCATCCACCGTCTCGCCGATCTGCGGGCTGCCCCGCAAGATGAGCGTCGGGGCCTTTAAAATTTTACCCGATTTTGCGGCTTTGGTATTTCTAAGGATCGGATTTGCTTTTAAAAAATCCTCTGTCTCACCGCCCACGACGACGATTATATCGGGGTTTTGCTCGAGGATATATTCGGCAGATACCGAAGGCGTGCTGCCTTTTAGGCCGTCTGCGATATTTTTGGCGCCTAGGCGAGCGAAAATATCGCCTACTAGGGTTTTGTCGTTAAAAGCCATAGTGGCGTTTGAACCGAAAAATAGCGCTACTTTTTTGCCGCGAAGAGCGGGTTTGTCTGCAAAAATTCCATCCATCTGCGCGCAAATTTTATCCGCCTCGCTCTCTTTTTTTACGATTGCGGCGACCTTCTTTACGTTTTGGCAGATCTCTGCGGTGGAGTTCGCATCCATCGCAAGGCTCTTAAGCCCTAGCTTTTGCAGATTCTCGCTAACGCCCGCTGAGTGAAAGCTCGTGATAACCAGATCGGGCTTAAGCTCGACGATTTTTTCCATATTCGGCTTGACGTAGGTGCCTACGCTAGGCAGTTTCGCGGTTTCTGCCTCCGGGCGGATCTTGCTCATCGAGGTAGTTGAGATCGCAGCGATCTGATCCTGCGCTCCCAAAGCGTAGATGATCTCGACTGCGGCGGGGTCGAGCACTACCAGGCCTTTGGCGAGCGCAAAACTCGCCGAAAGCAAAGCTATAAGAATTTTTTTCACATTTTCTCCTTTTGCGGTAAGATAAATTTAGTTCCTAAATTTTCGACTATCAGGGCGTCAAAGCCGTAAATTTCTTTTATGATCTGCGGCGTAAAAAGCTCGCTTGCGCTGCCGCGATACCTAACTGCGCCCTCTTTTAGCATCAAAATTTCATCGCAAAAAAGCGAGGCTAAATTTAGATCGTGCAGCACGATGACGCTAGTTAAATTTAGAGTTTTGGTTAAATTTTCGCAGATCCTCATCGCCTCAATCGCGTAGTTCATATCAAGCGCGCCCGTGGGCTCATCGAGCAGTAAAATTTCAGGCTCGCTTACGAGTGCTCTGGCAAGTAGCACGCGCCCGAACTCCCCGCCGCTTAGCTCAAACGCGCTGCGATTTAAAAATTTTTTCACGTCCAAAAGCTCTGCCATTTGCTCCACTTTAGCGTGATCGCTCGCATCGTAGCCGCTAAATGCACTTTTTAGGCGGCAAAATCTGCCCGCAAGTAAAATTTCATTCACGTTCAGCGCGGCTGCGAGGGCCGTTTTTTGCGGCACGAAGCCGATAAGTGCGGCAAGCTCTTTGAGGCTATATTCGCTTGCTTTTTTGCCGTTTATTTCGATGATCCCGCTTGCGGGCTTTAAAATTTGCAATATGTTTTTTAGCAAGGTGCTTTTGCCGCAGCCGTTAGGACCCAAAATCCCGTAAAATTTTCCCCGCTTTAAATTTAACTCGATGCCTCGCAAGATCGCCCGCTTGCCGTAGCTGAAGTTTAGCGCCGAAATTTTCATGCATGCTTCCTAAACGCGAGGTATAGAAAAAAGGGCGCGCCGAAAAAGGAGGTCACCACGCCGATCGGAATTTCTACCGGCGAGAGGGCGTTTTTAGCGATTACGTCGCAAAAAACCAAAAAAACTCCGCCGGTAAGCGCGCTAGCGGGGATCAGCACGGCGTTGCTCGCCGTATGAAGCGCCATGCGAAGCGTGTGCGGAATGATGAGCCCCACGAAGCCTATCATCCCCGTAAATGCGACCGAAAAGCCGATGATGAGCGAGGAGACGATGAGTAGGCTCTTTTTGGACTTCTCGACGTTGAGCCCCAGCGATTTCGCCTCCTCGTCGCCGTTTAAGATGATATTTAGCTCGTGGCGCTTCGCGTAAAAATACGCCATGCAAAACAGCAGCGGCGGCAGCAAAAGCGCGATCTTTTGCCAGTTTGCGCCGCCTAGATAGCCCATCATCCACGCCGTAATCCTAAAACTATCCTCTCCGATTAGATAGACCGCGAAGGATGTAAATGCGCCCAAAAAGGACGATACGGCGATGCCTACGATCAGTAGAGTCGAGATCGATCGGGTATGGGCTGCGAGCTTGAAGATCACGAGCGAAAGCCCGCTGGCGGCCAAAAACGCAAAAATTCCGTAAAAAACGTCGCTAAGCCCCAGCAGGTAAGCTATGACCGCGCCGAAAGTCGCTGCCGAGGCGATGCCGATGATGTAGGGATCTGCAAGCGGGTTTAAAAATACGCTTTGCACCACCACTCCTGAAGTTGCCAGCAGCGCGCCTATTAAAATTCCAAGCACGAGGCGCGGCAGGCGCATTTGCGTTAGAATCAGCTCCTTGGTTTCGTCCAGCTCGCCGAAGGTGAAAAATTTTACGATGTCGCCCAGCGAAATGCTCGCCCCACCGCTACTTACGGCTACTAAAGCAAGCAATATGAAAGCTACGATTAGAAAGAGATAAAATTTAAAGCTCATAGCCCACCAGGCGAACTATACGCACAGATTTCGTCGCGGCGGATATTTTTAAAATTTAAGCGGCGTCGGGAATTTATGCGCGCGGAATTTATGAAATTTTTGCGGCTCGCATCGTCGTTTTTACGGTTTGCGCAGCTTTTGATATCAGCACGAAAAAGTACATAGCCGAGCACCTGATCCGGCATAAATTTCCTCCTAAAAGTATTTGCGATTTTTATTAAGAAATTAAAATCGTTATCATGGGATTTTATCGCTTGATTTCTTAAACCGCGATAAATTCCGTAATGGCTAAAAGCTGCGGGGTTAAATTTAGGTCGATTAAATGTTAAAATTTCGCGCACCGCCAAGCCGTCTATTTAAATTTGAAATTCAAAATTTAGGCGCTAAATTTAAACGCCGAAAGAGCTCTTTTTAATTTCGCGATTCAGCTTTAAATTATAAAAACGCCGATAAAATACGCACTAAATTTTATTTAACGAGTCCCGCTTTAAAGGCGCAAACCGTTTTGTTAAACGGCAAACTGCGCCGAAGCCGCTCGCTAAGTTTTAAGGAGTGAGCATGAAATTTTGGCAAAAGATCCTTTGGGCGGTGGTCGCCGTCATAGGGGCGTGGTGTTTCGGCGTACTTGCGCTAAATAAAGGCGAGAGCATCAGCGCCGTCTGGCTCGTAGTGGCCAGCGCGTGCATCTATCTGATCGGATACACCTTCTACGGGCGCTTTATCGCGTATCGCGTATTCGAGCTGAACGATCGCCGCGCGACTCCTGCGGTGATCCGAAACGACGGACGAGATTACGTCCCTACGAACAAATACGTCCTTTTCGGCCACCATTTCGCCGCTATCGCAGGCGCCGGACCGCTCGTAGGCCCCGTAGTGGCCGCACAGATGGGCTATCTGCCCGGCACTATTTGGCTTTTAGTAGGCGTCGTGCTCGCAGGCGCGGTGCATGATTTCATCGTGCTCGTGCTATCTACGCGACGCGGTGGCAAGAGCCTCGGCGAGATGATAAAAGATGAGATGGGCAAGCTCACGGGCGGCATCGCGATGATCGGGATTTTTTTCATCATGCTGATCATCGTGGCGATTTTGGCGATGGTCGTCGTAAAGGCGCTCGCAAACTCTCCGTGGGGGCTTTTTACGATCGCGATGACGATTCCTATCGCCATATTTATGGGAATCTATATGAGATTTTTGCGCCCGGGCAAGGTCAGTGAGGCATCGATCATCGGCTTTGTTTTGCTGATGCTTGCGCTTTGGGGTGGGCATTATGTCTCGATCGATCCGTACTGGCACGACGTTTTTTCGCTAAAGGGCGAGACGCTCGCGCTTCTTACTATCGGCTACGGCTTTATCGCGGCGATCTTGCCCGTGTGGCTGCTGCTTGCGCCGCGCGATTATCTAAGCACCTTCCTTAAACTCGGCGTTATCATCGGCATGGCGGTCGCGATAATCTTTGTCGCGCCCGAGCTTAAAATGCCCGCTACGACGAAATTTATCGACGGCACGGGTCCCGTTTTTGCAGGCCCGATATTTCCGTTTTTGTTTATCACGATCGCATGCGGCGCGATTTCTGGCTTTCATGCGCTGATCTCCAGCGGTACGACGCCGAAGATGCTCGAGCGCGAAACCCACGCTCTTTTCATCGGCTACGGCTCGATGCTTATGGAGAGCCTTGTGGGCGTAATGGCGCTCGTAGCGGCGTGCATCCTAAGCCCGGGCGAATACTTCGCTATCAACTCGCCTGCCGCGGTGCTGGGCAAAGACGCGGTAAGCGCTGCGGCGTATATAAACTCTATCGGATTTAGCATTACGCCCGAGCAGATCGGCGCCTTGGCTTCAAACGTCGGCGAAACCACGATGATGAGCCGCACGGGCGGCGCCCCTACCTTTGCGATGGGGCTAACGATGTTGCTGCATCAGATCATCGGCGGCAAGGAGCTGATGGCGTTTTGGTACCATTTCGCGATTTTGTTTGAGGCGCTGTTTATTCTGACCGCGGTCGATGCGGGTACGCGCACGGGGCGCTTTATGGTGCAAGAAATTTTAAGCAACGTCTATAAGCCCTTTTCCGATACCAAAAATTTCCTCTACGGCATCATCGCGACGCTGATCTGCGTGGCGGGCTGGGGCTATCTGCTCTACAGCGGCGTTACCGATCCTATGGGCGGAATTTACACGCTGTGGCCGCTTTTCGGCGCGTCCAATCAGATGCTCGCGGGCATCGCGCTGCTGCTCGCTACGGTGGTGCTTTTCAAAATGGGCAAGCAAAAATACGCCTTCGTCACGATCGCTCCTGCGATCTGGGTGCTTATAACCACGCTTTATGCGGCGATCTTAAAGCTGATGCCGGCTAACGGTGAGCGCGTGCACGACGCGGTAAGCCACGTGGCTATCGCGCAAAATACCGCTGCCAAGCTCGCCGGCCTGAGCGATCCTGCCGCGATCGAAAAGGCGCAGGCTATCATCAGAAACAACGTCATCGATGCCGTGCTATGTGCTCTTTTCGTCGTTGTTACGATCGTAGTCATCGCCCAAACGATAAGGATGTGCCTTAAAATTTCAAAGGGCGGCGCGAACGAGGGGTATTTCAAACTAGCAGAAAGCGAGCACGTAGATAGGGGCGTTTATGAAAAAGCTTAAATTTAACCCGCTCGCGGCCCCGAAGGCCGTGGCGAGATTTTTGGCGCGCGCGGATGCCGCACTTGCGCCGCTCATCGGGCTCGGCGATTACGAGGGCTATCTGAGCCATTTCAGAAGCGCTCATCCGGACGAAATCCCGCTAAGCAGGGCGGAATTTTTTCGTGCGATGCAAGATAGCAAGGCAAAAAACGTCAAGTGCTGATAGCGGCGAAAGGGCGCGGTCGCGCCGTACTCATCGCCGGTCCGCGACGTTTTGCCGTGGTGTCGTGAAATTTCGCTGCGGATTTAAAATTTTAAATTTGATAGGGTGCGGGCGCGCGAGTCATGAAATTTAGCCCGCCGCTAGGGATCAAATTTTGCGCATACCTCTTTGAGGTTTCCTTTAAATTTGCTCGCACTTAGGGCGTTAAGATTTGTCCTTGCCGTCGCGCTGTACTCATCGCTAGCCGCGACGTTTTGCCGTCATATTGCGGAATTTTGTGTGGAGCTTCACCGAGCTTCGGCGGAATTTTATTAAGGCGCGCTCGCTAAATTCTGCGGCGGAGCCGCTCTGGTTTAAGGCGTGAAATTTCGCTATGGAATGAAATTTCGCCGCGGATTTGAAATTTTAAATTTAGACTAGGGCGCGGATAAAATGCGCGCGCGAGTTTAAAATTTAGCGCGCCGCGCAAACCGCCGCCGAGAGAAATGCGGGTTAGAGTGCGAGCCTGTAGACTACGAAGTCATATTACTAAACAAAAAGGCGAGCTACTAAAAAGTCTTAGCGAAGCAATAGGCGAAGCGTACAGATAATACGCGGAGGATTTCAAATTTAAAGCGAAATTTTATGCTTTTTGACTGCAACGAGGTAAAATTTGGATATGAAAAATTTTAAAAGAATTTTAAAAATTACCGCCTTGGCTATAAGCGTTGCCTGCGTACTTTTTGTACTGTATATGCTCGTGATTATAAAATTGCTTTTTTCATTCGATACGCCCGAGGGTTGCGATCCTAGTATGCCCACTGACGCTTGCGATTATATCGATGAAAAATTTGAAAAAGAGCTGCAAAGCTTACCTCCAGTCGCCGCTATGCCGCCCTTAGAAAAAAGACCCGTATTTTGGTTAGGCAAAGGCGATTTTGCGAAGGGCGCGGAGGGAGTTTGATTATCTATATATCAAGGACGAATTCGGCGTTTGGCTTAGATACAAAGATGACGACCGCGACGACTTTTTGCTACAAAAAGATATGCCGGAGCTCTACTATGGATACGACGAGATCGACCGCTCGCCGGATTTAGATTGGGTGAAAAGAGAGCTTGGATATTACAGATATGGTATCTACGATATTTCGCTTTTTGAAAACGAAGCCAAGATATTTTCTCAAACGGCGTATAAGGTCGTGAGAAAATTTATCGGTTTCTTTAATCTACACTCTATGAGAGGCACCTCTTTTGCGGCTCCGCAAGGCACCGAGGAAAATTTAAATGCCATAAGCGAGCTTCAAACTCCGCTTGCGGATTTTCCGCAAAAGCAGAACTACTCTGCGCTTGGTTGGGCTGATAAACCAGAAGCCAAAGGCTATGTCGGAGATGAAATAGCCAAAAAGCTCGCTCGCAATATCTTTGAGATCAAAGGCGAGGGATGGCGACAAACCATACATATAAATAGCAGCGCCAAAGATATAAAGGTAATCTGCGGAGATGAAATTTGCCTCGCGCTTGCCTTCGATGAAAGCGAATTTAATCGCTGCGATAACGACGCCCCGCATACGACGATTTATACGCTAAATTTAAAGCAAAAATTTAGCGATTTTTCGACGCTTTCTAGCGAGAATTTTAACTACGTCAAGCTCGGCAATAAGTATACTTTAGACGATGTGGAATCCTTTAAAATAGTTTTATCGAGATTCAGATATATCGAGGGGTATAACAAAGGTCGCGAAATCACGGACTACGAGGTTATCTTGCGAAATAGCGAGGGCGAGCAGGTCAATGAAATTTGCAGAAATGAAATTAAGAGGGCTCGCAGTCGCTTGCGATAAATCTAAGATAGCGCTGCAGGATTTGACACATAAGATCGTGATTTCGGCGCGCTTTAATTTAACTTCTAAAATTTACGTGAGAATTTTAAAATTCTAAGCTTCAAGCTTTAAAATTTGCCCGCGGAGCTTTTAAAATTTATCGCGCGGCTTAGGTTTATTTTATCCGCGCCAAGACAGCGAAATTTTTAGGGCGTCGCGATAACTAGGCGCAAGATAGCGAAATTTTACAAAGCTGCGGTAAACAAGATACGCAGAGAATGCACGCAAATTTCAAATTTATCTGGATTTTGCCAGCCTGCCCGACGCCGAGCACCATTATTTAGCTACAATCCCTCTCGCTCGCTTTACTTTTCGCTCGTCTTACGATTTGCTCGCCTTATAATTCCTGCTTGATATTGCACTTTGCGAAACTACTTGCTGCGCACCCTTTCGCAAAACTGCACGGCGTGTGGGATTGTACCCATCGCTCGCAGATTTTTCAGCACATGCGCGCGATAAAATTCCGTAGCACAGGCACTTTCAATAAATTTTGATTTAAAAACGCAGGCGAGAGGCGATTTAAATTTAAAGCTCACGTGCTCCACGGCTAGCCTGCAAGCGCTCTGCCCGCGAGCAGCCCAGCGTAGCAAAACAGCATACAAACGCATACGCTTAAGACCGCGTTTAGCACACCGATAGCAAATTCTCGCGCCAGCAATAATTGCAGCGTATCGTAGCTGAACGTAGAAAATGTTGTAAAGCCGCCCAGCGCGCCTGCGATAAAAAATACCCGCACGCTCTGCGTTAAATTTAGTGCGAGCAAAAACCCTATCAGCAGGCTTCCCAGCGCATTTACGCAAAAAGTAGCAATCGGAAACGCGCTCCAAAACCCGGCGCGGTCCATTGCGCGCGCGATCGCTCCACTTAGGCCTACTCGCGCCATCGCGCCTACACAGCCGCCTAGCCCTGCTAAAATCAAGTTCGTCAATCCAAGTCCTTTTAAAATTTGTAAATTTTATTTCGCTCTCTAGCCTCCATAGGACGAAAGATGTGCAACTTCGCTATTTTAACGCGGCTCGTTAAAATTCAGCTTTTAAAATTTGCTCGCGCTTTTTGAAATTTCGTTTTAAAATTTTACTCGCGCGACGAAACGCGACATTTTACGCAGCGCGGCAAAACGGCGATCAAACGCGCGCAGTGTAAGAGGACGGTAATGCAAACTACGAAACGCAAAAGGACGGCGTAGCAAAACAGCGCGAACGCTTAAAATCGCTCTGACATGCCCGTAGCAGGCGCCTAAACTGCGCTTGTAGCGGAATTATCGCAAAGCAAAACCATAGCGCGGCAATCGTCCGCAGTGTTGCTACAGCAGGCGCTACTGCAGCACCTTTTTTAGCGCCAGCGCAAATAGCACGACGTAGAGGACAAGCAGCCATTTTTTCTGCGTTTCGCGCTTTGCACGGCGAGCCTGAGAGGTGCCGAAATACACGCCCAAAAGCCCGCCCACGGCTAGCAGCGCGCCGCGTTCGTAATCCACATGGCCGTTGTACGAAAGGCTTAAAAGCGCGCTAAATGAGCCGAAAACGATGAAAAACAGCCCCATGCAGACCGCTCTTTTGATATCGACGCCCAAAAATCCGACCAAAATCGGCGTCAGAAATACCGCGCCGCCCACGCCCATGCTAAGCGCGATCGCGCCGATAGCAAAGCCGATGAAAAACAGCACCGCGCCGTGGGGATCGGCGTTGCCGCCGCTTGTTACGTTCGTGCTAAAGAGCTTGAGAAATGAGATCGCAAGCGTCAGCAAAAGACCGATCTCAAGCACGATTTCTGGCGAGTATTTTACGATGAAGCCCGATATGCTCGCGCCGCACAGCCCTCCGAGCCCCACCGCGATGCCGCTATCTAGGCGAAGCTTGCCCGCGCGGTAGTTCAGATATGAGCCAAAAAGCGAGATGATGAACATCTGCATCACCGAGATGCCCGCGGCGGTCTTGACGTCGTAGCCTAGAGCCATCATCACGGGCATTACGACCGTGCCGCCACCGATACCGAAAAAGCCCGATATGAAGCCCACGACAATGCCGATAAAGGGGAGTTCTAGCATTTTTGATCCTTAAAATTTGAAGCGAAGTTTATAGCTTTAAAATTTAAAGCTTGCTAAATTTGCGAAATTTTTAGATTTGAAAGCGGAGGATTTTAGCTCAAAATTTCAAGCGCGGGATTTGCTAAATTTGGAAATTTGTGGGATTTTAAAGTGCGAAATTTTAGAGCACAGAATTTTAGCTTAAAATTTATGTCTTAATTTTGGCTCAAAATTTTATCGCAACGGAACGTAAGCCATAATTTCGGCTTAAAATTTTATACGGGGTTAGCCCGATCTGCATTTGTTTGTGTTGTGACTTCGAAGTATAAATTTTTTAGATCATAATTCTGCGCCTATACCGCGGCGGTTTAGCATAAATTTGGATTAAAATTTTACGTTTAGATCATGGGCGCAGTATTTTTGCCTCGATTAAATTTCGACTAAATTCTATCACGGCGAAATTTCATACGGCGAAATCCCGTACGGTAAAATTTTAGACAAAATTCTGCGGCGAAATTTCCGCGCTTTGTATTCTAAAAATCGCCGCAAAAGCGGTGCAAAATCACGACAAGATCGACGTAAAATTTTATGCAAAGCGCGTGCAAACGCAAAGAGCGCGAATTTTACTCTAAAAAATCTTGCGGTAAAATTTCGCCGTCCAAAGCCTGCTGAAAAAGAGGCAAAAGACCAAAAAGCCGCCATCGCAAAATCCTCACGATGAAATTCCGCCCACAAATTTCTCCGGGCAGAAGTGCTTTAGACGGGGCGGGATTTGGACTCGCGGCAAATTTTCCGGGCTAAATTTTACGCAAAAATTCGCATTAGACCTGCAAGCTTTATCGTAAATTTCTCCGGACGGAATTTCTTTGCGCCTTATGAAATTTCCAGCACGATCTCTTTTTTTAGTCCGATCTGTTTGATCTCTAGCACGGAAGCGCCGCCCAAGCGCAGCGCGAGCACCTCCGCCTCGCTGCAAGCGCGGGCAATAGCTATTTCGCGCAATACCTTACCGCGCCAGGCCTTGGCGTAGTGGCTCAGCACCTTGCCGCCTTTGATGAAACTAAAACTCAAATATTCGCGCTTCATCTCATAAAATTTTTCGTAAAATCCCGCGCGCAGATCCACGACGCACTCATCCGCCAGATACCGATCCAGCGCGGCAGAAAAGCTGTCGCGATAAAATTTCGCCGCGTCTATGCCGCCGAATTTTTCGCCCTGTTTGAGCTTGTAGTTCGGTAGCGCGTCGCCGCCCAGCACGGGGCCGAAAAGGTTTGAAAAAATTATCGTATTTCGCTCCGCAAACTCCTGCGCGCCAGGGCTTAGCGACGCGTAGCCTAGGGCGCGATACGCGGTGCCCGTGTAGCGCAAAAGCGCCTTTGTGCAGCCTTTTTCAAAGATATTTTCGCGTAGGGCGGCATCCCATTTTTTCAGCCCGAAAAGCTTGCAAAGCTCCGCTTCGCTTGCTTTATCCACGAAATCCGCGTAGGCGCGCAGCATCTGCAGGCGCTTTTCGTAAAGATCTGCAAAGATGAAATTTCGCTCGCAAATGCGCGTGTCGCCGCCCAGCTCGCTTTTCATCTCGCTTGGGGAAAATAAAATTTTCATACGTTCTCCTTGAAATTTGCTAATTTTACTAAAATTTTGCTTGGACTAAGCCAGCCTGAGCTCGCGCCGCCCGCTCAAATTTAAGCTAAGCAGCGTATAATGGCGCTAAAAATTGTAAGGACGAAAATGCTTTTAGAAGAGCCGCTTTTTTACTACCGCGAAATTTTAAAGACGCATCCGCAAAGCTACCTCGCAGAGGACGACAGGCAGGTCATCATCGGCATAGATTGCGATTATTTCGACGGATTTAAGATGAGTTTTGAGGCTTTGAGGCTTAAATTTGATGAGGTAAAGGGCGCAAAAGAAGGCGCGAGCGAGTTTAAAAACGCGAGCTTTGCAGGACTTTTCGGCGTTTTGGGCTACGACATCGTGCGCGCATTTGAAAATATCGGCGCGCCGAAGCAGACGCTGTATGACTTCCCGCCGTTTTTTTACGCCGATGCCGCAAACTATCTGCACTACGATAAAATCAGCAAAATTTACGATTTTTACGGCAAAGACACTAGAATTTACGAAAGCCTGCGCGAGCTTAGCCCGCAAGCTTCGCAGCAAAGCTCCGCCGAAGCGGAAGGCACGCCGCAGAGTGCCGCAAGAGCGGACGCCGCGATAAAAATAGGATCGAAATCGCAAGCCGCGGCGAAGCCCGAGCCTAAGAAAAAAGAGCTTAAATTTAAAATTTTAACCGATCTGGGCGCCGAGGAGTCGCATTTTAGTGCGATGGTCGAGGCTGCAAAAGAAAAGATAAAAAGCGGCGACGTGTTTCAGGTCGTGCTGGGCGAAATTTTAGAAGTCGGTACGAATCTAGGCAGTCTGGAGTTTTACGAGCGACTCAAAAAGAACAATCCGAGTCCCTATATGTTTCACTTCCCGACGCCGTACGGTTGCGTCGCGGGCTCCAGCCCCGAGCTCATTATGGAGATCAAAAAGGACGAAATTTTCGTAGCTCCCATCGCGGGCACACGCAGCAGAGGCGCGAATGCCAAAGCCGACGCGGCGCTTGAGCGCGAGCTTTTAAGCGACGAAAAGGAGCTTGCGGAGCATCGGATGCTCATTGATCTAGCTCGCAACGACATCGGCAAATTCGCTGCGCCCGCCTCGGTGCGGGTGCAAAATGCGATGCGCGTCGTGCGCTACGAAAGCGTGATGCACATCGTAAGCGAGATTTACGGCAGCAAACCGCGCGGAGTAAGCGCGTTTGAGGTGCTCGGCACTATCTTTCCTGCGGGCACGCTAAGCGGCAGCCCGAAGATTCGCGCGATGCAGATCATAAATGAGCTGGAGCGCTACGAGCGCGGCATCTACGGCGGCGGAATCGGATTTTGGCGCTTTAACGGCGACGTGATGCAGGCGATCTTGATTCGTTCGGCAATCTTCGTAAATCGCGGCGGGCAAAATTTCTGCTCAGACGAGAACTCTAAGCGAAATTCCAATTTAAATTTAAACTCTGCTTGCGGCGAGGAGAAGTCCGAAGCGACGGAGCTTTGCGACGGCGAAAATCCCGAAACGACAGAGTTTTGCGATGCCGCAGCGCAAAAGGGCAGCGGCGAGACGCAAAATTTAGCTCGTACAGGCGAGCACGAGGCGACGTTAAATTTAAAAGCTCGCGCAGGCGGCGGGGCGCTAAATTTAGAAAGCGAGCCGCATTTTAGCCGCGCGATGCGGTTTGAGGTCGCTAAATTTAGCGCGGAGAATTTCGGCTACGAAGGGCTAAACAATCTCGTATTTATCGGCGCGGGCGCGGGTATAGTTTACGACAGCTCGCCAAAGAGCGAATACGCGGAGATCTGCAAAAAACGCAAAAGCCCGCTAAAAGCGATCGAGGAGCTATGCGAGGAAGTTTAGACGCTTTAAATTTACCGATCAGATGCGCCGCTTTTCGGCGCGAGTCTGATTCGGCTAAATTTAAAAGCGTGTTTGCTGCGAGAGTGTTAAAATTTACGGCTAGCTTCATTCGGCACCGCAAAACGCGCAACGTCGCGACAGATGTGGTAATGCCGCAGACGGAATTTTAAATTTAGCCCGCTAGCGGCGTTAAAGCGGCATCGGATTTGTTCGCCGAAAAGAGGTTAAATTTAAACTATTTAGAATTTTAAAAAGGCGCAAACGCCCTAAAAAAGGATAAAATTTTGATTTTAATGATAGATAATTACGACAGCTTCGTTTTTAATATTTATCAATATATTTTGGAGTTAAGCGATGAGGAGGTGCGCTACTTTCGCAACGACGAGATAACGCTGCAGCAGGTGCGCGAGCTTGCCCCATCTCACATAATCCTAAGCCCCGGGCCAAATCACCCAAAAGACAGCGGCGTTTGCTTAGAGATTTTGCGCGCGGATTTGGACGTGCCGATTTTAGGCGTGTGCCTGGGGCATCAGGCGATCGGATATGCAGCGGGCGCGGAGATAAAGCAGCTGGAGGTGCCGCTGCACGGCAAGAGCTCGGCGATCGAAATTTTTAGTGACGGCGTGCTTTTTAGCGGGCTGCCGCGTAAATTCGAAGTTATGCGCTACCACTCGCTTTATGTGGACGAAGCCACGCTGCCGCGCGAGTTTGAAATTTTAGCAAAGAGCGAAAATGACGGCATTATAATGGCGATGAAGCACCGAAGTAAGCCGGTTTTCGGCATTCAATTTCATCCCGAGAGCTTTTTTACTCAATACGGCAAAAAGATCATCGAAAATTTCATCAATTACGGCAAAAAGATAATTTTAAAGGAGAAACTCGTGGTAAATTTCGCCCCGTTTATGTTGAAGCTACAAAAGGGCTTTCCGCTAGACAGCGACGATTATGCGGTCATTTGCAAGGCGCTTTACGAGCAGGATTACGACATCGTGCAGCTCGCCGGGTTGCTCGTGCTGATCAGCGAAAAATCGCTCTATCCAAGCAGCCTCACGGCACTCGTGCGCAGTATCTTAAAATACTCGATCACCTACGACGATCCGAGTCCGATGTTTGACATCGTAGGTACGGGCGGCGATAGGCTAAAGACGATCAATATCTCCACGACCGTGGCCTTTATCGCGGCAAGCTTCGGCGTGCGCGTCGCCAAGCACGGCAACCGCGCGATTACCAGCAGATCGGGAAGCTCCGATGCTCTGGATGCTTTGGGCGTGCCGCTACTTAGCGATCTTGCGCAGATTAGGGCGCTGCTAGATCGCACAGGGCTAGCGTTTTTTCACGCGCCGTTTTTTCACAAGATCACCGCCGAGGTAAAAGAGGTGCGAAACCGCCTAAAAATAGGCACCGTCTTTAATATAATGGGGCCGCTTTTAAATCCAAATTTAAGCCTAAGCAATCAGATCGTAGGCAATTATCTGGAGGAAGTAAACGGGCTCATCGCCGAAACGCTGATGATTTTAGGACGCAAGCACGCTTTAGTGGTGCACGGCATGGACGGCATGGATGAGATCAGCCTATGCGACGAGACACTAATCCACGAGGTCAAGGACGGCAAAATTTTAGAATACCGCGTAAGTCCCGAGCAGTTCGGCTTTAAACGCGCATTTCACGGCGATATAGAAGGCGGCGACGGCGAGGCTAACGCCAAAACTTTAAAGCAAATTTTAAAAGGCGAGCTCGGCGGACCGAAATTTGATATCGTCGTGCTAAACGCGATGTTTGCGTTATACTGCGCCGATGTCGTAGCAAGCCCTGCGGAGGCTAAGCCGCTGATTTTAGAGGCGATTGGATCGGGCAAGACGTGGGAATTTTACGAAAACTACGTAGGAGCGAGAGCTTAGATGGCTAGCGGCGAAAAGAGGGAGTTTTTAAGCGAGCAGCTCATCAGCTATCTGGGCAACAAGCGCTCGCTGCTAGCGCCTATAGAGCGGGCGATCTGCGAGATTAAGGCAGAGCTTGGGCGGGACAAGATCAGCTTCGCGGACGTATTTAGCGGCAGCGGCATCGTCGCGCGCCTGGCTAAAGCACACTCAAACCTCGTGATCGCAAACGATCTGGAGGGCTACTCGCGCGCGATAAATTCCTGCTATCTTTCAAATTTCAGCGACGAGCTGTGGCGGGATTTGAACGAGCTGCATGCTGAAATTTTAAGAAATTTTACGCCGAAGGAGAGCTTTTTTAGCGAGCTGTACGCGCCGAAGGACGATGAGGATATCAAGGCGGGCGAGCGCGCTTTTTACACGCGCCGAAACGCCCTAATTTTGGGCGGGCTTTGCGAGCAGATTAGCAAAATCCCGCAAAAATTTCGCGATTTTTTCACCGCGCCGCTGCTTAGCGAGGCGAGCATCCACTCAAACACGGGCGGCGTTTTTAAGGGCTTTTACAAGGACAAAGTGGGCGTGGGCAAGTTCGGCGGCAGCGGCGAAAACGCGCTAGCCCGCATAATGGGCGAAATTTCCCTGCGCCTGCCGGTGCTTTCAAATTTCGCCTGCGAAAGCGCGGTCTTTCAAGAGGACGCCGCGCGCTTTGCACAGAGCGCGCGCGAGCGCTTTTCGCAGCTTGATGTCGCGTATTTCGACCCCCCTTACAATCAGCATCCCTACGGCTCGAACTATTTCATGCTAAATTTGATCACGGATTTTATAAACGAGGGCAAGCGCCCAAATGCTGCGGGGCTTAGTAGGGTCTCTGGGATCCCCGCAGACTGGAACCGCTCGGCTTATAATAAAAAATCAAGCGCCGCGGAGGAATTTTTCGCGCTGCTGGCGGAATTTCCGGCGAAATTTTTAATAATCTCTTTTAATTCCGAGGGCTTTATCTCTAAGGCGGAATTTTTAAAAAACCTCGCGCACATCGGCTCCGTGCGCACGATAGCGATCCGCTATCCGACCTACCGCGCGAGCAGAAATTTAAACGCGCGTGAGCTTTACGTGACGGAATTTTTATATGTCGTACAAAAGTAAGATCAAAATTTGCGGCATCAAAAGCGCCGCCGAAGCCCGCGCCGTGCTGGCGTGCAGCTCGGCTTTATACGCAAATTTAGAGCACGCGGACGATGCTAAAAATTTACTGCAATCGGGCGGCGAAAGCTCGATGAAAACTCCTAATTTTTGCGGCGAAAATTCTAGGCGGAATTTTAATTCAGACGCCGAGAATTTTGCGCGAAATTTCAATTCTGACGGCCAAAATTTCGCGCAAAATTTTAATCAGAGCGGCGAGAATTCCGCATGCCGCACGCAAGATCACGCAAATTTTACGTGCGAGCAGAATTGTGATTGTGATAAAAATTTTGGCAGCGGTTCGCGAAGCCAGGGCGACGACTCGGGCGTGCGCGTGGAATTTTTAGGCGTGATATTCGTATCAAGCTCCAAGCGCCGCGTGAGTATAGATACAGCGCGCGAGATTGCACGCATCGCGCATGAAAACGGCGCAAAGTGCGTCGGAGTTTTTGCTTTGAGCTCTGAAAAACACAGCGTCGCCGCCTGCAAAAATTTGAGCGACAAAACTCGCGGCGATAAAATTTGCAAAGATAAAATTTACGCGAGCAAGAGCGGCGGCGTAGAATTTTACGAAGCCGCGGAATTCTGCGAAAAGCAGCGCGACGATTTGAGCGTAAATTTAAACGCAAACTGCGCTGTGTCCGTCTCGGTAAAAGATTTAAATTCTGAAATTTTAGATACGGAAGCTCTAAACGAGGAGCAAATTTTAAAAATTTGCGAGGCTTGCAAGCTAGACTGCGCTCAGATTTACGGACGCATAAGCGCGGATTTCAAAGCGCACCTCAACGCGGCGGGCGTAGAGGCGTGGCAGGTGCTAAGCATCGGCGCTGAAATGCCGCCGCTTGAGGGCTTGAGCTTCGATCGGATCTTATTCGATGCCAAAGGAGTGAGCTTGGGCGGTAACGGCGTGAGCTTCGACTGGGATCTGCTGCGACGCGCTGGGCTTGGCTACCAAGGACGAGACGGCGCAACGAGCGATGAAAAAAACTGCGCGGGCAACACAATGCAAAGCACAGACGACGCAAGAGACGATTTTGAGCGCAATGCAATCTGTGAGAATCTCGGCGAGGAAAAATTTTACGCAGAGTGTGTCGGAAACAGCGGCACAAAGCCCATAGAAAGCGACAATCACCGTGCCGCTAATGACGACGAGGCCAGCAGAATTGTGCGTGATGTCGCCCGATCAAGCGAGGCAAAACCTGCAATAGAAAATTATGGCTGCGATGCAAAGAATAGCGAGGAGTGCGGAGCCAGTGCGTGTACTGCTACTCAGTCAAACAATATAGAGCCCGCGAAGGAGGGCTCCGATCATTGCGGCGCAAACGACTATGAGGCGGGCGCGCCAAATATTGCGAATGACGGCGGCGAAGTAGGCAAGTTAGGTGCCGCAAAGGATGATAGCGCGGATAAGTGTAGCACCGCTTCCAAAGGCGGCGCGATCTCTTTTATTCTCGCAGGCGGTATCGGTGCGCAAAATATACTTGAAGCGCTCGCGCTGAGCCCCTACGCTATCGATCTAAACAGCTGCGTGGAGGATGCGCGAGGCATCAAAGATCCGCAAAAGATAAGCGAAATTTTGCGAACAATCGAAAGCGCGGACGGCGCGGCAGACTGAACTCGCTGCGACCTTGCCGGTATAGCACATACCGCCTTGCTGATACGCGCATCGTAGACAGCCGAGAATAAAATAAGATTATCTCACCGCATGCGACTATGTATCATTCTGTTCAAATTTATCCGTCGTTCTTTTTGTTTGCGCGCAAAGAACGCAGCGCAATTTATTACTTTTAAATTTACGCTATTTGCGTGGTGCTCGGTACTGATAAATCACCACTTGAATCTATGCTTTTCAGACAAATTTATCCGCACAAATTTCGATCGCTTAAGTGATTTATTCTCTTTAATTAATTTATGGCTATGTACTAATAGGTGGTTAATTTCTATACCACGCAGATTTTTTAGGCAGCATATTTTTAAATTTAAAGTAATTGCGCCGTATTTATCTGGCGTCTCTTACCGATACTTTTGTCTCGCGCTAATAAGATCTTGCACTTGGCATCGTTAAAGGCGAACACGTCGACGTGAGCATTCTCGCAATCAAAAATTCTCTTGCTAACGACACTTTTGGCGATCACTTTCGTGTCGGCGTTTAGATTGTAAATTTTACTCATTTTTCGCCCTTTCATAAAATTTACAAGGCATTGTAGCGAAAATAGTTTTAGGTTTTGTTGATAGGGGTTATCTTTTTATATCAAATATAACGGTATTTGCTTGATCACTTAAAAATTTTTAACCCTTTAAATTACAGTAAGTCTACTCTCTTGCTCAATTTCCATTAGCAAATTCTATTTAAAATGCACATATTAATCTACTTAAATATCTGTCTCTTATACACATCTCCGAGCC
>UQCL01000005.1 GCA_900539505.1 uncultured Campylobacter sp. | reverse complement strand
TCTTGAAATTTAAGAATTTATAATTCCAAAATTCCTTAAATTTTAGAATTTCCAACTCCCAAATTTCTAAAATTTTAGAATTTCGGCCGCAAGGCAGCACAAATTTGCGCTTCGCAAGCTCACTAAATCAACTCGCTCGCATGCGGCGACCGTGCGGACGACGCCGAGATTTAGCTTTTTTGTTTGCCGCTTTTAAAGCGTAAAGCGCTTTAAAATGGCTTTTGCGCATCGCAGAGCGGTTTTTACATTACCATTTTTAAAGCTCAAAGCGCTTTAAAAGCGAGCGAGTTTTTATTCACCGCGATCTTTCGCTTTCACATGCCATTTAAGCGTTAAATGCTTTGAGGCGCCATAAAGCGCTCACAAATGCCGTATCATAAATTACATCGCGTTTATCGCGACTTCGCATCGCCGCGCCGCATTGCGCTTTTGCGCCGCCGCGCTATCAATGAAATCGCAGCCTGTCTTGTGGTTTTGCCGCTGCATCAGCCGTATCGCCAAATAAAATCGTGACTTTCGTCGCTGCGCGCACCCACGAATATCGCCGAATAAAAATCGCGCCGAAATTTGCGCGTTGCGGCAACATATTCCACTACACCTAGTCGCGTTAAAATTTACGCACAGGTGCGCCGCAGTGCTGCTTTCACTGTGCCGCATCGCCAATTGCCATGAAAAATAGCACTGAAATTTACGCACAGACGAACCGTAGAGCTACCGCTGTACCGCGCTATATCGCGCGCCGTATCAGCCGTGCCGACGAATGAAAATAGCGATCCGCCTTTGCGCCTCTGTCGCCGCGTCGTGCCGTACATCGCATCGCTCCTGCACCGTATCGCTAAATAAAATCACGCCGCGGCATAGCAATGCTTCAGATAAAAATCGCACCGAAATTTTCGCGCGGATTAGCGTCCTGATTTACGCTTTGCATCGTAAAAATCATAAAATTTAACGTAAAATTTTGCGTTAAATTTTATGATTTACTCTGCTGCGACCTCCCAAACGGTGCCGCTAGGCGTATCCATCACTTCGATCTTCATATCCGTAAGGTGCGCCCTGATGGCATCCGCGCCCGCAAAATTCTTTTCCGCTTTCGCCTGTGCGCGCTGTTTTATCAGCTCCTCGATCTGTGCTCTTTGCTGCTCGCTCACGCCGAAGCGAAAGTATTCGGTCTCATCCTCATATAAAATTCCAAGGGTCTGCTTCGCAAACTCTAAATTTGCGGCGATCTGAGCCTTTAACGCCTTGTCTTTCGGCGCGCGATCGAGTGCTTCATTCGCGCCTGCTACGAAGCTATCGAGCACCGCAAGCGCGCCTGAGGTGTTGAGATCATCGCTTAAAAACTCCATCATCTCCGATCTAAATTTAGCCTCCGCAGCAGGCAGCTCGGATGCGGAATTTTGCCCTGCAGCGGGAGCTAAAACATCGCGGACGCGCTTTTTAAGGCGGTAAATTTTATCGAGCCTCTTTTTGCTCGCAAGCAGATCGGCTATCGAATAATTAAAATTTGCCCTATAATGCGAGCTTAAGAGATAAAATCTCAGCGCCTCGCCCGGTGCGATTTTTAGGGCGTCTCTTACAAAAAACGAGTTACCGAGGCTCTTGCTCATCTTTTCGTTATTTACTTGCACGAAGCCGTTGTGAAGCCAGTATTTGCTTAGCGCTCTATGGCGGGCGCAGCGGCATTGCGCGGCTTCGTTTTCGTGATGCGGGAAGAGCAGATCGGCGCCGCCTGCGTGAATGTCGATGCAAAATTGCGGATCGCCGCTATCAAGGTGCGCCAAAATCATCGCGACGCACTCGCTGTGCCAGCCCGGGCGCCCTTTACCAAACGGGCTATCAAACCAATTCTCGTCAAATTTCCACAGCACGAAGTCCTTCTCGTCGTGCTTGGCATCGTTTGAGGCGACGCGGGCAATGTTTTTGCCGGCACCCTCTTTTTTGCCGCTAAGGCTTAGATAATCCCCGTCCTTACACGTGTCGAAGTAGATGCCGTCACCCGCGATCTCGTAGGCAAAGCCTTTTTGAAGAAGCGAGGATATGAGCTCGCAGATCGCAGCGATATTTTCGGTCGCCTTGGGCGAAATGCTCGCGTCCGCGACATTTAGCGCGCTCATATCCTGCAAATATCTGCGGGTATAAAACTCCGTGATCTCTCCCAGACTCTTGCCGGTTTCCGCCATCTTTTTTAAAATTTTATCGTCGATGTCGGTGAAATTTCGCGCAAATTTAACCTCATAGCCCTCCGCTTGCAGTACGCGGCGCAGCAGATCAAAGCTCACGGCGCTTTTTGCATGCCCAAGATGCGCGTCATCATAGACGGTCGGGCCACAGGCGTAAATGCGCGCCAGCCCCTCGCTAATGGGCTTAAAAGGGAGTTTCTTTTTGCTCAAACTATCATAAATTACCATAATACAAGCCTTTTAAAATGTATAAAATCGCCGCTTCGCCCGCACAAAGCGCCGCGATCGCAATAATTTTTTTTGCGCGGATTATAGCCAAAAAGTTATTAAATCCAAAAAAATAGAGGTTGAAGCCGAACAGAAACGCTCCCGTTATCGTGCTTGCAAACGCAAGCCCCACCGCTCCGAAGGGTTTAAAAAACAGCGCGCACAAAGCGACGTTTATAAAGACGCACCAGATCGAAATTTTCGCGCTTAGCTTCTGCTTCATATTCGCATACAGCCAGTGCGAAAAAATCCTAGACAGCCCGAACGGCACGAGCCCCACCATATACGCGCCGAGAACTGCGGCGCATTCGATGGAATTTTGATGTGTAAATTCTCCGCGCTCAAATAGCAGCTGCGTGATCTCGTTTCGCAGCATCACGCCGCCTATCGCAGAGAGCCCGAGCAGCGCCAAAAGGAAGTAAAACCCGCGCTTCACGAGCGCCAGAGCCTGCGCGTCGTCGTGCGCTTTTACGAATTTGCTCATGCGCGGAAAGATCGCCGTGCTAAGCGCAATCGCAAAAAGAGCGAGCGGCAGCTGAAATATGCGGTTTGCGTAGTACAGATAGCTGATACTGCCGCTAGCAAGGAAACTCGCAAAAAAGGTATCAATAAACGAGCTTAGCTGAAGCGCTGACGCACCGAGTACGCCCGCGAAAAAATTTTTATAAAAGCCCTGCGTCTGCGGTTTATCGCCCCGCGCGAGCCGCGCAAAGCCGCCCACTAAGACGCGCAGCATGCCGGTAAACTTCAGCGCATAAACGTGCACCGCAAGCTGTAAAAGCCCGCCCGCTACGACGCCGAAGCTAAGATAGAGCACCGCCGTAGCGCCGTCCTTACCGCGAGCTAGCAGAAGCGCCGCGATCATCGCTAAATTTAGAAGTGCGGTCGAAAACGCCGTCGTAGCGAAGTGGTCGCGGTACTGAAGCAGCGAGGCAAAGAGCGTAACGACGAAGATAAATGTAAGGTAGAAAAAATTTATCCGCACGTATGGCACCGCAAGACTGATCTGTTCGGCGCTAAATCCGTATGCCAAAACTTTAGTAAAAACGGGCGCGGCAAGCAGCACGAGCACCGTTAAAAGCGCGATGAAAATGCTAAATTTTATTAGCACCGCTGCGGCAAAAATTCCTTTTTTGCGCGCGGCGGTAAAGCTAGGCAAAAACGCCTGCGTAAAGGCTCCCTCGCCGAATAGTCTGCGAAAGAGATTGGGTAGTTTAAACGCTACGAAAAACAGATCGCTGTAAATCCCCGCGCCCAAAACCGATGCGGTAAGCAGGTCGCGCACGAAACCCAAAACCCGCGAAACCAGCGTGCCTGCGCTATTTGTAAAAAAGCCTCTGAGCATAAATCTCCATTAAATTTTATAAAATGCCAAGGTTGATTATATTATAATTTCCCCTATTTTTTGATTTTGGAGAGAAATTTTTGCGGAATTTAGCCTTTTCGCTCGAAAGCTCGGGCGGGAAAAACACCTTATCGCTACGCGGGCAGTGGAACTACAAAAGCTCGCGCTCGCAGTTACTTGCACTAAAAAAAGCAGTAAAAAATCTAAACGAGCTGGAGCTAAGCTTAAGCGAAATTTCAAATTTAGACTATTTCATGGCGCTGATGATCAAAAACGCCCTTGCTGGCAAGCGGGTTAGCCTTGTGGAGGATAGCTGCAAAGCTGCCAAAATTCTAAGTTTTATGGATGATAAAACGATCGATTTTAGCTACGTACCCGAGTCTCGCAGGCTAAATTTTTTAGCGCAGATCGGACTTTATTGCCATCTTGGAATTCTAGGCTTGCTAAGCCTTGCAAGCTTTTTGGGCGAGTTTTTCTCCAAGCTTACGGCTTTTATAATTCATCCGATGAAATTCCGCTTCAAAGAAACCGTAAATTTCATCAAAGATAGCGGCATAGACGCGCTTTTCATCGTCTCATTGACGGCGTTTTTGATCGGTATCGTGCTTGCCTACATCGGCTCGGATATGCTTTCTAAATTTGGCGCCAGCATCTATATCATCGATATAATGGGCGCTTTGACGCTTCGTGAGGTAGCGCCTCTAATCGCCGCCATTGTCATAGCGGGTCGTTCGGCTTCGAGCTTTACGGCGCAGATCGGCGTGATGAAGATCACAGAAGAGATTGATGCGATGAGGACGATGGGCTTTGATCCGTTTTATTTTCTTGCGATGCCGCGCATTATCGCGATGGTACTAATCATGCCGCTAATCATTTTTATCGCAGATTCGGTAAGTATTTTTGCTCAGATGATCGTGTGTGACGCGTATTTAGACATAGCCTTTAGTGATTATTTGGATAGATTTAAGGCTTCTGTAGAGCTTAGGCATTTTTTAGTAGGTATGATTAAAGCGCCATTTTTCGGGGCATTCATTGCTATCATCGGCTGTATGCGGGGTTTTGAGGTCAAAGGAAATACCCAAAGCATCGGCGAATACACTACCATTAGCGTCGTAAACGCGATATTTTGGGTCATTGCGATCGACGCGGTATTTGCGGTTCTGTTTTCGGAAATCGGGCTATGAGCGAGCAAGTACAATCCAGCGAAAGCGCTAAAATTATAGTCGCGCGCGACGTTACTACCGCGTATGGATCGCGCGTTATGCACGATAGCGTGAGCTTTAGCGTCAAAAAGGGCGAAATTTACGGCTTTTTAGGTGGCAGCGGCAGCGGCAAAACGACGCTGATGAAAACGCTCATATTCTTAAAGCGCCCGCAAAGCGGCGAAATTAAAATTTTCGGGCGCGATATTTGGCGCGCAAGCGAAGCAGGGCAAAACGAGATCCGCCTAAAATGCGGCGTGATGTTTCAGTTTGGCGCGCTTTACAGCTCAATGAGCGTGCTCGAAAACGTAGGCGTGCTGCTTCGCGAATACTCTAAATTTAGCGAGCGCGAGATAGATGAGCTATCGATGTTTTGGATCCAAAAGGTGGGGCTACGAAAGGAGGCTGCTGCGCTTAGCCCAAACGAGCTTAGCGGCGGTATGAAAAAGCGCGTGGCGCTGGCTCGCGCGCTAGCACTTAGTCCTGAAATTTTATTTTTGGACGAGCCAAACTCGGGGCTTGATCCGCTCAGTGCCAGAGCCCTTGATAGGCTTGTTTGCGAGCTTAGAGATAGCCTCGGCGTCACGGTCGTGATGGTGACGCACGACGTGGACAGTATCTTTGACATTTTGGATCGGTTTTTGATCGTGGATAATCAAAAAATCGCTTTTGAAGGAAACATCGAGGAGATTTCAAGCCTGGAGAATAATCCGCTTGAAGAGCTATTTAAGATGCGACAAAGGGATTGAGCTTTGAAATTTACCGAGCCGAAATACGTATCGCGGCGGGTAAAATTTTGAATGGATGAAATTTTGACGTTTGAAATTTAGCGGGTAAATTTTAAAATTTAGGAGCCGAAATGGATAAGCTTAGGCAAAAGTATATCGCGCTTCAAAAGACGTTTTGGGACACGGACGGCGGCGCGGCGAGCATTTTGGCGCTGTATGAGTTCAAAGACGAGCTCGAAAAATGCGGCGAAAAAGAGGCAAAGCTCGTACTGGTGGACGTTTATGAGCTACTTGGGTTAAAAAAGAGCGCCTGTGAACTGCTCGGCAAAATTTGCGATCCGAAGAACAGAAAGCAGCTTAAAAAGCTCGGCTATCTGAAGCAGTATGCGCAAAACGGCGACGCGGACGCGATAAAGCGCCCCAAAACCGCAAACGAGGCGGCGTGCGTGAGCGAAAAATCAAAAGCCCTGCCTCATTTTCGCTATCATCCCGACCCATTAAAACGGGCGTGTTTAAGGACGATATAAGCGTGCTTTGCGAGTGCTGCGAGCAGGCGACGGGCGTTTATTATCGCGGTAGCATTTACTGCACGGCGGACGTGAAATACCTCTGCCCACACTGCATCGCTAGCGGCGCGGCTGCGGCGAAATTTGACGCCGGCTTCATCCAGGACGCCGATCCTCTACCGCCGGGCGCTACGGATGCGCAGAGCAAAACCGAGGAGCTGTTTCAAAGGACGCCGGGGTATTTTAGCTGGCAGGGAGCGTATTGGCTCACGTGCTGCGACGATTACTGCGAGTTTTTAGGCGACGTGGGCACGAAGGAGCTGCAGGAGATGGGTGTTGCCGAAGAGGTCTTTACCGAATACGCCCTGCGCGGGGAATTTGCGGTAGAGGATGTGCGTGACTGCCTCGTCGCAGGAGGCGATACGGCGGGTTATCTGTTCAGATGTCTGCACTGCGGAAAATATAAAATTTATGTCGATGCGAGCTAAATTTTTAAAGTAGCGACGGAATTTTAAATTTTAAACTTCGCTAGGAATTTTAGGCTCCGCGAGCATAAAATTTTAAAATTTAGACCTTAGCGGCTCAATCGAAATTTTAAAATTCAGGCGGGTCGCATTTAAGGGCGCATGTGTGGGATAGCGCATTGAAATTTTAAAATTTTAGCGAGCAAGCGGCGTTAAATTTAAATCGGGGCGGTAGAATTTTACGCTAAAATACGGCGCGGCGATATTTTGAAATTTCAAAATGCACGCTAAGTTTTAAAATTTAAACTCAAACAGCTATTTTAAGGCATATCGCAGGGCTTAAATTTTATGCTCTGAAATTAGGAGAAAAGATTGGAAAATAGAACTTCATACACGATAGTAGGCGCATTTGTTATGATCTGCGTCGCGGCTCTTACGGCGTTTATGTGGTGGATGCTTACAAAGACCGACCGTGGCGAGAGCTACCGCTCCTACTATATCCACACAAAAGAGCTTCCCGTAGGCATTAAGGAGAATTCCGAGGTTAAATTTATCGGCGTAAATGCGGGCATTATTAAAAGCATCGACTTTGCCGATATCGAAAATGCGATCATCGAGATTGAAATTTCGGTAAAAAGCAAGCTACCGATCTCACAAGATAGCGTCGCTAAGGTAGAATCTCAAGGCATCAGCGGAATCGCGTTTATAAATATCACGAAAGGAAGCGGTAAGCTTTTTCCGCCGAATGATAAAAAGCCGATAATTGCGCTGGATAAAACGCTTCTTGATAAAATCGGCTCTAAAGCTGAAGTCATCACCGATAGCGTGAGTGAGATGATCTTTAAGATTAATGGGCTGTTGTCTAAGCAAAATACCGATAAAGTCGATAGAATTCTATCTTCGATGGATAAATTTAGCGCTGAGCTAAGTGATGAGAAAAAATTCCAAAGCCTAGACGCACTGCTTGCTAACGTAAATACTCTCATAGCAAATTTAAACGAGCGCGAGAAGGAGCTAGACGCGCTGCTAGATAATCTAAACGCCTTTGCCGTGAGTGCTGCCAATCTATCGAATTCGCTGGATAAAACCGCAGGCATCATCACTAAGCGTATCGATCGCGGCGAGTACAATCTAAAAGCAATCTTGGATCCTACGCTTGAGGAGGCAAAAAACACTCTTGGCGAGCTCAAAAAATCGCTTAGAGAATTCCAAGGCGCGATGTTTAGGCTAGAGGACAATCCTTACGATTTCTTTTTCAAAGACACTTCTAAAGGCGCGGATCGCGACGATAAAAAGGAATAAAGATGAAAAATTTTATAAAGTTTACGCTTGCTGTGACGCTAGCAGCGATATTTTTAGGCGGCTGCTTAGCCAAGCAGGCTAAGCCATACACCTACTACGAGCTGCGTTATGATCAAAAGCGCTGCGTAAATCCTAGCGGTGCGCGCAAAAATATCTTTATCGACACCATCACGGCGACCGATCTCGTCGATAGGCGGGATATTTTAATAGTGGATTTTAGAAACCGAACGCGGTTCGCAAGCGACGCCAAATTTATCACGATGCCTAGCGAGATGGTATATAAGGCGCTGCTTGATGCGGCATTTTCCACCTGCTCGCTAAATCCGATATTTGTGCCAAAAGAGCGGGATTTGCGCCTAAAAACCAGTATCGTAGCGCTTCAGGTCAATAACGATCAAGCAACCGTCACGATGGGGTATGAAATTTTGAATTCTTTAGAAAGCATAAAATCAGGCATCGTCACTAAGCGCGTTTTCGTGCCTGATCCTAGCTCGCAAAGCATTTATAATGCCCTAAATTTAGCGCTTAATGAGAGCATAAACGAAATTTTAAAGGCTCTTATATGATAGCGGCGATCGAAGGAATTATCACGCGCAAAGAGCCCACTGCTTGCGTCATTAAATGCGCTAGCGGCGTGAGCTACGCCCTTTCATTGTCATTAAATACCTCCGCGAAGCTCACGCAGGGCAAGCTGACCGAGCTTGCGTGCGTACAAATTCTGCGCGAGGATGCCGATTCGCTGTATGGGTTTTTAGACGAGAGTGAAAAAAAGATGTTTGAAACCCTAATCAAGCTTAGCGGTGTAGGTGCAAGCACGGCGATGGCGGTTTGTTCGACGCTCGCTCCGCAGGATTTCGCGCGTTGCGTAGCTACGGGGGATGCTGCGACGCTAACTTCAGTTCCGGGCATCGGCCCAAAGACCGCTAGACGGATCATTGCCGAACTGGGCGATGCGAAGCTAATGGAATTCGGTCCTAGCGAGACTTATAAAAATGAAGCGGCGTCCGCGCTACAAAGCCTTGGATTTAAGCGCGATAAGATCAATCAAATCTTAGCGGGATGCAGCAGCACGAATACGTCAGATCTTGTCAAAGAGGCGTTAAAAAAATTAGCGTAGAAAATAAAATTTGAAGGAAAGCAATGAAATTTGGCATAGTTTTTGGAGCTCAGAGCTACGAACACGAAGTAAGTATCATCTCGGCAATTGCCGTCAAAAATGCCCTAAAAGGCTGGGACTTGGAGTTTGTATTTTGCGATAAAAATCGTAAATTTTACCGCATTGAGGATAAAAATATGCGCGCGGCATATTTTAAGCAGGGCGGCTATGCTAAAGCAAAAGAGCTTAGTATCGGTGCGGGCGGATTTTTTGAGAGTGGAATGTTTAGCAAAAGCATGCTAGAAGTCGGCACATATATCAATCTAATCCATGGCTGCGACGGCGAGGATGGCAAAATGGCGGCGCTATTTGAGTTTTTTGGCATCCCTTATATCGGACCTCGCATCGAAGCTAGCGTTCTAAGCTATAATAAAATTTTAACCAAGCACCTAGCTGTAATCGCAAATGTAAAAACCCTGCCGTATGAGATCGTAAATCGTACTAGTCTGCCTAATTTTAATTTTCCGATCATCGTTAAGCCCGCTCATTTGGGCTCTAGCATCGGAATTTCGATAGCCAAGAACGAAAGCGAGTTTAGCTACGCGCTGGATCAGGCTTTTGAGCTGGACGACAGCGCGATCGTAGAGCCATACTGGGAAAACGTAAAGGAATTCAATCTCGCAGGCGCTAAAATAGACGGCAAAATCGTATTTTCAAACATCGAAGAGCCGAAAAAAGAGGGCTATTTAAATTTCGATCGTAAATATTTGGATTTTTCGCGTAGTGGCGCGATCGAGCCCGCTCGTCCTGGCGCTTTGCTAGAGGGCAAGATGAAAGATGCCTTTACGCGGCTTTATAACGCAGGATCATTCGATGGCGCGCTAATTCGCTGCGATTTTTTTGAAAAAGAGGGTGAAATTTATCTAAACGAGATAAATCCAAACCCAGGCAGCCTCGCAAACTACCTATTTGATGATTTCTCCGAGGTTTTAGCAGCTCTTGCTTCGTCGCTGCCGCCGATGAGACAGATCCCCGTAAGCTACGAGCTGATCACCAAAATCACCGCTAATAAATAGCCAATCGTTTAAAATTTTACGCTAAATTTTGCGTAAAATTTTACCCCAAAGGTCGAGCCATGATAAATCAAGACGAAATTTATACCGCTACCGAGATCGTGCGCAACTTCAGCACCGTTTTAAACAAGATCAAAAACCAAGAGATTAAAAAAGCCCTGATCGTCAAAAACAACAAATTTGAAGCCGTGATGATCAGTATGAGCGAGTTTGAGCGGCTTGAAAAGGCGGTCGAGCTACTCAAGGCTGTTTACGCCAAAAGGAGCGGCGGTGGCGAGTAAGGAGCTCGTCTGCGGCGGCGAAAGCTACAAAATCAGCTACGAAATTTCAAACCTGCAACGCACCGAATATATTTTGGTGTTGCACGGCTGGGGTGCAAACAAAGCGCTTATGTCTCGGGTTTTTGCGGATAAATTCCGCCGTTACGCGTTAGTGTGCGTCGATCTACCTGGATTTGGCGCCAGCTCGCAGCCCGCGCGCGCCCTTGGCAGCGAGGATTACGCGGAGATTATGCGTGCCTTTATCGCGGCTTTTGGCAAGCAACCCGCGGCGATCATGGGGCACAGCTTCGGCGGCAAGATCGCCGCATTGCTAGTTCCGCGCAATCTCATACTGCTAAGCAGCGCCGGTATCATCGAACCCAAGCCCTTTGCAGTGCGCGCCAAAATCGCGATTTTTAAAATTTTAAAAAGACTTGGACTGGCGGGGCTTTGGCGCGCGTTTGCGAGCAAGGATGCCGCAGGTATGAGCAAGACGATGTATGAGACGCTAAAAAACGTCGTAAGTGAGGACTTTCGCGCTATTTTTTCCGCGCTAAGCCCGCAAAATGCGCTCATCTTTTGGGGCAAGGACGATCGCGCCACTAGCCTAAAAAGCGGCGAGCTGATCCACTCACTCATTAAAAACAGCAAATTTTATCCGCTGGCGGGGGATCACTTTTTCTTTTTGCAGAGCGCGGATTTTATCGGCGAGCAGATCGAAAAGGAGCTTGGCGACAGCTAAATTTAACGATTTGGCGCCGCGCTAAATTTAAAACGGAACGCGATTTGGTGTAAATTTTAAAATTTAGTGGCTAAATTTTAGCGGTGCACCGCGAAAATCGCGCTTTAGATATAAAAACAGATCGCGCGAAAGGCAAGGGCGAGCGCATTTTAAAAAGCATTTCATTGCGGCGCTTTAGTGCAGTTCGCCCGCGTTTAAAATTTTACAATCTGTTTGCGCAAAAATCGCGGACCTAAGCGTAAATTTAAATTATAAAGCCGCACACGTGCGCCACACATATTTAAAATTTAGCGGCGTAAAATACGCTCTTTAGGGGCACAGTATAAAACGCAAAGCTCAAATTGCGGCGTGCCGCGTTAAATTTTAAAATTTTAACTCGGCAGCGGGTCGTTTCCGCTCTGTGCTTGCGATTGCGGCAGCCGTATAAATGTAGGTGAAACCACGTGTGCACCGCAAAGCGGGCAATTAAATTTAGTCGCATAACCGCGTCATGTATTTGCCGCGACAGAAGGCCTATGTGTCGTAAATGATGCAAATTATCGCGCGAGATAGGGCGCGATGTCGCAAGATACGCAGCGTGCGAAAATTTTAGGTCGCGAGAATGGGGTGCGGTATTAAGAACGCAGATGGTGCGCGGTAGTGCAAATTTATCTAGCGCGGCTCGTTCAGCTCACGCAAGAGTGGAAATTTGCGAGAGCGAAAATTTGTAAAACTAGAATTTTGCAAAGCGAGAATTCATAAAATTTGCAAATGAAGTCTAATGTCGGTTAGCCCGAGCTCGCCGCGTTTGCCCGCACAGGCTCGCAAAACGGGCGCCTAAACTTATAAAAAGGAATTTTAAAAGATGAATATAATATTTTTGATCGCGCACGCGGCATTCGTCCTACTGCTGGGCTTTTATCTGATCACCTGCCTGCAGTGGTTTTCGTACAAGCCCGCGCGCATCATCTTTCACTTCACCAAGCCCGCGTGGCACCTTTATTTTTTGATTTTGCCACTAGCGGCGTATTTTGGCTGCGAGATCGTGGCAAGCTCAGGCGCGGCTAAATTCGGCACCGCGCCCCTCTATGCTCTGCACGCCGCTAAAATTCTAATCGTCGCGGCCTATGCGCTAGCGCTTTATTTTTGGCAAAGAGGGCTTGATAAAAAGCTCGTCTTTACGCCGCGCGTGAGGCGATTTTTCGCGATTTTGGCGGTTTGTGTGTTTAGCTTTAATGCCGCGTTTTATGCCGCGGGGGGCCCGATTTTGCCGATCTTTTTACCGCTTGGCGCCGCTCTTGCGGCGAGCTTTGCTTACGAGCGGGCGCAGGCCGCGAAATTTAAGACCGCCGCGCGCAAAAAACTAGCCCAGATGCCCTCTCTTATGATCATTCAGATCACCGCGAGCTACGGCAAGACGAGCATTAAAAACTTCTTGTATCAAATTTTAAAAAGCGACTTTCGCTGCTACAAGACGCCGCGCTCGGTAAACACGCTAGCAGGGCTCGTGCGCGACGTAAACGAGGCGCTACCCGCAGATACGCAGATCTACATCGCCGAAGCAGGCGCCAGGCTAAGCGGCGACATCGCCGAGATCACCGAGTTTTTGGCGCCGCAGATCGTCGTCGTGGGCGAGATCGGCGCGCAACACATCGAGTATTTCAAAAGCATCGAAAACATCCGCAAAACCAAGCTCGAAGCGCTCACAAGCGCGCGGCTAAAGCATGCGTTTTTGCACAGCTGCACGCAAAAAAGCCCGAGCGAGTGCGTCACAATCTATGACGAGGGGCTGGAAATTTGCGGCGCGGATCTGGACGGAATAAAATTTAGCCTTAGCTTGAGCGATGATGAAAGCGGTGCTAGCGGCGAGAATTCCACGCTGCGTGCAGAAACATCCGCCGCAGGTGGCGAAGGGCAGGGCGGTTTAAACCTAGATGCAGGCAGTGCGGCATACGCGGAAAAAGACAAAAATTCTAAAAATTACGGCGCCGATTTTGACGATGCAAATTTCGTATCCCGCACCGAACGGAGCGAGCAAGAATTTTACGAACAAGCCGCCCGTGGCGATAAAATTTGCGGCGACAAAGAGCAGGGCACGCAAGAAGCTTTGAGTGAACGTAAAATTTTAAACGAGCGTAGCGAACAAGGAAAGAGACATGAGTTTTTCGCGCCGATTTTGGGTAAATTTAACGCCGCAAATCTCGCCGCGTGCATAAAGATCGCGCGATTTTTAGGGCTTAGCGCAGATAAGATCAAAAGCCGCGTCGCGCATGTTAGTGCCGTCGAGCACCGCCTCGCGCGGCTCGATGCGGGCGGCAAAATCATCATCGACGATAGCTTCAACGGCAATCTAAGCGGCATGCTGCAAAGCTACGAGCTGATGCGAAGCTACGGCGGGCGCAAGGTCATCATCACGCCTGGTATCGTCGAGAACACGCGCGAGGACAACGAGACGCTCGCCGCCAAGATCGATGAAATTTTTGATCTCGCGATCATTACGGGTGAGCTAAATTCCGAGGTGCTGCAAAGCAAAATCGACCCCACAAAGACTATCGTTTTGAAAGACAAGCGCGATCTGCAGCGAGTTTTGAGCGAAAATACGCAAAGCGGCGATCTAATTTTATTTTCAAACGACGCGCCGAGTTTCATTTAAGCGAGCTTTTGGCGATACGGTTTGCTCTGCCCTGAGGTATACAGCGCGATTTAGCAGGGCGTATTTTTAGGCAAAAGACTTTGAAGCGGGTATAGTGGGCGATTTAAAGTAGCGCGATCTATCGGGCGATTAGTTTGAGCTGCATCGCGATCTGTTTAAATAGATAGCCTGTGCGGCGAAATTTCGGCGTACCGAGATCAGCTCGCGTTCGGGCTGGTAAAATTCGCAATCAAAATTTAAAGGAAAGTTATGGATTTACGAGAAAATATGCTAGGGCAGCTGCGGGTGCTAAGCGAGGAGAAGTTGGCGAAATTTTCGCAGCGCCTAATACCCGCGCCGCAGATTTTGGGCGTGCGCACTCCGACACTGCGCGCACTTGCTCGTAAAAGCTTCGCCGCTCTGGGCGGGGCGGATGAGGCGCGGCGCGAGCTGCAAAATTACGAGCCCTTTTTTCACGAGGAGTTCGTGCTAAAGGGCTTTTTTATAATGCTTTTGAAGCAGGATGAGGCGAAATTTACCCTTGCGAGCGATTTTATCAAAACGATGCCTAATTGGGCGGTTTGCGATATGTTCGCTCCAAAATTCAGGGGCGCCGCTTTTGCGGACGCGCTGCTAAAGCAGGCTAAAAGCGGCGTGAGCGAGTTTGAGAGGCGATTTTTCTACGTTTATTTTATGCAAAATATGGGCGCGATCTCGCCCAAGGAATTTTTTGAAATTTGCGCCGCCGAAAGCGACGAACGATATTACGTGCAGATGGGCGCGGCGTGGGCGATAGCCGAGATGTTTATCAAGCAGCGCGAGATCACGCTTGCATTTTTGGAGAGCAAGCAGGCGGTTAAATTTATCCAAAACAAGGCGATATCGAAGATCCGCGATAGCTTCCGCGTAAGCAAAGCCGAAAAAGATGCGCTTTTGAAATACAAAATTTAGCCGCAGCGGAAAGTGGCGGAGGTAGTTAAAATTTCAGTTGCGCGCGGGGCTTGTCAGCCAAAATCGAGAGCTTTAAAATGTAAATTTAAGGAGAGAAAATGTTTAGTAAGGAATTTTTGGAGATTTTAAATTATGAATGCGCTGTGGGTATCGCTACCTGCGCGCAGGGCGAGGCTCATATCAGCAATACGTGGAACAGATATCTCGTCATTAAGGGTGATCGCATCCTCATCCCCGCTGCGGGTATGAAAAAGACGCAAAGCAACGTGGAGGCTAATCCAAACGTCGAGCTTAGCGTCGCAACGAAGGAGCTAGCAGGCAGGTTCGGAGCGGGGCGTGGCTTTGTAGTAAAGGGCACAGCGCGTTTTATTGATAGCGGTGCGGAGTTTGAAGAAACGAAGGCGAAATTTCCGTTTGCTACGAGGCTACTTGAAATCACGGCTAGTAGCGTAAAACAGGTGCTGTAAGCCAAGCGGCGCAGTTTGGGTGGAATTTACGGATGGAATTCCCGATGAAATTCCGCCGCAAGCTTTGTGATGGAATTTTGCCGTGAAATTTTATCGATGGAATTTTAAAATTAGTAAAATTTTATCGATGAAATTTCGCTTCGCCGCGAAATTTTAAAGCGAGCGAAATTTTAAAGCGAGCGAAATTTCAAAGCCTGCAAAATTTCGAAGTTTGCGAGATCAATAAATCTCGCTCAAATTTTTAGAACTTAAATTTACGCATTGAAAGGAAAAGTATGAAACGATTAGAGGGTAAAACCGCCGTAATCACTGGCGGAAGCGACGGCATAGGGCTTGGCATCGCAAAGTGTTTCGCCGAAGAGGGCGCAAATTTGATCCTACTCGGCAGAAGCGAAGAGAAATTAAAAATCGCGCAGGAGGCCCTAGGCGGTTACGGCGTGAAAGCTTACGCCGCAAGGGCGGATTTGGCGCAAAGCAAAACGATAAAAGGCCTTTGCGAGCGCATTTTAGCGCAATCTCCTAAGATAGATATCCTTGTAAATAACGCCGGACTGGGAAAATTCGTACCCTTTGAGGCGACCGACGAAGCGCTGCTGGACGCTCATCTAAACCTAAACGTCAAAGCGCCATATCTGCTTACTCAGGGGCTTTTGGGCGCGCTTGCGGCTAGCAAGGGTTGCGTGATCAATATCTCGTCGTATTTCGCAAACAGAATGCTCGTGGGGCGCACCACGACAGCATACTCGATCACCAAAGGCGCACTAAATTCTTTCACCAAATCGCTTGCCTTCGAGGTCGGCAAACTCGGTGTGCGCGTTAATGCCATAGCGCCCGGAAGCGTGCTGACGCCGCAGTTTGAGCGAAATTTAAGCGCGCTTAGCCCGCAGGGGCGCGAGGCGTTTGAACAGATGGTGCAAAATATCTATCCGCTTGGCAAAATCGGCAGCGCGCAGGACATCGGCGAGGCGGCGGTGTTTTTGGCTTCGGATGCGGCGAAATGGGTCAGTGGCGCGATATTTGCGATAGACGGCGGGCTTACGACGAATTAGCCGGACCGGGCGAAATTTTGGGCGCGGATTTTGAAATATAAAATTTTGCAGCAGCGAATTCCGCCGCGAGAAATTTTACTCGTAGAATTCGCAGCGGCAAATTTGCAACGAAATTTAGCCACGTATAATTTTACGGCGACAAATACTGCGCGCGAAATTTCGCTATGGCGAAAACGCAGAATTCCGCAAGCTGTGCGAATTACAACGCAAATTTTAAAATTTATATTGTAAAATTTTACGGCGCGCGGTTTGGGCGGAATCTCACGACGTAAAATTTCAAGCTGCGGCAAAATGGCGCCTGCGGGGCTAAAATTAAAAAGTGAAGCTAACGGCTGGCTTGAGATAATTAGAAATTAAACGAGATTGGAGAGGGTTTGAGGGTTTTGTTTCTAGCGATTTTAGGGGTGTTTTTGCTCTCTTGCGCGGCGCTATTTAGCTCGTGCGCGGCTCCGCTGGCGCCCGCGGGCAACGCGCTTAGCGTATACGACATCTACTCCGTGGCGCGCGACCGCCGCAGCGTGAGCGAGGTCGCTAGCGACAAGCTCATCCAGACTAAAATCCAAAGCAAAATTCTATTTACAAAAGGCCTTAGCAGCTGGGATTTGGAGGTCGAATGCTTCTACGGCGAGGTCTATCTCATCGGGCTTCTGGATAGCGAAGCGATGCGCGAGCCGCTACTTGCTTTAGCTAGACAAACCGAAGGCGTGCGGCGCGTGCATACCTATCTGCGCGTCAAAAAGCCCGAATATCCGTGCAATTCGTTTGAAATTTTTACAAATTTAAAGAAAAATCTCTTTTCCGATACCGACGTTTCGGGTACTGCGGTGCGCGTGGCGATCGTGGGCTGCGACGTGGTATTTAGCGGCGTAGTAACGGACATCGAGCATGAAAAGCACGCGATCTGGTACGCGACGCACGCGCCGGGAGTTCAGGATGTGTATTCGTTCCTGCGCGTGGTGAAGGAGTAGGGCTGTTAAATTTGATTGCCCGCGGCACGTTAAAATTTAACGGCTTGCGGCTAAAAAATACGCGCTCGGTTTGTTTGAGCTCGTTTGCGCAGCGCCCGCATGCATGAAATTAAAATTTTATCGGCGCGCAAGATAACATGGAATTTTAAAATTTGGCTCACGAGCGCGAGCATTAAGTAAATTTAAAGCCGCCTCAGACGATAATTTCGGAAGTGAAATTTACGTCGCGAGCGCTTGCCGAAAAGTAGTGCCCAGCGTGCCGATAAAGCGCGCCCTGTTTAAAGAGCGGCTAAATCAAAAGCGCACGCGCAAGCTAAATTTAAAGCACTACGTTTTTAAAAGCGCTAAATTTAAAGCGAGCTGCCGAGCTAAATTTAAACGTCGCAACGCTTGCATTGCGAGTGAAAATGAGCTAAATTTAAAGTCGTGCCGCCGTTATCGGCAAAATTTTAGCGCCACGGCACTGGAGTTCGCACCAAAACATATAATTAAAATGCCCCAAAGGGCGCAAAATTCAGTAAATTTAAGGAGAGAAAATGAGCCAAAGCCAAAAATGTACGCACCAAACCGCGTGCGAGCTGCCTAACGTGAGGCTTATCAAGCACCCACTGATCGAGCATAAGCTCACGATCCTGCGCGATTGGGGGACCGATCCGTTTCAGTTCCGCATGCTAGTCGATGAGATCAGCTACCTGATGATGTTCGAGGCGACGCGCGATCTGGCGCTGCGCGAGGTAAGCGTGCATACACCCGTGGCGCAAACTAGCGCGTATAAGCTCGCTACAAAGATCATGATCTGCCCGATTTTGCGCGCCGCGCTGGGGATGCTAGATAGCGTTTTCAAGCTCATACCGGACGCTAGCGTGGGATTTTTAGGCTTTCAGCGCGACGAAAAGACCGCACAGGCGGAGTTTTTTTACGCCAAACTGCCCGCAGATGCCGCAGAGCGCACCGCAATCATCATCGATCCGATGTTTGCGACCGGCGGCACGGCGATCGATGCGGTGAAATTTCTGCTGAAAAACGGCGTTAAAAAGATCAAATTTATCTCCATCATCGCAGCGCCCGAGGGGCTTCATAAATTTAGCGAGATCTACCCGCAGGTCGAGGTTTTTACCGCGGCGATCGACGAGAGACTAAACGAGCAAAAATATATCGTGCCGGGACTTGGAGACGCGGGAGATAGGGTTTTTAATACGCTATGAGATTTACGCGGCGAAGGACTTTTGGCTGCGTTAAATTTGCGCGGGATAGTGTTTTGCGCGGCGATAAATTGATCGGCAGCAAACTTTACCGGCACTGGAATTTTACGCGACGCGAAATCTATTTATCAAATATACGGGTTGACGCGGCTCGGAATTCCGTCGCGCCAATAAATTTGGCAGGGCGCGTATTTTTACAGCGTGCGCAATACGTAGTGAAATTTTAAATTTCGCAGCGCCGTAAATTTGATGCGCTTTAAAATTTTAACTTGTCGTGGAATTTGCGGTATTTTGGAATTTATTAAATAAAATTTAAGCTTCATGATGTGTAAAACACATAAATTTCAAAGTAAGAGAAATATGAAATAGGGCGGTGAAATTTTATTATCGCCGAATTTTGCCGTAGAATTCTACTTGCGTAAGATTTTGCAGAGATTTTTACTGCATTTAAATTCTGCGGAGAGCGGGAGCTAAATTTTAAAATTTAGCCCGCATTTGCGGCGTAAAATTTTGCAACCGCCCGCACCGCAAAGATCACCGCTTTCAAACCGCCCCTGATCGCGCTGTAGTGTAACTCGCGCACAACTCGCAAAAAGCCCCAGGCAACCACGCCTCTCAATCGTAGCTTCAAACCCCGCTACCGCCTGCGAAATTTAGCGAGCTGCAAAATATCGCGGTAGCGTCCGCATTGCAAAAATTTACAAATCGCAAAATTTACAAATCGCACCGCAAAATTCTTACTCCACAATCCGATAAAAAAGTCGTAGCAGGCGACGCGCCAGACGTAGGCGAGGAGTAAAATTCTTACACAAACGATCCATCAAATGCGCTAAAATGAAATTCCAAAATTTAGCGAGCAAATTTCGCTTACTTCACCAGCCCCGCTTCTCTTAAAAAACAGCTCGGCTCGTAGCTAACTTTTCTGATCTTATCAAATTTCGCGTAGCTTAGCACCAGCTCGTCGCGCGCTCTGGTAACCGCCACGTAAAATAGCCGCCGCTCCTCCTCCAGGCTGCCGCCCATCGCCATTAGCTTGAGGTTTGGGAAGCGGTTTTGCGCCAGATCGATAAGATAGACGCTGCAAAACTCAAGCCCCTTGCTTGCGTGCACGCTGAGCAGATTCACCCCCTCGCCCTCGCTCATCTCCTTTGCGCCCAGAGTTATGAAATTATAAAAGCTCTGCGGATCCGCGTATTTACCGGCGATCTGCTCTAAAATGCCGCATTTATCGTAGATGCGGGAGATCTCGTCCTTTTTGCGCTCATCGTCTATCTTGCCGTTTTTTAGCGTCGCACGCTTTGTCGCGATGAAATCCGCCACAAGCGCAAAAAGGCGCGAGTCTTTGATCTGCGAGATTAGCGTAGCGGACCTTACAGCTGAGCCGCTTTTTTTAAAAATTTTATAAATTTCGTGCAAAAACACTGCACCGCCTTCGGTGATTTTATTGTGTTTGAGAATCGGATGCGAGCGAAAAAACTCGTCAAATTCCAAAGCTTCAAAGCGCGATACTGAGCCGATAATATCGACATCGTCAAAAAGTCCGAGCTGGTAGTTTTTTCTCTTTTTTTCAAAAATTTTAACGCTCTCGTCGGGGCGTAAAAGCCCTGCGTGAATGCTTCCGCGTCCAAGCGCGATTAGCGCATCGAAAAGCTCCTTGCTTAGCGCGCTGCCGACGCCTCTTGCGTATTCGCACGTACTCATAAAAGCCATCATATCTTTTGGGTTTATTATCATCGCGAAGATGTCCGTAAAGGCCTTGATTTCGCGGCTTTCAAAAAAGCTCACGCCGCCTTTTCGCTTCGCGCCGATACCGAGCTCCTTAAGTGCTACTTCGACGCCGTCGGCGCTGGAGTTGTTGCGAAAGATGACGGCGATCTTTTCGCGCGACACGCCGCTTTGTGCGATCTGTGCGGCTACGTGGGCGTATTGCGCCGCCGTATCATCGTAAACATGCAGCTTAGGCGCGCTAAATTTTCCCTCGCGCCCCACGATCAGCTTCTTTTCGTAAAGGCGCGGATTATTCGCGATGACGCGATTTGCAAGCGCCAAAATCGCCGAGCTTGAGCGGTAGTTGATATTCAGCGCGTAAATTTTAGCGTCCGCAAAGCGCTTGCCGAAGCTGCCGATGATGTCGATATTTGCGCCGTTAAAGGCATAAATGCTCTGATCGAAATCGCCGACGCAAAAAAGGCTTTTCGTCGCAAAGGCATCGATGAGACTTCCTTGCAGCGAGTTTGTATCCTGATACTCGTCCACTAAAATTTCATCAAACCGTAGCGGCGCGCCCTTTTGCAGCTCATGGCGCATTTTTAGCAAAACGTCGTTGAAATCGGCGTAGTTAAATTTCGCCTTTTCCTCTTCAAACTCGCGCAAAATATCTGCGTAAATTTCGGCAAATTCCGCCTGATCCTCGTAGTTTTTGCTAAACCACGTCGCAAAATCCGCGCTCATCTCCTTGTTTTGATACAGCGAGTACACGTCGTACAGATACGCCCCGCCGTAGGGGCGCGCGTCGCTTACATGATAAAATTTTCGCCTTTCTACGAGGCTTTTTAGCAGGGTTTTTAGCTCGGCGGGCTGCTTTAGGATCACGCCTTTGCCCAGCTCGCGAAGTAGGGCGTAGGATACGGCGTGGAAGGTGCCCGCAACGATTGCGGAGGTGATTTTTTTATCAAAATGCCGCTGCAGCCTCGCTATCATCTCGCTTGCGGCCTTGTTCGTAAAAGTAAGAAGCAAAATTTTTCTAGGGCTCGTGCCGAGATTTAGCAGATGAGCGATCCGCGCGACGATGGTGCTGGTTTTGCCCGTGCCTGCGCTTGCGATTATTAGATTGTGCCCCGCAGGAGCGGTTGCTGCGGCGTATTGTTCGGTATTGAGCTTGCTTAAAGCGTCCAAGATTATTCCTTTGCAAAAAGGCGCCATTATAGCTTAAAATCATTAAAATTCTTTGATATAATTGCGCGATGAAATTTCTAAAATTTACGTTAAAAATCGCGCTATTTTGCGCATTTGCATTCGCTCTGTTTTTGATCCTGGACGCGCTTTATCCGCTAAATTTGGATATGCTAAACAAGCAGAAGAGTAGAATTTTATATGACCGAAACGGCGAAATTTTAAATATGCAGATCAGCGATGACCAAATTTGGCGCTTTTACGCGAGCGCGGACGAGATACCGCCGCGGCTGAAACAAAGCGCGATCTACTTTGAAGACCGCTATTTTTACTACCATTTCGGCGTCAATCCAGCCTCGATCCTGCGCGCGGCTACGTATAATTTTACGCAAAATTTTACTAAAAAAAGCGAGGGTAACGTCGAGCGCGTCGGAGCCTCGACGATTACGATGCAGGTTGCGCGTATGATGCGCCCCAAACAGCGCAGCTACAAGAACAAAATCATCGAAATCTTCAACGCCTTTCAGCTGGAGTGGCACTTCAGCAAGGATGAAATTTTAGGAATGTATTTTAACCTCGCCCCATACGGCGGCAATATCGAGGGGGTCAAGACTGCGGCGTATTTTTACTTCAAAAAGGACCTGCGCGAGCTTAGCAACGCTCAAATCGCGCTTCTTAGCGTGATCCCGAAAAACCCGAACAAAAACCGCCTAGACCGCAGATCAAACATCAACGCGCTTAAGAACCGCCTAATTTCGCAGCTGCGAGACGGCGGCGTGATCTCGCAAAGCGAGTATGAGCGCGCTCTTGCCGAGCCGTTTTCACCTAGACGCTACGCAGCGCCCAATTACGCGCCGCATTATGCACTGCTAGCGTTTAACAATTATAAAATGCAGAATTTTACCGCCAAAGATGATGCAAATTTCACTCAAAATTTAGAGCAGGACGGAGTGCCCGGCGCGACGACAGGGCAAGCAAGCTCGGCTGCGCGCAGAGCCGCGGCGGCGGCAGAGTCAAATTTTTCGGACGCGGCGAGCGCCGAATCAAGTTTTGCAGCTTTGACAAGAGCCGCGCCGAATCTATCCGGCTCCGTGAGTGCGCAGGCGGGAGTGGATTCGAAAGAAATGAATTCCAAAGAGGCGGATTTTAAAACAGATGTGCCGGGGAGTTTAAATTTGGGCAGACGAACGAGCCCAAATTTAAACGAGTGCGAAGGCGTAGAATTACAAGCAGGCGTAAAACCGAATGAACCGGAAAGCGTAAAACCAAATGAACGAAAGAGTGCAAATTTAGATGAGCGGCGAGATTTTATTGATGCCGCCCATCCGTCGCAAAACTCGCAAAGTCTAAATTTAAATGAGCAACGAGGCGCGGCGCGTTTGCCGCAAAATCCGCAGGCAGATACAGATTCAGGTAAAGGGCAAACCGAGTATTCGCCGCAAAATCCGAATGCGGATATAAATTTAAACAAGCAGCAGAACGCCTCCGGTGCCGCACATCCGCACCAAGAGCCGCAAAATTCGCAAAAGCTAAATTTAAACGATCGACAAGATAACGCACATTTGCCGCAAAATTCGCAGGCAGATACAAACTCTGGCGAGCGGCCGCGCGTAAATTTTATTGCGCAGACAAATTCCGCTTCGGACACTATGGTGCAGGCGGATTTCGCTTCGTCGAACGCTAATGCTCGGACAGATTCTACTTCAGACGCTAAAATGCAGACGGATTCTGCTGCAAGCGCCGAATCGCGGGCAAATTCCGCTTTCAACGCCAAGGTGTCGCAAAATTTCGCTTTAGCCGCCCAGGCGCAGATAAATTCCGATCTAAACGCCAAGACGCAGGAAAATTCCGCAAACTCTAAAGCGGGCGCGCAGCCCAAGGAGCAAACTGCGCGAGCGCAGGAGCTTGCGCGCCTAAGCGAGGGTAAAATTTATTCGAGCTTGGATCTGAAAACCCAGATCGCGCTTGAGGGCTTTTTGAAAAGCGAGATCCTCTCTCTGCGCGATAAGGGCGTTAGAAACGGCTCTGCGGTGCTGATCGACAACGAAAGTATGAGCGTGATCGCCTACGTCGGCAGCCACGATTTTAGCGCCGATGAGGGGCAAAACGACGGCGTGCGTTCGCAAAAAAACGTAGGCTCGACGCTAAAGCCCTTCATCTACGCCAAGGCCCTGCAGCACGGGCTCATTACCCCTTCAAAAAAGCTGATCGACGCGCCGATAATCTTCGCGGGCTACGTACCGCGCAACTACAATCAGGGCTTTTTGGGCGCGGTGAGTGCGACTGACGCGCTAAGTCTTAGCCTAAATATCCCCGCGGTGAAGCTAAATTTGATGCTTGAGGGCGACGGGCTGTATGAAATGCTATCAAATGTGCATTTGGCGGAGTTTAGCAAGGATTATTACGGCGCAGGTATCGCGCTGGGAAGCATTTCGATGAGCCTAATGGATCTTGCTCGCCTTTACAGCGCGTTTGCAAACGGAGGAAAGCTACGAAAGCTCGAAATAGCGGGCGTAAAGATCGGCGACGATGCTAAAATTTTAACTCCGCAAAGCGCCTACATCGTAACGCAGATGTTAAAAAATGCACCGCGCTCCTACCTCGGCTCGGTGTGGCAAAACACCCTAAACGCGCCGCCTCTGATGTTTAAAACGGGCACGAGCGCCGATGCGCGCGATCTCTACACCGTCGCGCTCACGCCTAAATTTACCCTCGGCGTCTGGCTGGGAAATTTCGACGGCTCCAAGACTAGGGATCTTAGCGGCGGCGTAAGTGCCGCAAAAGTGGCGTTTAATATGTTTGCCTTCCTCGATAAATCGAGCATGCTAGGCGAAGTGGAGTTTGCGCGCCCTGCAGGCGTGAGCTTGCGGCGGGTATGCACCGACGCGTACCGCGAGAAGGAGTGCGCGCAAAGCGCCGATGATCTTACTATAGATGGGGTTGAGCCCGACGAGGAGTGCGAAATTTACGGCACAAGCGAGCTTTTTTATCTGCTAAAACACGGGCTGGTCGATCCACAAAAGGTACGCGCAGGAAGGTGTGCGGCTAAATTTGCCGCCGTAAAGCCCGTGCTAAACGACATTAACGCCAAAACCTACGAGACCGGCGTGGACGGCACGCTGCGGCTAAAGGTGCAGTGCACGGCGGTTTTCGGCGAGCGGGTATATATAAGGCTAAACGGCGGTTCACGGGAGTTTATAGCGCTAAATTCCACTGCGTTTACAGGGGAGAATTCCGCGGATTTGGATTCCAAGCATTCTAGCACGGCGCAGCAAGATAATTTAAAGCAAAATTTTGCAGAACAGAATTCTATAGCACAAAATTCTATGCTACAAAATTCAGCGTCGCAGAATGTAAAATCACAAAATCTTACGAAGAAAAATTCTGCGGGATGGAATTTTATAGCTAAAAATCCAGCCACACAGAATTTGGCGTCGCAAAATTCTATCTTGCAAAATTCCACAGAGCAAAATTCGGAGGCTCAAAATTTCACAGCGAAAAATTTCACAGATCAAAATTTCTCGCAACAAAATTCTGCGGCACGAGATTTTACCACGCAAAGCCTAGCGCCTGCAAATTCTAAAGTTAAAACGGGAGAATATTTTGCGCGCACTAACGGCGAGGCTTTTACGCTTAACCTCGGCGCAGGGGATTTTGAGCTTGGCTGCCTGGACGAAAATGCAAATTTCGCTAAAGCAAATTTTAGAGTAAATGAAAGAAAATAAAAGGTTAATTTGTATATAATTTCGTAAAATTTTTGCAAAGGAATTTTATGAAGACAAAACTACTAAGCGCAGCGCTATTTTGCGCTTTGGCTAGCTTTGCCGCAGGCGTAGAAATCAAATACGCTAGCGGGGCTTACGAGATTAGCGGGGTAGACGGCAGTGGATTTAGCGTCACGCAAAAGCAGATCTTAAAATGCACTCCCAAAATCACGGGCACCTACGAAAGCGTGAGCGAGAGCTCAATCAGGCTTTATCCAAAGCCGATGCTTAGCGCCGGGGTTAATTATTCGTGCGAGGCGCGCGGGGTGCGCTTTGAGTTCGAGACAGAACCTTTTAGCACCGAGCATATCGCGCTTCTGCGTCCGGGGTTAGTGGCAATTAAATTTAACGATGCGGTTAGCAAGGACGCGCTACAGCAAGCGACTAGAATTTATCGCGCGCAGAATTTAGCCCAAAACGACATATCCTACGAGCTTAGCTCGCACGATGATCGGAATTTTTTATTTAGCTTCGATCCTAAGGCGCAAAACGTCGTATTGCAAATAGAATCCCTCACCTCAAAAGCAGGCGCAAAGCTGCAAAATCCGGTGGAACTGCGCACGGACGAGGAGCCTTTTAACGACAGCATTAACGCTTCAAATTTAAGTGACGTGCAGATCCGCCCTGCGGCTCTAAAAGACGGCTCGCTCGCGGCTAGAGTGTGCTTTCCTAACTATATGGACGAGCTGTCTGCCAAATACATAAGAATCGCAGGCGTGAGTAAATTTAGCCTCACTCAGCCGCGATATTATTATTATGACGAAGATGAAGAGGGCGGCGAAAGCGACGATCCTTCATGCTACTACTATGCAGATATAGTAAGCGGCGAGTTTATGCCGAATAAAAGCTACGAGATTAGGCTGCTAAAGGGCTTCGGAGATAGCTCATATATCTTGCGTGACGAGATAAAACAAAGCGTAAAAATGGGCGACAGGCTGCCTTTTGTAGCCTTTAGCGACGAGAAAAATTTTATCCCAAAATCCGCTTCGTTAGCTTTTAAAAGCTCAAACGTAAATGAGGTTAAAATTTCGATTGCCAAAGTCCCTGAGCAAAATTTTAGGTATTTTTTAAACTTTGAAAGCAACGAAGATAGTGTAGGTGGGCTAGCTAGCGAGATCGCGGTTAAGAGCTTTGATATAGGAGGCGCTAAAAACGCCGTCGCGGAGCATAAAATCGCGATGGATTTTAAAGGCTATGAGGATGGAATTTATAAAATCACGGCGTTTTACAAAGTGGGCGAAAAGATGCAAGAGGTTTCGCGCGTAGCCTATCTTAGCGACATTACGGCTCAAGTGATGCTGCTTGAGCGCGGTGCGCTAATTTATACTTCTAGGCTTAGTAATGGCGAGGAGCTAAGCAGAGCGAAGGTTAAAATTTACAGCGATAAAAATGAGCTAATCGTAGAGGATAAAACGGACGGAGATGGAATTTTAAGATTAGAAAATATGGAAATTTTAGCTAAAAACCCGCGCTCTATCGAGATTAGTAAAGGCGATGAGCATGCGTTCGTGCTGTTTAATAACGCCGTAGCAAGCGTCGAGAAAACGATTACTGCAAAGCGTCCGTTTGTTTATCTCGCAAGCGAGCTGATAAGCCCCGGCGAGCGGCTTTTAGGCACGATCGTGATGAAAAATCGCGATTTTAGCTCTTTAAAAAATACGCCGATTAAATTTAAAATTTACGATCCTAGCGGCACTGTGATCATCACACGCGCGCAAAACACCGATGAGTTCGGCAGCGTTAAAATCGATGAGCTGATGGGCGAGAAAAGCGGCACTTACCGCCTGGATCTCATCTATGAGGACAAAATCATCGCTTCTAAAAGCTTCAGCGTAGAAAATTTCGTCCCAAACCGCATCAAAAATGAAATTTTAACTGCTAAAGACGAATACGGCGCGGATGAAATCATAACTTTAAAGCTAAGCTCAAACTATCTTGCTGGCGCGCCGGCTGGAGATTTGAAAGGTTCGCTAGAAGCAAACGCCTATGAAAAAGAGCTAAAAATTAAAGGCTACGAGGGCTTTTCGTTTCTAAACGATCGCTTAAAGAAAAAGGGCGCTACGCAGCTTCGTAGGGCAGAATTTACGCTAAGCCCCGCCGGTAAAAAAGAGCTTGCACTCTCGCCGGCAGCAGCTGATCTTAATGTCTCTAACGCCATAAATATTCTACTAAATTTCAGCGTAACCGAGGAGGGTAAAAACGTAAACGCATATCGCAGCCTGAGCTATCTGCCTTATGATCGTATCGTAGGAATTCGCGCGAGCAAGGATTTTATTTCAAGCGGAGATAGCGTAAAATTCGGCTTTGCACTGCTAGATTCCAAAACCAAAACCGACGTTAAAGGCAAGATCGACGTTGAAATTTACCGCGACGATTTTACTTACGTTTATGACGGCAACAGATACGTCGAGCAAGAAAGCTTTAATCTCGTAAGCGCCGTTAGCACCGATGCGCGCGAGTTTGAGTATAAATTCCAAAACGGCGGCAATTATCTAATCGTCGCAAACGATTACTCAAGTGGCGCAAGTGCTGGCGTGCGCGTGGACGTAAGCGGCTGGGGATATTATGGACGGGTAAACGCTAAAGATGTTCAAAGCGCTAAAATCAAACTCGCAAGCGACAAGGTTAAAGCCGGAGATAAAATTAAAGGCGTCATCAATTCGCCGGTAGAAAGCGGCGTGCTAAATATCTCGCTCGTAGGCGAGCAGGTTTACGACTATAAAATTCTATCCGTCAAAGGCGGTAGCGCGGAATTTGAGCTTAGCGTACCGGATAATTTCGTCGGAGGACACATCAACGCTGTAATCGCGCGCGCCGCGACACCCGCTGCGATGCCGCTTAGAGCCTATGCAAACGTGCCGGTGGCGCTAGATGCGAGCTCACACAAGGCTAACGTGCAAATCCTAGCCGAGAAAAACTACAAAAACGGGCAAAACGCACAGATCAGCGTAAAAAGCGAGCCAAATTCCAAAGTCATACTATACGCGGTCGATCTTGGAATTTTAGATATCGTCTCACAAGAGGAGCTCGATGCATTTAAGGCGTTTGACGTTAGCGCGTATTTTGCGCTGCGATACTTCGACATTTACGACGATCTTAGCGTGTATCAAACTACTGCTAAAGAGCTAAGCTTCGGCGGAGACGGCGTGATGGCGAAGGCTAAACGAAATTTAAGCCCGGTCGAAAACAAAAAGCAGAAAAAATTTATCAAAATGCTAATCGCAAAAGCGGACGCGAACGGCGAGGCGAAATTTGAGCTTGCGATGCCGAAAAATTTCAACTCCACGATCCGACTAAGCGCCATGGCTATCGGAGAGGCGGCTACGATCGGCTCGGCAAACGTCGAAGCCAAGGTCCGAGACGACGTGATCATAAAGCCCGCCGATTTAACCTATATGGTGCGCGGTGATGAAATTTCCGTGCCGCTAACGCTCATCAACACCACCGACAAAGAGCAAAAGGCGGTCTTAAAAATCAGCTCATCTCCTTCGGTCGCTATAAGCGGCGGTGAGGCAAATTTCACGCTCAAACCGCTTGAGGTCAAGCATACGAGCTTCACCGCGAGCGCGCTTGATATTGCGGATGCGAACATTAAATTTGATCTTGACGCAAACGGGCAAAAATTTAGCAACGACGTGGAATTTGACATAATCAGCCAGTTCCCGCGCTCGAAGCTATTTCACGTAAGCTATGGCGATAAGCCGGTAACGCTCAAAATCGATCCGAGTTATAAAGAAATTTATACTCACATCAGCGCTACGCCTAATGCTTTTAGCCTAGCGGACGAGCTATATCTCTATCCTTACGGCTGCACCGAACAGCTTGCTTCAAGAATGATAGCGGTTGATTATGTCGCACGCAAAGACTCCAATAAAACCTTAACCAATCGCGTAAACGAGTATGCAAGTAGAATTTTATCTCGCCTCAAACCTAACGGCGATTTTGGATACTGGAGTGCTCACGGCGTTACTAATTACTACGCTTCGATTTACGCAAGCGACGTTTTACTAGAGCTTGACGCGCGCTATAAATTCCTTAGCAATAAGCAAAGATCGCTAATTTTTAGCGCGCTAAAATCAAGCTACAAGGATCAGGATACGCTCCGCATATACGCGGATTTCGTGCTAGATCAATACGGCAAGCTCGATGATGATGAGATAAATTTCGTTTACGACAACGATCTTTATAAAGACTCGCCTATGGCTAGTATCGCCTTGGCTGCGATACTTAAGAAGCACAATATGACGACTGAGTTTGAATTTATGCTCGAAAAAATAGATGAGGCGAATTACGATTACGCTGATAACGGAGCGGGTTTGACATTTGCTAGCGACATAAGAGACGCTGCCTTTAAGCTCTACGCATTCGGCAAGGCTGGCATCAAAGATGATAGCACGGCTCGCACGGTCGATGCGATCATTCGCGATCTAAAAAATATAAACAACACGCAGGAGCGAGCAAGCGTAATACGCGGATTTGATGCGTATTTTAAGGACGCGAAAAAAGAAGCCCATTTCGCATTAAAATACGACGGTGAGGCGAAAAATTTCAATTCGCCGTTAGATACCAAACTGGCGGTTAAAGACGGCGCGATAGAATTTACGCCGATGAGCGACAATGGCGAGCTATTTTTTACCGCTCTTGGCTTTGGATATGAAAGCACGCCTTTAAAGCATGAGGCTTTGAGCATACAGAGCCTAAACGCCCATTCTATGGATAGCAAAAGGATTGAAATTTACCGCGAATTTATAGATGCTCGCGGCAATATCGTCGATCTAAACAAGCTTAAAGTAGGGCAGAAAATTTACTCTAAGATCAGCTGGCGAGCAAATTATTATCTTTATAATTTCGTAATCGACGAGGCGATGCCTAGCTGCTTTGAGGCGGTCAATGAGCGCCTAGGCTCAGCTGCGCAGGCTAGAGTCGAGGGCATGCAAGACAGCGTGGCACTAGAGCACACGGAGTATCTGTATGACCGAGTGCTTCGCTTCCCAAAAAGCGGCTATTTCTATTATGATCCGCGAGATGGAGAGAATAGCAGCGGCGTCATCTATACGCCGATAAACGTGATTATGGCGGGTTCGTGCGCGCTTCCTGCGATCTCTATCGAGGATATGCAATACGAGCAGGTAAATAACTACGATCTGCAAACGCTTAAATTTAAGGTCGCTCGCTAAGGCGTAGCGGCTTTAAAGTTCGGCGCGGATTTTGCATTTATTGCGATTTTCGCGCCGAGTGCGCTTTTGTGTTCACAAGCATTTTGCAAACGAACGCCTGATAAAATTTTAAAATTTCAATTCCGCCCGCCTGCCGAATTTCAAAATTTTATATCAACGCCCATATTTCATAGCTTTTTACTATCTATTTATAAAGTTATTCTATTTGACTTACATTTAAATTCGAGTTATCATTTCTTTTAAATATACACTTTCAATTAAAGGAGTTGCAAATGCAAGACGTATCAAGACGTAGTTTTTTAAAGATTAGCGCAGTGGGTGCGGGGGCACTTGCGCTGGGAGCCAGTAGCGCAAGTGCGGCGCAAAACGCTAAGGACGTCAAATTTGACGAGGAATACGACATCGTCATCATCGGCACCGGTTTTGCGGGACTTGCCGCGGCGATTAAAGCTAGCGGACGCGGTAAAAAGGTGCTTATCTTAGAAAAGATGGGTCGCGCGGGCGGAAATTCCGTCATCAATGGCGGAAATATGGCTGCTCCGATGAATAAATTTCAAGTCGCACAAGGCATCAAGGATAGCAAGGAGCTTTTTATCGCTGATGCCGTAAAAGACGGACTCGGGCTCAATCATACCGATCTTTTAGGCGTGATGTTTGATCGCAGCAACGACGCCGTGGATCTTTTAACTAGCTGCGGAGCGGAGTTTAGCGATAAGCTGATCTTTGAGAGCGGCCATAGCGTCGCAAGGAGCTTGCAATCGACCAACGGCTCGGGTTCGGGTTATATCCAACCGATGATGGGTAAACTTCAAAACGATCCTAACGTCACGATCAAAACCCGCACGAAATTTGATGATTTTATCGTGGATGACAGCGGTCGTGTCGTGGGTGTAGAAGCTCGCGAGGAGTATAAATTTGATCCGAAACTCTTTAGCGACGATCTGGAAAACAAAAGCGGCGAGAAAAAGAGCTATAAAGCCAAAGACGGCGTTTTGCTGGCTTCGGGCGGATACGGACGCGATCTATGGTACCGCCAGATCCAAGATCCGCGCGTAGTGCCTAGCATAGACAGCACTAACCATCCGGGAAGCTCGGCGGGAGCGATGCTAGCGGCAAATAGAATCGGCGCATTTACGCTTCTTACGTCGTGGATTCAGTTCCTTCCATATTGCTCGCCCGATGAAAAGGGCTTCGGCGCTGCGGTAAATTTTACCAACCACTGCTGCAACACCTACGGTCTTACCGTCGATCCAAAGACGGGCAAGCGCTTTATGGACGAGCACGCGGGGCGCAAGATTAAGGCGGATGCTTGCTTTAAGGTCATCGCCGAAAGCGAGAAAAACGATAACTATCCGGTAAATGTCTGCGACTCCCAAGCCGTCGCTGCGCGTAACCCGGTCTATACTTCAAGGCCTCTAGAAGCGGGCGTCGTGAAGAAATTTGACACACTAGAGGAGCTTGCGAAGGCTTATAATCTGCCGCTAGAGCCGTTTTTAAAGACCGTCGCGGATTATAACTCTTACGTCAAAGCGGGCAAAGATCCGGAATTTGGCAAGGTTGTCGATAAACTGGACGGCATCGACGTTTCTAAGCCGCCGTTTTATGCAAGCCGCACGATGCCAAAGGTGCACCACACTATGGGCGGACTTGAGATCAACACCAAAGCTCAAGTCATCTCTAGCCTTACTCACGAGCCGATCCCCGGGCTTTGGGCTGCGGGCGAGGTAACCGGCGGCGTGCACGGCGCGAGCAGGCTGGGAACCTACGCGATACTTGATTGTATGGTTTTTGGAATGATCGCAGGCGAAACAATCGGGGCTTAAATTTAGCGCCCGCGAAATTTCGGCGCGAAGCGGGCGTAAACGCGCGTTTTGTTAAATTTCGGCGCGAAGTAGCGGTATGTGCTTTGCGCCGAAACACTATGTACGTCTTTAAAATTTTTGAGACAAAGCCGCAAAGCGTGCCGCAGCATTTCAAAGCGTTTTAAAATTTAAAGCGCTTAAAAATCTGCCGCGCGTCTTTTAAATTTGAATACCGCGCACTTTAAAATTTTATAGCGGCGGCAAAATTTCGCACAGGCGGCGAGCAAATCCGTGCGCCGTAAATTTTAAAATTTACGCCTAGACTCCGGCTAGCGGAGCGGAATTTATTCGCTTTAAATTTGCGCTTTTAAAATTTTCTTTTCTAAATTTTTAAAATTCTATCACTAGGTCTTTACGTTAAATTTTAAATTTCGCTACGTGGGTGTATAATCTATAAAATTTCAACGCAAGGAGCAAAAAATGCAAGAAATTTCAAGACGAAATTTTATGAAAATCGGCGCGGCGGGAGCTCTGGCTTTGGCTGCAAGCAGCGCTAGTGCAACGCAAAACGCTAAAGACGTAAAATTTGACGAAGAATATGACGTTGTTGTTATCGGTAGCGGTTTTGCGGGCTCGATGGCGACACTTCAGGCTCTTAAGCGCGGCAAAAAAGTGCTTATGATCGAAAAGATGGGCCGTGCGGGCGGCAATTCCGTCATTAACGCCGGTAATATGGCGGTGCCAAATAACGAATTCCAAAAAGCCGCGGGCATCACGGATAGTAAGGAGGCTTTCATCGCAGATTGCCTAAAAGACGGGCTAAATTTAAATCACGTAGATTTGCTAGGCGTCATCTACGACCGCGCAGGCGATGCTTTTGAATACCTAAAAAGCATCGGAGTGGAGTTTTCGGGCAAGGTGATATCTGCTAGCGGACACTCGCTAAAGCGCGCCGTACAGGCCAAAAATGCTAGCGGCTCGGGCTACATCCAGCCGATGCATAAGGCGATCGAGGAAAATGCAAATGCCGTAATCAAGAAGCGTACTAAATTTGATGATTTCATCGTAGATGACAGCGGCCGTGTCGTAGGTGTGAAGTGTCGCGAAGAATATAAGTTCGATCCGCAGCTTGCTAGCGACGATAGGGAAAACAAAAGCGGCGAAGTAAAATTTTTTAAAGCCAAAGATGGCGTCATTTTGGCTGCGGGTGGATACAGCTCGGATAAATGGTTTCGCGCTCAGCAGGTGCCGTATCTAAAAGACAATATCGAAACCGTAAGCCAACCAGGCGCTACCGCAGGTGCGCTTATCGCGGCGATGAAGCTAGGGGCGAATCCTTTGCAACTCAGCTGGATTCAACTAAATCCTTATACTAATCCTAGCGAGAAGGGATTTGGTACTTCTGCGCTATTTTCAAATCACTGCGCTAACGACTATGGTCTAACCGTCGATCCAAAGACGGGCAAACGCTTTATGAACGAGCACGCCGGGCGCAAGATCAAAACCGAAGCGATATTTAAATGCATGGCGGAGAGCGAAAATAACGACAACTATCCCATAAATATCTGCGATCAAGCCGCAGTTGATGCAAATAATCCGGTCTATACATCAAAAGGTGTAGAAGCAGGCTCAATTAAAAAATTTAATACCTTGGAAGAGCTTGCAAAATTTTATAAAATTCCGCTGGAACCGTTTTTAAAAACCGTCGCGGATTTTAACGGCTATGTCAAAGCAGGAAGTGACCCGGAGTTTGGCAAGCCTTTGACAAAAGCCGATGTAGGCGGTATCGACGTATCAAAAGCTCCATTTTATGCGTGCCAAACAAGCCCGAAAATTCTTTACTGCATGGGTGGCGTGCAGATCAATACCAAAGCTCAGGTTATCGACGCAGCTAGCGGCGAGCCGATCGCAGGGCTATATGCAGCGGGCGAAATCACCGGTGGCGTTCACGGCGCAAGTAGGCTCGGTACTATGAGCATGGCTGATTGTATGGTTTTTGGCATGGTGGCGGCAGAAAATATCTGAATTTAGGGCGCGACGGCATATTTAAATTTCGCCGTCACATCTAAATTTTAAAATTTTATGCAAAAGGCGCGTAAAATTCTATTCGTTCGGTAAGGGTTAAATTTCACCGAAATTCGCATAGTTTGGGAGACGCGTATGATAGCGATCTATTTTAGCGCTACGGGCAACACGAAGCATTGCGTGGATAGGCTCATCGCTCATCTTGGCGGCGTTTGCGTCTCGATCGAGAGCAAGGCTTGCAATGAGCTTTTAAAGCACCACAATGACGTTATCTTGGCATATCCCGTCTATTTTAGCGACCTGCCGCGTATCGTGCGCGACTTCCTCTACCGAAACGGCGCGAGCTTTAGCGGCAAAAACGTATTCATCCTCGCTACGATGGAGATTTTTAGCGGCGATGGGGCAGGGTGCGCGGCTAGAATTTTAAAACAATTCGGCGCAAACATAACGGGCAGCGCTCATATCAAAATGCCCGCGTTCATCCTCGACGTGGCGATTTTTGGCTACTCGCAAGCGAAAAACGAGCGCATAATCAAAGAGGCGGACGCTAAAGTCAGACGCGTTGCGGAGGCGCTTAGCGCAGGCCGTCCGCCGCAAGAGGGGCTGAGCGCGCTTTGTCGTATTGCAGGGTTTTTAGGACAGCGGCTTTGGATGAAAATTTGGGATAAAGGCCCCTTTGCCAAGCGCAAACCGAGCCTCGATCCATCGCGATGCAGCGGCTGCGGGGCTTGCGTCAAACCCTGCCCGATGCGTAACATAAAGCTCGCTTGCAAAAAGGCGCAATTCGGCGATGAGTGCACGCTTTGCTACAGGTGCGTAAATATATGCGAGCGCAAGGCGATTACGATCCTAGGTAGGGCGAAAAATTTAGAAAAGTCCATTGCCGCAGACTTATGAGGGCGAGCTCATGCCACGCAAGCTTGCAATCAAATGCGTAAAAACGGGCGAGGAAATTTTACTTTTGATAGCACTGCGTACGGCTAAGGCGCGACGTTTCGCGACGAGCCCGATGCAGAAAAAGTAGCCCGTCGCTATATAGTGAAATTTAATCTACCGCCGTGCAAGACCCGCGTAAAATTTGGCTACAGCACCCGCTACGGATACGAGACCGACGAGCGCGGTAGGGTCATATTAATAAACGGCGGGGCTGCCTCATAGGACGAGGTAAGGCAAACGGCTTTGATTAATATGGCCGTAAGCTACGAGGACGAAGCAGGCAAAAAGATAAAATTTCGCTTATGTAGGCGGCCTTAAATCTCAGTCCGTCTTTTTTGCTCCGTATTTAAATTTTACTCGGTCGCTAGATACTCCTAAATTTAAATTCTCTAGAGCCGAATGTGGCGTCTTAGAATTTTAGCAAAGGTTTATTCTGTAATACTGCGCCGTGAAATTTCAACGAAGGCTTATTTTGCCGCATACCTCAAAATTCTTAAATTACCCGCGCCGGCCCACTTAAGCTCTAAAGCGCTTGCCTTATCACTTCGCCCAAGGGTAAAATGCTGCGCCTTGCCTTATTAATTCGCCGCGGAATTTCGCTGTAAAACTAAATTTTAAAATTTGGCCCATTTAATTTGACCCATTTAAATTTAAAAGCGCACGATTATCGCAAAAATCATCCGATATTATTGGCGACGCCGGCCTAATTTTAAAATTACACCATCGCCCCTACATACTGCTATAGTCGTTAAATTTTAAGCAACAATAGGCGATAAAATTTTAAGAATTTCGCCGCCCAGCATTTCTTTACGCCGCCAAGCCCACAAAACCGCCTAAACCTTCTTAAACTTTACGCTAAATTTGCTTCCGCGTCCTACTTCGCTACGCAGCGAAATCTGCGCATTATGGATCTTTGCGATTTGTGAGGCGATGGCTAGCCCGAGCCCTGCGCCGCTATTTTGCTCGCGATTTCTGGAACGCTCGATTTGATAGAGCTTGTCCCAAATTTTATTTTGCAAGGCAGGCTCGATGCCCTCTCCGTCGTCGCTTATGCTAAGTTCGCACGCGTCTGCACTGACGCAAAGCTCTAAAACGACGCTGCTGCGCGCAAATTTTAAAGCATTGCTTAAAAGATTGTTAATCAGCCTGATCAAAAGCAGCTCATCGCCGTTTACGCGCACGCCCTCGGTTATCTGCGAGCTAAAGCTTAGCCCTTTTTGTGCGCATAAAAGTTGAAAGTCTTGCGCGCACTCGTTTGCGATTTTGCTTAAGCTTACGGGTGCCAAATGCACGCCACGCTGCAAGCGGGCAAGCTCTAAAATCTGCTCTATTAACGCCGAAATTTTACGCGCTTGATTGTTGATGACCGCGAAACTCTCCTTTGCCTCGCTCGCGTCTTGCTCATAGGCTAGGGCATAGTCGCTTTGAGCCAGTATGACGGCAGTGGGCGTACGCAGCTCATGCGAAAGGTCGGCGCTTAGCTGCCGCTCGCGCTCAAACGCGCTTTGCAGTGATGCTAGCATTTCATTAAACGTAGCTGCGAGCGCGCTTAGTTCATCCTTGCCTCGTGGTAGTTCTATTCGCCGCGTAAAATCGCCGCTAGCTCCGATCTCGTTAGCTGTACGCGACATAGTGCGTACGGGCTTAAACGCTCTTTTTATGATCGCGTAGCCGCCGTAGATGACTAGCACTACAAATAGCGGCGATAGGATAAGAGCGATTAGCATCACGCGCTTCATCGCAAGCTCAAACTCGCTAACAGCGATTACGCCGCGTATCCATGCGCTGTGCCCTTTGATCTGCGCGTCGTAATAGAAAAACTCATCGTCGTCAAGCTCCACCTCGCGCGCGCCTTGAGGCGAGAGCGGCAGCGCAGGATCGAAGCCTTTAGGCACAAATCCTGCGATCACGCCGCCTTGTCCGTCATGTTCGTAGAAAAATACACCGTCATCAAAGCTTTTAAATTTTCCCTCGCGCGCGGCTTTTTGCACTAAGCGGGCAAGCTTTTTTTGGCTGACGGAGCTTCCTGATACTTCGTCTAAAATATAGCTGCAAATGCCGATAATAGCGCCTGCAAGCGCCAAAATAAATACGCTGTAATAAAGCGTCACGCGTAGGCTGATAGGTAGCGCGCGCGAGATAAAATTCTCCTTAGCGGTTGTAAATACTCTAGATAAGGCTTGAGTAAAATTTCTTATCGCGATTTTAGCCGAGAAATTTTGTCCTTGACTTTGCGCGAGGATGCTATTAGAATTTTGCGCTAGATCAGGCTTTGCGCTTGTAGCAGAAAAATTCGGCGTGGAATTTGATGCAAGATTTTGCATGGAATTCCGTTTAAAATTTGACGCCTGGCTTTGAGTAGAATTTAGAGCCCGGTTTAACTCGATATTTTGCGTGAGATTTTTCTTGCGGCTTTTCTTTAAACAAGTAAAATTATGCGTAAAATTCTGTTTAAAATTTCGCACGAATTTTAATATAAAAAGCGCCGTAGCGGCAAAAATCTGCTTCGTAATCGCCGAAATTTTGATACAAATCTTGCTATCTTGCCACGACATAGCCAAGCCCTCGCTTCGTTTCTATTATATCGCCGTACTCGCCTAGCTTTTTGCGGATATTTTTGATTAAAACATCGATAACATTTGAGCTTGTTTCGTCGCTAAAATCCCAAATGCTCTCGCCGATTTGTTCTCGGCTTAAAATCGCACCGCGATTTAGCATTAAAAGCTCTAAAATTCTATATTCCTTACCCGTTAGCTCCACTACCTCGCCCGCGCAGACGACCGATTTTTTGCTTAGATTTAAGCGCACTTGCCCTATGATAATTTCGTTATCCGCAGTAGCGTTTTTACGCCTGATAATTGCGCGAAGCCGCGCCAAAAGCTCACGAAAATCAAAGGGCTTAACCATATAATCGTCTGCGCCCAGATCAAGCCCTGCGACGATATCTTCTTTGGCGTCCCGCGCAGTTAAAAATAAAACCGGCGTTCCCAGTCCGCGCGCCCGTACCGCCTTTAAAAACTCAAAGCCGTCCATCACTGGCATCATCGCATCAAGCACGATAGCGTCATATTTTGCGACATCCAAAAACTCTAGCGCTTCCTTGCCGCAAAAGGCGCAATCTACTCTGTAGCCGTCCTTTTTCAGACATTTTGCGATGATTTGATTTAGATCTTTTTCATCCTCGACAAGTAGAATTTTCAAAGCGCTCCTTTAAATTTTGCTAATTCCAATCCGCCATTTTAGCCAAAAACGCATAAATTTTGCAGTGCCTTGGATGTGTAAACCCGCTTGCTTTATGCACCACTAAATTTCAGTAGCATTGGAGCCGCGCTAATTCGCAGGCGCCTTTTGCCTAGCTCTAATCTCGCTTACCTTTTTATCCGCTACGCTTCCTAATCTCCCTAAAAAATTTAGCGCACCTGCTGCGATATTTAGCGCAAAAAGCCCAAATCCTACGCAGCCAAGCTTGAAATTTTGCTTAACGATTTCGCGTTTGCAGCGGCTGCAAAGCACTGGCTTGCAAGAATTACAAACCTCCGCGCAGCTTGCTGTACTGGCAGAATCTTTCGCGCTTGCTAAATTACTTGTATCTGAAAAATTTTGCATATCGGCGAAATTTTGCTCGCTAGCGAAATTTTGCGCACTTGATAAGCATTGCGTCTGCGAAGAATTCCGCTCGTCCTTATAATCTTTCGCTTCCGAAGAATTCTTTCGGTTTTCGCGACATTCCACGCTGAAAAAATCTTTAGAATTTTGCTCGCAGGGCGCGAGATTCTGCTCGCTTGTTTCGCTTGCTAAATTTGCCGAAAAATCCTGCGCATTTTCATCTAAATTTTTAGCTGCGTCTGCATTTTGGGCGCCATAGTCAGCGTTTTCGTTTAAGCTGAAATCTCTAGTGTCCAAAGCCTCGTTAGTTCGGGCGGAGTTGTCCACTCCGCTCTTTAAGCTTTGATTTTTCATCTCACGCCTTTGCTTATTTTTGACGCTGCAAGATCTGCTCGCCCGTAGCAGCGTCGATTAGTACCTCTTTTTTGCTCATGCCTTGACGCAGTTTGACTTCGTATGCGGGCTTACCGCCGTTACTTTCTAAATCGACCTCGCGAAAATCCCAGCCGGCGTTTGCGCTAAGTGCTTTGGCACGAGCGTCTGCGGCACTTATTTTGACCTGCGAATAATCAATTTTACTAGGCTTTAGCTTCTTTTGTGTTTGAGTCTTTAAAATTTCGCCGCTTTGAGCGTCGATTTTGATCTCGCTTTCGCTACCTTCTTTATACGACTCGATCTCATAGACGAGCCTTCCGTGCTCGTCATCTATCTCGACGCTTTTTATAGTCGCGTCACCAAAGTTTTGCTGCGCGATCCCTATTGCTTGATCGAATGAAACTTTAGCGTCTTTTTCGCTAAAACTTCCTGCGTTTAATGCGCCTACAAGGGCGAATGTAGCGGCGAGCGCGCCTAAAGCTTTAAGATTTTTCATCTTTAATCCTTTTGATTTTATTTCCAAATTTTATTTTGGATGGCGCAATTTTAAAATTCCAAGATGAAGTTAAGATGAATGCGCGAAGAATTTTAAAATTCCACAAAAATTTTGCTGCTATTTGCTAGATACGAAGCGCGAAATTTCCGAGCATTTACCAAAACGCCGTAAAATTTCAACTTGAAATTTTATCTCAAGGAACGCTTCGTGCCTAGCTTTTTTAAAAATCCGTCGCAACAGAAGCTTATTTTTCTAAGCTCGCTTGCTTTTGTGGCATTTTTTAACTTCTCGTTTTTTAAAAATATCATAAACGCCTACGGAATCTCGGGACTAAATTTTATCTATCTTGTCTGCGACGCGGCGGCTTTGATCGCTTTTTTGACGCTATTTTTTACAATTTTTAGCTCGCGTTATACGACCAAGCCGATTTTGATGATCTGCTTTTTTATTTCGTCGTTTACGGCGTATTTCATGGATAGCTATAACGTCGTAATCGATTCGGAGATGATCCGTAACGCAGCCCAGACGAACTTTGCCGAGTCAGCGGATCTTTTCAGTCTGCGACTGGCGATTTACGTGCTGGTGCTGGGCGTCTTACCCTGCGTGCTGATTGCTCGCTCGCACGTTAGCTACCGTCCGCTTAAATTCGAAATTTTAGCTAAGCTCAAAACAGCGGGCATTTGCATAATAATCATCGCGGCGCTGCTTTTTGGATTTAGCAAATACTACGCGTCATTTTTCAGAGAGCATAAAATTTTACGCAGCTACGCAAATCCCGGATATTGGATCTACAGCGGCGTTAAATTTGCCGCAAAATCTAAAAATCAAGGCTCGCAGCCTCTGATGCAAATCGCTACGGACGCGCATATCGATGAAAATTCTACAAGCTCAAAAAAGCTCGTCGTCGTAGTCGTGGGCGAAGCGGCAAGAGCGGATAGATTTTCGCTAAACGGCTACGAGCGAGATACTAATCCGCTACTAGCCAAAGAGCAGGGTGTCGTAAGCCTAAGCAATACCCATTCTTGCGGCACTTCGACGGCGCAAAGCGTGCCGTGCATGTTTTCGCTGTTAAATCGCGATGAATTTAGTGTCGAAAAGGCCGCAGAGGAGCAAAACGTATTGGACATACTAAACCGCGCTGATGACATGGCAATTTTGTGGCGCGATAACAATTCCGATTCCAAAGGTGTGGCGCTGCGCGTGAAATATCAGGATTTTAAAATTCCGCAAAATAATCCAATCTGCGACGTAGAGTGCAGGGATGAGGGGATGCTTGCAGGGCTTGATAAATTTGTCGCCGAAAACGCGGGCAAAGACGTATTAATCGTGCTGCATCAGATGGGCAATCACGGGCCTGCGTATTTTAAGCGCTATAAGAAAGAATTTGAAAAATTTAGCCCCGTTTGCCGCGATAACGAGCTTGAAAACTGCTCGCAGCAAGAAATTTCAAATGCCTACGATAACGCAATTTTATACACGGATTATTTTTTAAGCAAAGTTATAGATTTTTTAAAGCCGTATTCTAAGACGCACGAAACGGCGATGATCTATATGAGCGATCACGGCGAGAGTCTCGGCGAGGGCGGCGTTTATCTGCACGGCATGCCCTATCTTTTCGCTCCCGAGGCACAAAAGCATATCGGCGCTATCGTTTGGCTAGGTGAGGGAAAAATGCGCGAAAGATACGATCTAAGCGCGCTTAAATCGCATAAGGATGACGCTTTTTCGCATGATAATCTTTTTCATACGCTGCTTGGAATTTTTGAAGTAGATACTAAGGTGTATAACAAGGATTTGGATATTTTAAATGGAGTGAAAAATTAGAATTTCGCACTAAATTTCGTCGTAAATTGTGAGTGAAATTTTAGCAATAAAAAATTCTATTGGCAAAATTCTAATTTAAGCTTAGTTTGAAATTTTACCTAAACTTGAGCAAAATCTGCTCTAAAATTTTTTATGCAAAAGCTAATGCAGAGGCAAAGTGCCGCAAAATCTCAATCTCTCATTTATCGTTGCGAGCTATGAATTTTAAATTTCATTAGAAATTTTACGTGCAGTTTTGATAAATGCCTGCGCTAGATGGTTTAGACGTTTACCTTTTTTGTAGGCGATTATCAGCGTATTATCTAGCTCGCGCGCGCCTACGTCAAAGAGCTTTATCCTACTTGTCTTATCTTCTTTTATCATCTGCGGTATGCTAAAGCACGCTCCTGCGCCGTTTGCGACGATAGCATTGGCGATATCAAAGGTCTCTGTGCGGCACAGCACTTTCGGCGCAAATCCCGCAGCGGCAAAAAATGCATCTATCTGCCCGGCGCTTCTTAGGCTTTGATTAGGTAGGATGAATCTTTCCTCTTTTAAGCGCGAAATGTCAATTTTGGGGACAGATTCATTTTTAAACTCAAGCGAGAGCGGATGGGCGGAGCTTAGAGCGACATAGGTTTTTTGTGTTAGAATTTTGACCCCGTCAAGTCCGCTCATATCGATGGGCAGTATCAGCATACCGACATCAAGATCGCCCTGAAGTAGCATTTCACGAATGCTAAGCGCAGAAGAAAATTGCGTAATTTGCAGATCTGAATCCTTAAATTTCTTGCAAAACATCGGTAGCAGCGACGGTAGCAGATTATAGCCGTTTTGCGAAAAGCCGATGCGAATTTTATCATTTTTTACGCCGCTTATTTCAGAGATATCGCTTTTTAGGTCATTTATGGCGTCAAAAATGACTTTTGCTTTACTAGCGTAAATTTTTCCCGCGCGCGTAAGCGAAATGGGATTACTCGTGCGGTTAAAAAGCTGCGTTCCAAGCTCACGTTCCAGTGATAAAATGCTCTGTGATAGCGACGGCTGCGGGATTTTAAGTGCCTCGGCAGCCTTAGTAAAGCTGCGGAATTCTGCTACTTTTAATACTAGCTCCATGCGATGCAAATTCATTTAGCCTCTCCAATTGATAATTTAATTCTTATGAAATGATACACTAAATAATATTTGACTTATGTTAAAAATGAAACTAAAATTACGTTTTTAGTTTAGAACTTTAAACTTAAGCTAAGAATTTCTCAAATGGAGAGGAAAATGAGCGAATCAAATTTCAACAGACGCGATTTTTTGAAATCGGCCTGTATCAGCGTCGGCGCGCTTAGCCTTAGCGGCTGCGTGGATACCGACAAGAGTAAAAGCGCAGACGGCGGCAACGAAGGCGGCCTTCCTAGTGTGGACGTACTTATCATCGGCTCGGGAGGCGCGGGTCTGCGTGCAGCCGTAGCGGTAAGAAAGAGTAATCCAAATCTTAGCGTCGTAGTAGCTACGAAGATGATGCCTTCGCGCAACGCCACCTGTATGGCGGAAGGCGGTATCAACGGCGTTACGAGCTTCAGTGGCGGCGATTCATACAAGCTTCACGCCTACGACACCGTAAAAGGCGGCGCATATCTCGTAGATCAGGACGCCGCGATTAAATTTTGTGAACTCGCGGGTCCTACGATCGCCGAGATGGATTACATCGGCACGCTGTTTTCCAGAAATGCTAGCGGCGGTGTGGACGGCAAAGAAAGCGGCGTCCCGGGCGGCGTAGCGCAGCGCTTCATGGGCGGCGCGTCTAAAAAGCGATGCAACTACTCCGCCGATAAGACGGGTCATATCTTGATGCATGCCTGTTTTGACGATGCGGTCAGCAACGGCGTGAAATTTTTAATCGATCACGAGCTGCTTGAGATCAGCGCCCCTGACGGCAGATGCGAGGGCGTCGTGCTTCGAAATATCCAAACCGGCGATTTTTATCCCGTGCTTTGCAAAGCCTTGGTAATCGCAACGGGCGGATATACGAGGATGTTTTACAACCGCACCTCGGTGCCTTATATCGCTACCGGCGACGGTATCGCGGCTGCACTGCGCGCGGGTCTTGGATTCAGCGATCCGGAGATGGTGCAGTTTCATCCCACAGGCATCAAAAGCGGCGGCGCGCTCATTACCGAAGCTGCGCGCGGCGAGGGCGGATATCTGCTCAATAACAAAGGCGAGCGCTTTATGAAAAACTACCACGAAAAGATGGAGCTTGCGCCGCGCGATGTCGTAGCTCGCGCGATCGAAACCGAGATCCGCGAGGGCAGGGGATACGGCGAGGGGCTAGGCGCATACGTGCTGCTTGACGTAAGACACCTCGGAAAAGATAAAATTTTAAAAGCCCTTCCTAAGATCAGACACACCGCCATTTTGTTTGAGGGCATCGATCTGATCGAACAGCCGATTCCGATTCGTCCTACCGCTCACTACTCGATGGGCGGCATCGAAGTGTCTAAATTTGACGATATGAGTACTAAAATTTCGGGGCTTTACACCGCGGGCGAAGCGTCTTGTATCTCGATTCACGGCGCAAACCGCTTGGGCGGAAATTCTTTAACCGACGCCGTCGTAACGGGCAAGCTCGCAGGGCTCGGCGCAGCGGATTATGCTGCAAAACAAAGCGGTTTCGGTGACGGTAAAAGAGCGAGCGAGCTCGCGCAAAAATGGCAGGCTAAATTTAAGCAGATCGCAAACGGCTCGGGCAAGGCAAACGAGATGTATGAGTTGCGCGAAGAGCTAGGCGCACAGCTTTGGGATAATATGGGTATCTTTAGAACCGGCGAGAAGCTAGATCTGCTTTCGCAAAATTTAGAGGGCATTAAAGCGCGTTACGACGAGCTGCATGTCGCGGATGCAAATCCAGTTATGAATACCGCATTTACCGACTACGTCGAGCTTGGAAATTTGATCCTGCTTGCGCGCTGTGCATGTTTGGCTGCGCAAAAGAGGCTGGAAAGCCGCGGCGCGCATACCAGAGAGGATTATCCGAAGCGCGACGATAAAAATTTCTTAAAGCACAGTATCGTGACGATGAACGACGCAGGCGAGCTAAGCTTGGGCTACAAAGAGGTCGTCGTTACGGAATTCTCTCTTGACGGAAGGAAACCTCAATGAAATTTATCATAGACCGCTTCGACGGAAGCAAAAATTATAAGCAAGCCTACGAGTTAAGTTTGGAGCAGATCAAAGGAAAGACCCTGCTTGGAGTTTTGCAATTTATTAAGCAAAATTTAGACATCACTTTAAATTTTACCGCAGCGTGCCGTATGGCGATATGCGGAGCCTGTGCCGTGAGGGTAAACGGGCACTCATATCTTGCCTGCGATACCAAGATGGAGGCTTTGCTTGCGGAGTATGAAAATCCCGATAGTTTTACGATCTCTCCTTTAAATAATTTTCGAGTGATCTCGGATCTAGTAGTGGATTGGGAGCCTAGTATCGAAAATTTAAGAAAGATTAAACCTACTATTACTCCTAAGAAAGAATTTAGCGCAGATAAGGGCTGTAAGCAAAGCCCAGAGCAGATGGAACGCGTAAAAAAGCAGTGGGATTGTATCCTTTGCGGATGTTGCGCTAGCGAATGCAATAAGCTTGGAGCGGACGCGAGCGATTATATGCAGCCCTTTGTTTTTACGCACGCTAACCGCGCCGCATTTGATTCAAGAAGCAAGGACGCTATGCCTCATCTAAAGCCTGCGGTACTAAACGGATTATGGCTATGCGTACACTGCCAAGAGTGCGCCGATCGCTGCCCTAAAGGCATAAGCGCTCAAAGCGACATCACCGCACTTCGCGCCTTAGCGATGAAAAAAGGCTTAACCGCAGGAAGCGGTCCGGGTCACGCAGAGGCATTCCTGCTAGATATCGTAGAGGGAAGCGGAAGGCTAAACGAGATCAAGCTTGCTTTAAGAAGCGAAGGCGTATTTGCAAATATGGGCAAGATGGACGTGGCGGCAAATTTGATGATGGCGGGCAAGATGAATCCTCTTCATGCTTTTGGCGAAGAGGAGATAGAAGGACATGCAGGGCTCGTTAAGATGATAGAGGCCGCACGCAAAGCTCAGGCTAGCGGCGAGATAGAATAAGGAGGAGAGGATGAATAACGAATTTGCATTTTTCCCGGGTTGCGTTTTAAGTCAAGCCGCAAAGGAATCTAAAATTTCACTTGAAGCGATCGCTCCGGTGCTGGGTATTAAACTTCACGAGATAAAAGGCTGGAGCTGCTGCGGGGCTAGCCAAGCTCAATGCGTCGATCCTATGGCGAGCTTAGTGGCTAATGCCAGAAACATCGCGCTAGCCGAGGGTATGAATATGCCTCTGCTAACTACCTGCTCCACCTGTATGCTAACTCTAACTAAAGCAAAGCTTGCGTTGGATAAGGGAGCCAAAAGCTATATCAATACCTTTTTAAAAGAGGGCGGTATGCAGTATCAGGGAAGCACTGAGATAACGAGCCTGCTTTGGGTGCTATATCAAAGCTTAGACACGTTAAAAGCTAAAGTCGTTAGACCGCTAACAAATTTAAAAGTAGCGCTATTTTACGGCTGCCACTCATTAAGACCGGAGCGTGAGCTTAAAAAGGAAAGCTCGACCAACCCGAAAAGCTTTGAAGCGGTAGTTAGCGTACTTGGTGCTCAGATAGTGCCTTTTGAAAAACGCCTTGATTGCTGCGGCTTTCACGCTAGCTATCCTGCGGTAAAATCGGTTCAAAAAATGTCAAGCGAGATCGTAAATGACGCTGCCGAGCACGGTGCCGACGTCGTAGTTACCCCTTGTCCGCTATGTCAGATGCAGCTAGATATCTATCAGGAGCGATACCAAGAAGCGATGAACTCAAAGGCAAGAAAACCAATCATCCATCTATCTCAACTGGTAGGCCTTGCACTTGGGCTAAGCAACGAGCAGCTCGGGCTAAACATCAATATCCAAGATGCAACGAGATTGGTAAGCTGATCTTTGGAAATTTTCTAAAGATTTAACGGATGATTTTGCAAAAATACTTCGCTGCGGCGCACAAATAGTGCGCCTGCTAGTATCGCACAAAATCATCCAACCTACGCTTGCTTATCCTAAAATACTTTTAACCGCTATAAAATTCTTGGATAAAATTTCACTGCTTCGTAAAATTTAACGCTTCATAGAATTTAATGCTTTCTCCGCCGTAATTTAAAGTTTCGCCAGCCGCGCAAATTTTAATCCGCCTTTTATTTTTAAATTTAAAACCTGCTAGACAACGAATAAATATAAAATTTTAATTAAATCTAACGAAATTTAAGGTGCATGAATTCTAAATTTTGATAGAATGCCATTTAAAAATATCCTAAATTTCAGGAGGACATTATGGTTGATTTAGCTCAAATTTCGGCTAGACTTGATGCCGTTGAGCGTTTGCCGCGAATAAAAGCGGATGAAAGCATACAAGAAAGGCTTAAGAACAAAGGTTTTTCGCGTCGCGATTTTATGAAATGGAGCGGAGCGATGACCGCGACGCTAGGGCTTCCGGCCGCATTTGCACCGAGCGTGGCGCGAGCTGCGGAACTTGCGGATCGCCTGCCAGTGATCTGGCTTCATATGGCGGAGTGCACGGGCTGTAGCGAGAGCTTGCTACGCACCGATACGCCTACGATCGATAGCCTCATATTCGATTACATCAGCCTCGAATACCACGAGACGATAATGGCTGCCGCAGGCTGGCAAGCCGAGGAAAATTTAGAAGGCGCGATCGAAAAATACAAGGGGCGCTATATCTTGATGGTAGAAGGTGGAATTCCAAGCGGCGAGAATGAATTTTTCCTAACCGTGGGTCCTGAGGGCAAGAGCGGAGCTCAGCACTGCAAACACGCGGCCGAAGGTGCTGCGGCAATATTTGCGATCGGCACCTGTTCGAGCTTCGGCGGTATCCAAGCCGCAGCTCCGAATCCGACCGGCGCAGTAGGTTTGGATAAAATCATAAACAAACCCGTCATCAACGTCCCGGGCTGTCCGCCCAGCGAAAAAAACATCGTCGGCAACGTGCTAAATTTTATCCTTTTCGGCACGCTTCCGAGCCTGGACGTTTATAACCGGCCGAAATGGGCTTACGGGCTGCGAATACATGATCTGTGCGAGCGCCGCGGACATTTCGACGCGGGCGAGTTTGTAGAAAGCTTCGGCGATGCGGGCGCAAAAGACGGATACTGCCTTTATAAAGTAGGTTGCAAGGGTCCTTATACGTTTAACAACTGCTCGCGCGAGCGTTTCAACTCCCACACTAGCTGGCCGGTACAAGCGGGTCACGGCTGCATAGGCTGCTCGGAGCCTGATTTTTGGGATCATATGGGACCTTTTGAGGAGCCTTTGGCGGATCGCCTTTACGAAAGCGTTTTCGGCGGGTTCGGCGCTGATGCTACCGCAGATAAGATAGGTGTCGGAATTTTAGCGATCACGGGTGTTGCGGTAGCGGCACACGCGGCGATTGCGTCATTTAAGAAAGATAAAGGGGAATAATCATGTCGCAAAGAATCGTAATAGATCCGATAACCAGAATAGAGGGACATTTAAGAATAGAGGTCGTAGTGGATGATGAAAACGTCGTCCGCGAAGCCTATAGCAGCTCCACTTTATGGCGCGGGCTTGAGACCATAGTAAAAAATAGAGATCCGCGCGATGCGGGATTTTTTATGCAAAGAATTTGCGGCGTCTGCACCTTCTCGCATTACAAAGCGGGTATCGTCGCGGTAGAAAACGCCCTTGGTATCACTCCGCCGCTAAATGCCTTGCTGACGCGCACGCTGATGGCTAATGCGCTATTTTTACATGATCATCCGGTGCATTTTTATCAACTCCACGGGCTTGATTTCGTAGATGTAGTAAGTGCGCTTAGCGCCGATCCTAAAAAAGCGAGCGAAGAGGCGTTTAAATACTGCGACACCCCTTATGCGTGTGGTGCCGATAAGCTAAAAGAGGTGCAAGATCGCGTGGGCGCTTTTGTTAAAAAAGGCGCTTTGGGACCTTTTGCCAATGCTTACTTCGGCCACCCAACATATAAGCTTAGCCCGGAGCAAAATTTAATCGCTCTTTCGCACTATCTTGAGTGTTTGCGCATTCAGCGCACGGCGGCTCAGATGATGGCGATATTCGGTGCGAAGCAGCCTCATCCGCAAAGCCTTACCGTAGGTGGCGTAACCTGCGTGATGGATATCCTAAGTCCTGCGAGACTTGGCGAATATATGTCAAAATTTAAAGAGGTCGCAGACTTTGTAAATCGCGCCTACTATCCTGATCTCGTAATGGCCGCCAAAGCTTACGGCAACGAGCCTAGCGTGCTAAATGATATCGGCGTGGCAAATTTATGGACTCATCAAGAATTTCAGCTTTCAAAGAACGAATGGCTATTTCAAAGCGGCATGATTATGAACGGCGATATTAGCAAGGTTTTGGAGCTTGATGAGAACAAGATTACCGAGGAGGCAACGCATGCGTGGTATAAAAACAATGCGGCGCTTCATCCTTACGACGGCGAGCAAGAACCGAATTATACGGGCCTTAAGGACGGACAAAGCATTGATGCGCACGGCAAAGAAGCGCATACGAAGGTGCTCGATACCCAGGGCAAATACACCTGGATCAAGGCTCCGCGATACGACGGCAAGCCGCTTCAAGTAGGACCGCTTGCAAATATCGTGGTAAATTACGCCAAGAAAAACGAGCGCGTAGTAAAGGTCGTGGATCAATTCCTAAAAGACGCCGGCTTGCCGCTTGAGGCGGTATTTTCGACGCTTGGACGAACGGCGTGCCGTATGATCGAGGCTAAAGTCGTAGCCGACAACGGACTGATCGCGCTAGAAAATTTGATCGCAAACATTAAAAGCGGCGATACGCAGACCTGCGCAAAATATGTAATCGATAACTCCAAAGAGTACAAAGGTCGCTATATCGGTCATGTGCCGCGCGGCGCACTTAGCCACTGGTGCAGGATCGAAAAGGGCGTCATCAAAAACTGGCAGGCGGTCGTGCCGTCTACTTGGAACGCCACGCCAAAGGATAAAGACGGCGCTATGGGCGCTTATGAATCCTGCTTGATCGGACTTAAGCTTGCCGATCTTTCCAAGCCGCTAGAGATTATCCGCCGCATCCATTCATTCGATCCTTGCATCGCCTGCGCCGTGCACGTAATGGACGCTAAAGGGGCGGAGCTTGGCTGCTATAGGGTAGATCCCAGCAAAGGATAAACGATGAAAAAAAGATTTGCGGAATACGAGTTCTCAATCGGTCTTAGGCTCACGCACTGGCTGCGTGCGCTTTGCATTACGCTTTTGGTGATCACCGGATATTACATCGCCTTTGTTTTCACCGCGCCCGAGATTAATCCCGAGCCGGTGCTTTTCATGCAGGCTAAATTTAGATTCGTGCATCTGATCTTCGGCTTTGCGATGATCGGCGCGGCGATCTTTAAAACTTATCTTTTCTTCTTCGATAAAAAGAGCAGAAAAGAGCTTTTAAGCATCAAGGATTTTTTTAGCCCGCGCGTCTGGATCGCTCAGATCAAATACTATATCTTTTTGGGCGAGCACCCGCATCTTCGCGGCGTTTACAACCCGCTACAGTTCATCTCCTATTTGGGCTTTTATCTAGTGCTATTCGTAATCTGCCTAACCGGAATGATTCTATACGTTCACGTCTATCACGAGGGGTTAGGCGGCGCGCTATACGGGCTCTTACGCCCGCTGGAAGCTGCGATGGGCGGTCTAAGCGAAGTGCGAATGATACATCATCTTTGCATGAATATCATCATAATCTTCGTGCCGATCCACGTCTATATGGCGGTCTTTAACGCCGTCAAGGGCAGGGACGGTGCGATGGATGCGATCGTAAGCGGCTATAAATTTAAAAAGGAAGAGCACGCTTGAGGGTGCTGGTACTGGGTATCGGCAACGTCATCTACGCGGACGAGGGCATAGGCGTGCACTTCGTCCGCGCGCTCGCGCAGAACTATAAATTTTATCCTAAAACCGCCGCACGAAATTTTATGGCGGACGAGAATTTAATGGCGCAGAATTTTATGCAAAATTCTGCCCAAGTATCTGCGATACAAAATTCTACCTCGCAAAATTCCATAGAGCGCGACCACTTGCAAAATTTTGCGGATGAAAATTTTATCTCCGAGCAGAATTTCGCAGCAGTAAATTTAGACCGAAATTCTACTCCAGAACATTCCGCAAAGCAGAATTTCGCTTCAAATTCTGCTTTGCAAAATTCCGTCATAAATTCCGTAGCGCAAAGCTCTATCAATGCGGACTTTGTCGCCGTAAATTCAGCCGCGCCGAGCAGTAGCGCGGATCAGATTCGCTTTATCGACGGCGGGACTTTGGCTAGCTTTTTGATGCATACGATGGCGGAATTTGATGAAATTTTGCTCGTAGATTGTATAGACGCGGACGGCGCAGAGGGCGGCGAGGTGTATTTTTTCGATTACTACGCAATGCCCAAGCAGATCAGCTGGAGCGGTTCGGCACACGAGGTCGAAATGCTTCAAACCCTGCAGATGATGGATCTTTGCGGTGATCTGCCTCACGTTAAAATTTTAGCTGTCGTGCCGCGGCGCATCGAGGAGGCGAGCTTTAAGCTAAGCTCCGTGATATTAGAGTCCTCAAAAATCATGGAAAAAACGGCGCTTAAGCACCTATCGGATCTTGGTTTCGCGCATGAAAAAATCGCCGATCTTAGCGCCCAAGACATCGCGGATCGATTTGCAAAAAGGGGGCGAGATGATAGTAGCATATGAGTTTAACTACCTTAATGAAAACGCGCTGATAGCGCACTTCTTGCTGTTTTATGCTCGCAAAAGCGCACTTGAGTTTTGCCTGAAAAAAGAGGCGAGCTTAATAAGCCTTTTCATGCGCGGCAGCGAGGATGAAATTTTAAAATTTAGCGACGAGGCGATGCCTCTGATTCCAAACTCCATATTTTTGGCAAAATCCTCCGTGCGCGTGGTGGACGAGGGCGGCGCCGAAGCGAAAACGCTGAAATTTAACGGCATGTTTGAAGATACTTTCTCGGGCGATTTAAGCAAATTTTTAGAGGATGAAATTTCAAACGCCCATAGCGCGGCTAAATTTAATAATTTCACTCCGCGAGTGATGAAGGAATACCTCGCTCACGCCGAGCCGTCTCAAAATGAATTCGGAATAATAAGCAGCGCTAGCGTGCTTCATGAGGGAAAATTTGAAGCGGTATGCAGGGAGAATTTTGCTTGCTTACTGGAGTTTTGCCGCATAAACTTATTTCATGCTCAGCAGGTGCAGATTAAGCGCAGCGGCGCAACTTTCACGCTCAAGGCGGACGTGGATTTTAGCGCCGATTTTTTGATAGCCGCGGGAGTGGGCGCGCTGGATGGGATTTTTGTGAGCGATGAAAAGAGCAAAATCGCTCTCGCAGCCTTCGAAAAGCCGCTCATAAGCCTAAAAACCAATGCGATCTTTAGAAAAAACCACGAGGATGCGCCTAAATTTTTTGACGTAAAGCTTGCGGGCGACATATTCGTGTTTGCGCTGGGGCGCGCTTTGGCAAGCGACGGGATTTATTTTTTAAGCGCAAAATGCGAAAATGCGGCGCAAAAAGATCAAATTTTTAAAGTCGCGCCGCTTCAAAACGGCTTTTTGATGGTGCAAAACGAGGATTTTTTAAGCGGCAGCGCAAGCTCTTATCTGAAAAACTCAAACGACAAAAACTCCGCTCTTTTTGCGCTTACGTGCCGCGAGAAGGGGATTTTGAACGACTCCAAAAAACGCGTTTTGCGCTGCTTTTTGGGCGTGGGTACGGACGATGAGATCGCAATTTATGGCGAAAGCTCTAAAAAAATTCTGCTGAAATTTAATCTGCCGCGCAGCTTCGACGAGCTTAAGGCTCAAATTTGCGCGGACGAAACGGGCGCGAAGCTGCTTGAAAATTTCAGCGCCAAATTTAACGTAAACGCCGCAAAAATCGATGAAATTTTAAAAAGCGCAAACGCGGGATTTCACACCATCTTTAGCGTCGCCGCACAGCTTATATGGGGGCGCGATGCGGCGTTTTTGATGGCGGCTGCGGAGGATTTTGCGGGCGGCAAAGGGGTGCGACTCGATTTTTGCACCGATGAGCACGGCTGCGTGCAAGCGGATAAAATTTTGCACTCGGCGATGAGCTATGCGCTCGCAGGCGCCAATGAAAAGCTGTTTGCGTTCGGATTTTTTGATAGTTTGGGCTATTTTTTAAGCGATCTGGCGGATGAGCGCAAAGAGGATTTTGACGTTTTGATCTTCGGCGGCGCGATGTTTGGCGGGCGCAAATTTACGGATTTAATGCTTAAGCTTTGCAAAAATTTTGACGCGAGCTTTAGCGACAGCTTTGCGCTTCAAGCTCGCTAGGTCGGGCATATATGCGTATTTTTGGCAAAATTCCTAAGTCTTATCCACAAAACAGCGAGTTGCGTGGGCATTGCGGTGCCGATAGCTGTGCCATACGGGCTAAGCTTAGCGCTATAATTTGCGCAAAATTCCAAAAAATCGGCAGACGCGGCGAGCTTGTAGTATCAAATTTTATTAAATTTAGATCATATTTTGCAGCGTCTGGGACGCTTTGTCCGCCCGCCGCGAGCGCATTTTGCTCGCAAAACAGCTCCTGCGGCGCGCAATTTATGAAAGCACATACATGAAAGCGGCTAAATTTGAGGTTTTCGGAGCGGTGCAGGGGGTCGGGTTTCGCCCGTTCGTCTACAAGCTCGCCGTGGATTTGGGGCTGAAAGGCGAGGTTTATAACGACGGCGAGGGCGTTAAAATCATCGTTTGCGCAGACCTTTTCGAGCCGCAAAAAGGCTTGATTGATAAAAATTCCGCCCCTTTAAATTTAGATGAGCCAAATTCCAACGAAATTCAAGCGCAGAAAATATCGCCATCGGCTGCTCGGTCTTTAAATTCTACCGAGTCGGATTCTAACGAGACCGCAAGCTCATCACTAAATTTTGCAAGTTCAAATTTAAACGAGAGCTCCTTTTCGCCGCAGAGCGCACCGAACTCGTCAAATGATTTGACCGGCTTGCCGCGCGATTTGGCGAATGGTTTAGCTGGCGTGTCTGATTTGACGAGCTTACCGCATGATTTGACGAGCAATTTGCAAGCCGCGGCGAGCGAGAAATTTTTACCAAACCTATTCAAGACCGATCTAAACGAGCAGGGCCCCATTTTGCCCGCTTCGTCGGATCAAAATTTCATCGTGCAAAATTCGTCGCAGCAGCACGGTATGTCGCAGAATGAATCGTCGCAAGGCTTGCAAAATACTAAGCGCGACTTGCAAGATGCGAAGTGGGATTTGCAGGGCTTTAAACGCAATCCGCAAAGCGCCGAGCAAGATCCGCGCGAAGAAGAAATTTTAAAAATTTTCGAGCAGCGACTTCGCAGCGAAGCGCCGCCGCTTTGCCGAATCGATAGGATCATCCGCACCGATCTAAATACGCAATATTTTACGCAGAATTTTACTGATTTTAAGATCACGCAGTCCAAGGAAGGACGTAAATTTAATCCGATTTTGCCCGATTTTGCGATCTGCGATCAGTGCAAAAAAGAGTTTTACGACCCCCAAAATCCGCGCTTTCACTACCCATTTATCAACTGCACGGATTGCGGCCCGCGCCTTAGCATCATCGCCGCGCTGCCGTATGACCGCGCAAATACCACGATGAGGGCGTTTGAGATGTGCGAGTTCTGCCGCGGCGAATACACGGACCCGCTCACGCGCCGCTATCACGCCGAGCCAATCTCCTGCCCGCACTGCGGCCCGCAGCTGTTTTTATGCGGCGCGGACGGCGAAATTTTATCAAGCGGCGAGGATGCGATAGCGCGCACGGCGGAGCTTTTGCGGCGTGGACAGATCGGCGCGATCAAGGGGATGGGCGGCTTTCATATCGTTTGCGATGCGACGAACGAGCGCGCGGTACGCATGCTGCGAACGCTAAAAAAGCGCCCGAGTAAGCCCTTTGCGATCATGTGTCGCGACGCAGCGCAGGCATACCGCACAGCGAGCTTAAGCGCAGAAGAGGAGGCGCTGATAGATTGCAACGTCAAGCCGATCGTGATTTTAAAAAAGCGTGAGTTTTCTTGGCGCACGCTGACGGGCTTTGCAGTGGATTTCGGCGCGCAAAATTTAAAGACGCAAGGCAAAAATCCTATATCGCCCAGATTTGTGGGCGAGCAAGAAGAGGCGGCGCAAGGGCAGGGCTCTGCATTACAAAATTTACGCAATTTCGCAGCGCAAAATTTTAGCACGCAAAATGCTGAAGTTTTCGCGGAGCAAGGCGGGTTAAAGAGTGCGCAAATTTTTAGCAAAACGGCGCGCCGTAATTTCGCCTGCGATGCGTCGGTTGCAGACAAATCTAGCTCGCGGAGCGCAGAAAACGAGCTAGGACGCGCATCGAATGGGTCTGGTTCGCAGTACGAGGCTAAAAATTTGAACTCGCCGCAAACAGAAGGCGAGCTAAAGCTGCGACATACAGCTAATGAGTTAAATTTACAGTCCGCAGCGGATAGTCAAGACTCGCAATGCGCGGCGAAGAAGTCTGATTCTTGGCTTGCGACGGACGAGTCTATTTCGCAAAATTTGGCGAATATGCAGGGCTTGCGACATACTGAGGATAGAGTAGACTCGCAGCGCGCGGCGTGCGAGCCGAGTCCGCAACAGACGATAAATTTGCAAGACTCATGCTCTGCGCAGGCGTGTGTGGCGGAGGAGCACGGCGCATATTCCGATAACGGGGGCGATTTCGTGCGTTTACCCGCGAGCTTTTCGGCGATTTTTAAGGCGGGCGCGATTTTTATCGCTCCAAGCGTGGCGCCGAACCTTAATAAAATCGGCATTTTCCTAGCCAATACCGGCGTGCATTTGCTGCTTTTTGAATACTTTGATCGCCCGATCGTCGCCACAAGCGCCAACATTAGCGGCGAGCCCATTATTTTTAACGCCGAGCAGCTGCGCGAGAAGCTGGACGGCGTCATCTCGTTTTACCTGGACAATAATCGCGAAATTTTAACTCCGAGCGACGATAGCATCGCGTTTTTGCAGGAATTTAAAAAAGAAGCTGCAAGCGCGAAGGCAAACGATCGCACGCACGATATATACACGCTTGAGACCCGGGCTCACAGCGAGAATATGGCGCAAAATTTTGAAGCACCGCATGCTATGTCGCTTCCCTCGATCGATACGAAGTCCGATTTGAACGTGATTATAAAGCGGCAGCCGAATGAAAATACGTCAAACTCGAAAAGCGATGATCTGAAACGGACAAATTCCAAGCAAGGCTCGAAGCGTGATCCGAGTGAAGGTCTGCAAAGCTCGCAAGTAGCCGTTTGCGAGCTAAAAAATTCGCAAAATTTATCCGAAAAAGCAAAAAACGAGCAAGAAAGCGCGGCGCTAGGTAGCATCTGCGATGCGACGATAGCCTATGAAAGCACCGATGCGGCGATAGATAGTTGCGACGCGTTCTCGGATGACGGGCGCGACGTCGTGGCATCAAACGATGAACGCGACGGTGCATCTTTAAATTTTAAAAACGGCACGACATTGATTGATATGAAGCGCCGCAGCCCCGAGAACGCGAAAAATTTTAAAAAAGCAAAAGGCGAGCAGGGCGCGGCAACATTGAGCGATAAATTTGGCGCCGCACCTTCAAATTTAAAAAGCGACGTAGCGGCGTCAAGCGAAGTCAAGCATAATATCGCAGTCCCGGATAGCGAGCGCTTTGTGACCTCAAATAGCAAGCGAGACGCGACCCCAGGCAGCCAGGACACAACATTAAATTTTAAAAACGGCGTCGCAGCGTTAGATTTCAAAAGCGCGAATGATCAAGCGAGCGGAATTTTAAATCGCGCTCTGTTTTTGCGAACATCTCGCGGAATGAATCCAAAAATTTTCCCTAGCAAATTCCAGCTCAAAGGCACTTTCCTAGCGCTCGGAGCGGAGCTTAAAAATGAGTTCGCGATCTACAAAGACGGGCAAATTTTCATCTCGCCCTACATCGGCGATCTTAAAAACGTCGCCACGAATGAGCGATTTTTCGCGCTTTTGGATATGTTCGTGCGCGCCTACGAGCTGAAGTTCGACGCCGTCATCGCGGATTTGCACCCGCAGTTTTCACACACGCGTTTTTTCGAGCAGCGCGGATACTCCGTGGTTCGCTACCAGCATCATTTCGCGCATCTGGTGTCGAATCTAGCGCAAAACGATCTTCTTTTTAGTGGCAAAAAATACCTCGGCTTCTGCTTCGACGGCACCGGCTACGGTACGGACGGCACGATCTGGGGCGGCGAGGTGATGTTGTTTGATCCGCGCGGCTACCGTCGCGTGGCGAAATTTGATGAAATCGCGCTTATCGGCGGCGAGAGCGCGATCAAAAATATCTACAAACTTGCGCTCGCACTCGTGTTTAAATTTAACGCAAAGGGCGCTGCGCGCGAGTTTTTGGCAAAATTTAGCGCGAGCGAAGTCGCAAATTTAGAAAAAATCGCGCCGCGTGCCGTCCGCTCAAGCTCGCTAGGGCGGCTGTTCGACGCGTTTGCCGCGGTGATCTGCGACCTGCGAGCCGTCAGCTTCGACGGCGAAGCGGGCATGCGACTTGAGAACCTATACATCCAGGGCTGCGAACAGAGTTACAGGTTCGCGCTAAAAAGGGCAAATGGGGTAGAGGTTTTGAGCGATAAAAGCCATGTCGGCGGCGTAGCAAGCCCGAGCGAGAAATTTGTCGCCGCAAAAAATTCTATCCGCAGCGCAGAGCGTAATGACAGCAGCAGCGTCTGCACGGGAAATTCTACCGATGGCGCGGCGAGCGTAGCGGAAAATTTTAGCGGCGCGATAGATTACAATAATTGTCCGACCAATTTTGCAAGCGGCGAAAGATTTACAGCCGCGAATGCCGCGAGCGTTTGCAGTGCAGCGGGCAAGGCGGAAAATTCTGTATCAAATTCTGAGGTCTACAATGCCGAGCAAAATTTCGCCTATGCTCCGAATTTAGCAAGCACTTGGGGTTTAAATTCCACGAACGAGATAAATTATGATTCATCAATGAGTGCGGCAAATTCTGTGGCGAATTCCATATCAAACGCCGCGGCAAATTCCTCAGATGGCGAGGCGCCGCGGGGCTTTGGCGGCGAATGCTATGTGATCGATTACGAAGAGGCGTTTTTGCAGGCTTTGAGCGATGAGCCGCGCTTGGTCGCGACGAAATTTATAAACGCCATCGCAAATTTCATCGCGGAGTTTGCGGAGGGCTTCGGGCTCGAGGTCGTGCTAAGCGGCGGAGTCTTTCAAAACGCCACGCTTCTAAATCTTACGTGCGCGAAGCTGCGCGAGCGAGGGATAAAATTTCATCTAAATCGCACCGTTCCTTGCAACGACAGCGGCATGGCATACGGGCAGCTCGCGGCATATTTAAGCGAAATTTCGCGCTAAACTTGTCCACAAAAAACGCAATTATAGCCGTTAAGCTCGCTCTTTGTAAAATTTACTAGTTTCATCTCACCGCTAAATTTAATGAACTCTGCGCCCTGCCTGCGCTTTGCGTAAATTCTAACGCTACGGCGATAAAATCACGCAGCTAGCTTTTCTAAAATTGCAAAATCAGCGAACAAATTTACGCCTTGCCGTCTTCATATGTCGCAACCGAAACGTTAAAATTTTAAAATTTAACGGCGCGCCGTTGTCTGCCATAGCATTACGGCGCACTGCTATGGCAATCGATGTAAAATTCTACCGCGGCGCGTGGCTAGATACTGCGCAAATCCCAAGCTAAGACGCTATTTAGCGCCTGACTCTTAAAATTTGGACGCAAGCTCGCGGTAGAATTTAAAATAACGTAGCACCGGTAAATTTCATCGCGCTAGTACTAAAATACAACGCGAAACTGCGAGCAAAATTTCAAAATAAGCGCGGTGCCTTGGAGCTTTAAATTTTAAAGAATAAGCCAAATTAGCGCAAAATTCTTACTATTTGAGCGGAATTTCGGTAAAATTACGTTCGAAATACGCTAAATAAGGGGAAACTATGAAAAAAGAGGAAAAAGAGAGCGCCGTAAGATTTAGCATTTCACTGCCGACGAAGCTTTTTGAGGATCTCGATGAGATGGTGCGCGCCAAGCAATACCTAAGCCGCAGCGAGTTTATCCGCGATCTCATACGCGAAAAGATGGTCGAGGGCGTGCTTCACGGAGATGGCGACGAGGACTGCGTGGGCGTGCTTTGCATCGCGTATGATCATCACCAAAGCGATCTGATCGAGCAGCTCGTAGAGATCGAGCACCACGCAAACGTCACCATCGTCAGTACTAGCCACTTCCACATCGACGAGCGCCACTGTTTCGAGGAGATCACGATGCGAGATAAAATTTCAAAGATCGAGCGGCTCAGCGCCAAAATCGGCGCGCTAAAAGGGGTGAAATTTTCCAAGCTCGTAAAGGCGGTTATCACCGAAGCGTAGGGCTTTTGCATGTTTTTGAAAACAGCGCGTCGCGCTAAATTTATGCGCCTTTAAATTTAAACGCAGCTGTGGCGCGACTTTTTTGCGAGTTGTGCAGCGCGATTTTGAGTTCAAGTAGCAAATTCGGGTAGGGCGGCTGCGCAAGGCGTGCAAATAAAATTTGTTTAAATTTACGCGGCAAACGAAAGCGCAAAATTTTTAAATTTTAATCAAAAAGCATTCTTGCCGCGGGTTTAAATTTACGCACAGGCACGAAACCGGCGCAGCAGCTCGCGACTAAATTTTATAAGGAGCCGCGCTTTTGTGCAGTATTTGTAAAGCCGAGCTAGCGTAAAATCGATATGAAAACGACCGCCGCGTTGATGTTCGCCACGCCGAAGAGCATGCGCGAGATTGTAGAGCGCCGGATAAAATCCGCTCGCAAGCTTTTTAAATTCCGCATTTAATTTTGCGGCAACCTTTGTATTGTTTTAAGCCGCTATAAAGCCGCGTAATGCCTAAATTTAGGGCGTGCGGCTTTACAATCTGCGAGCAGGCGATAAAATTTAAAGTAGCGCCTTTGCCGTGAGCTTTAAAATTTTGTGTCGAGCCTTCGCAAACAGCGCACGAAATTTAGACGAAAACAAAGCGCGTAAATTTCAAGCCTCATTAAATTTCATAAAATTTTGCACTTCGATATAAAATTTATCAAATTTACGCCGTTTAAAGCAAAAACGTGGTATTTTACGCGCAAAATTTATTTTCCAAGGATAAAAAATGTGTAAAGATTGCGGCTGTTCAGTAGGCCATACTCACGAGACGGGTGCTCATTCGCACGAGCATCTCCATACCCACGCGGACGGCACCGTCCACTCCCACGCTCATATGCACGAGGCGGGGATCGATCACGAGCACGACGCGCACGATCACGTCCACGCAAATGTCGCTATTAGCGACGCCAAGACAATCGAGGTGATGAGTAAAATTTTAAGCGCCAACGACGAGGAGGCCGCTCACAACAGAGCTCATTTTGACGAGGATAAAATTTTATGTCTAAATTTGATGAGTAGCCCCGGTAGCGGCAAGACGACGCTACTTGAGACCACTATCAAAAGTGGCAAATTTAAAATCGGCGTCATCGAGGGCGATCTAGAGACTAACCGCGACGCCGATCGCATCATAAAAGCGGGCGCGCAGGCCCATCAGATCAGCACCGGCGAGACCTGCCATCTGGACGCCTTTATGGTTCACGAGGGGCTTCATCATATCGATACTAAAAATTTGGATCTGGTTTTCATAGAAAACGTCGGAAACCTCGTCTGCCCGGCGGCATTCGACGTGGGCGCGCACCTGAACGTGGTGCTTCTAAGCGTGCCCGAGGGCAGCGATAAAATCGCAAAATACCCCGTGATATTTCGTCGCGCAGACTGCGTCGTAATCACTAAAACCGCGCTGCTACCGCATTTTGACTTCGATATGGATGAAGTAGTGCGCGAAGTGCATAAACTCAACCCAAAAGCCGACGTCATCGCGCTTGATAGCAAAAGCGGCGAGGGCGTGGAGAAATGGCTGAAATTCCTACAATACAAGAAGGAATTTCGTTAATGTGTCTTTCAATCCCTTCAAAAATCATCTCGATCGACGAAAATAATTTCGCGACCGTGGAGACTCTGGGCGTGCGCCGCGGCGTGAGCTTGGATCTACTTCCAGAGCCAGCGACCGTCGGGGAGTACGTGCTGATCCACGTGGGCTTTGCGATGGAGAAGATCGATACGCAGCGAGCGAAGGAGAGTATCGAAATTTACGAGCAGATCGCAAAGCAGATGAGGGCGGAAGAGGGCTCTGTGTACGAAAGCATGGAGCCGAAAACCGGCGCAGAAAACTAAAACGCTTGCAAACCTGTAAAATTTAAGGTAAATAATGGATCTAATCAAGGATTTTAGGGATAAGGAGCTGATTTTAGCGCTTAGTAAGCTGATAATTTCTAAAAGCAAAAAGCCGCTAAATATTATGGAGATTTGCGGCGGACACACGCACTCGATCATGAAATTCGGCCTTCCTAGCCTGGTCGGCAAAAATATTAAATTTATCCACGGTCCCGGCTGTCCGGTGTGCGTGATGCCGCGCAGTCGCATCGACGAGGCCATCAAGCTCGCCGCGATGCCGCAGAGTATTTTTTGCACTCTAGCAGACATGCTGCGCGTACCGGGCTCTCGCACCAGCTTGCAGAAGCTGCGCAGTGAGGGGCACGACATCAGAGCGCTTTATAGCCCGCTTGATTGCATAAAGATCGCGCAGGAAAATCCGCAAAAAACGGTGATATTTTTTGCGATCGGCTTTGAGACTACGACGCCGATGAGCGCCGTGCTGATCGATAAAGCGCTGAGTTTGGGGCTAAAAAATCTCTTTTTTCACATCAATCACGTCACGGTGCCCGCGCCCGTGCGAGCGATCTTAGACGATGCAGACGTGCAAATAGACGCGTTTTTAGGGCCTAGCCACGTAAGCGTGATCACCGGCGCGAAGGTCTACGAGAGCATCGCGCGGGATTACAAAAAACCGATCGCCGTAAGCGGATTTGAGCCGCTTGACATAATGGCGGGCGTGCTAAATTTGGTGGAGCAGCAAAACGCCGGCACCCACGAGGTTTTCAACGAATACGAGCGCGTCGTAAAAGAGGGCGGCAACCAAAAAGCGCAAAATTTAATAGATAAATATTTTGAAATTTGCGATTTTCCGTGGCGAGGGCTCGGCGAAATTCCAAAAAGCGGCATGAAGTTGCGCCCGCAGTACGCGGCACTGGATGCCAGGGTGCAGTTTGATTGCAGCGTACAGAGCGCTCCTGAGAGCAAGGCCTGTATCTGCGGCGAAATTTTGCGCGGCAAAAAAAGCCCATATGATTGCAAGGTCTTCGGCAAGCACTGCACGCCGCAAAACCCGATAGGATCGTGCATGGTCTCAAGCGAAGGCGCATGCGCGGCGTATTTTAAATACGGCGACGTCAAAAACGCGGGCTAAATTTTGCGCGCGGTATCCGCTAACAAAGCGTAAATTTTAAAACAAGTCGTACTTTAAAATTTTAACCGAAGAAAAACGTTGCGCTAAATTTGCTTTAAAATTTTGCGCGGCGCCGTAGCGGTACGGCTTGTTCGGCTGCGAAATACGGGCTTTAAATTTTAAAACCGAATTTAAAACCAAATAAAAAGGAAAAATTTGAACGAAACTATACTTTTAAGCCACGGCGGCGGTGGCGAGGAGATGAATAAACTCATCAACGAGACGATCTTTGCGGCGTTTGATAATGAAATTTTGCGCGCCAACAACGACAGCGCGATACTAAATTTAAATTTAGACGATCTAAATTTAGACGCCGGGGCGGGTTTTGATCGCGCGGCGAACTCCGCTTTGAATTTAGCGAGCTTCGGCAGCGAGTTAGCTTTCAGCACCGATAGTTTCGTGGTCACGCCGCTGTTTTTTAAGGGCGGCGACATTGGCAAGATCGCCGTTTGCGGCACCGTCAACGACCTTGCGATGGTAGGCTCCAAGCCGCTGTTTTTAAGCTGCGCGCTCATCATCGAGGAGGGGCTTAGCCTAAGCGAGCTGCGACGCATCCTGGACTCGATGGCGAGCACCGCGCGAAGCTGCGGCGTTCGTATCGTTTGCGGCGATACAAAGGTTGTGCCGCGCGGCAAATGCGATAAAATTTTCATCAACACTAGCGGTATCGGCCGTGTTTTGCGACCTGCGCGCGTGCAAAACATCAAAGCGGGCGCAAAAATCCTGCTTAGCGGCGACATCGGGCGACACGGAGCAGTGATACTCGCGGCGCGCGACGAGATCGCGCTAAGCAGCGAGCTGCAAAGCGACTGCAAACCGCTTTGCGCTGCGGTCGAAAAGCTGATCTTGCAAGGCGTGAAGATCCATGCGATGCGAGATGCGACGCGCGGCGGGCTCAGCGCGGTTCTGAATGAATTTGCAAGCTCTAGTGGGCTTGAATTTTTGGTGCGCGAAGAGGATATCAAAATCAGCGACGAAGTAGTGGGTGTGTGCGAACTGCTAGGCTTCGAGCCGTACGAGCTTGCAAACGAAGGCACGTTCGTAGCGATCGTAGAAGATGACGCCGAGGCGGATCGGGCGCTTGAGATACTGCGCGAATTTGACGCAAATGCCGCAATCATCGGTGAGGTACGCGAAGCAGGGCACGACAAAGGCGAATTTAAGGGCGCTTTAACGCTTAGACTTGATACGCAGGACGAATCTACGGGTGCAAACGATATACACGCGGCGTCAGAAAATAGGGCGGAACAATTTCAAGCTCCCTATGCTACAAAAGGGCGAGTGATTTTGCAAAACGCCTATGGCTCGCAGCGATTTTTGGAACTTCCAAAGGGCGAGCTACTGCCGAGGATTTGTTAAATTTTCGTGCAAATTCGGCAAATTTAAGCCTAAATTTCAGGCGCATTTTTAAATTACAACAAAATTTCGCATAAAATACGGCGCGGCCGTAAAATTTAGAGGGAAAAATGCATGAACTATCGATCGTAGCGGATCTTGTGGCGCTATGTGAAAAGGCGCTAAACGCTGAAAAAGCAAAGAAAAAAGGCGCGGCCGAGCAGGGCGATAAAAATCGCTGTGATATTGCCGATACCGCTAGAAATACAGACTCTGCAAATACCGACATAATAGACACCAAGAATGCCGAAAATAGGGGCATTGCGAATATGGACTCGAACGACAAAAAAGGCGATTTTACTGAAAACTTTGATACAAATCCGCAGGCGTCCCGTGATATATCTAGCGCAAAAAGTCCGCAGATAAGGGAACTGCACGTAAAAATAGGGCGACTAAGCGGCGTGGAAGCGCATTATCTGCAAAACTGCTACGAAGTCTTTCGCGCAGGCACCGTCTGCGAAAATGCAGATCTCGTCATCCATACCCAAGAGATCGTCGTAAAATGCAAAAACTGCGGTTTTAGCGGAGATTTGGCACAGAACGACTTTTCTTGCCCTCGCTGCAAAAGCTCCGAAATCAGCGTAATCGACGGCGAGGATATGTATTTAATGCGCCTGGTTATTGAATAGAAGAGAGCGTTTTCTGGGCGCAAAACTTTCCATATTTTAAATTTAACTCCTTGCTATAAGCAAAATTTTATTTCTGCCCAATTTAGATATTTATCTCCTATTTCATTCTTGCAAAAACATATCTCGTCCTGTTGATTTCATTTGAAGTCACGCTAAATCTATAGTTATAAAAAGTTCTTCCAAATAAGCGCCGAATGAATCAAAAATACATGAAATTATTCATATAATTATACTTGAATTTCGTATTGAATTTTTACTTGAAAATTATAGTTTTCAATATAAAATATCTAAAACTATGGGGATTTTGGCGCTTTTCAACACTAATTATCGTATATCGTC